>WRGX01000159.1 GCA_009786975.1 Defluviitaleaceae bacterium
ACGGCTCTTGCAATATGCTTTTTAACTTCGCCATGTTTCAAAGCTTTCCAGCACTTCCTTGTATGCATCTGAATCGCTGCTCAAAGCAAGAAACCTAAATGGAATTATAAGGGCAAGCTCTTGAAAGTTTAGGATGTTTATTGGTCGCATTATTTGAGAAATGCAGCCCTAGCCAATGAAAAAAACGAGTCGGCGAGTGACACTCGCCGACTCGTTTTTTTCGAGCGGTTTATTTCCGTCCGACCATTGGGTACCGAAGACGGGTACCGAAGACACATTCAAAAACAAACGGACGCAATACATGAACGCAACACATTTTTAACAAAATTTTAAAAAAATGTTAAAACTTCCTTGCAAAAAATTTTCTTTTATGTTATAAATTTGAAACAAAACAAATTTAAGGAGTGCCAAACATGTTTTTCAGGCGAAATAAGCCCGAGCAACAACGTCCGGCAGTCAAGAAAGTAAGCGAGCTTGTAAATTCAAAATCACACATACAGAAAAAATACATTTCCCTTATGCTTGTCCCATCGTACAGCACCGGAAAAACCCGCAGTTTGCGAATTCCGCGGGTGGTTTTATATGGGTTTGCCATTGTGTTTTTCGTAATTTTTGCCGTTGTCGGCGGCTTTTATGTGCGAAGCATGTACTTCCAGCATCGCGCGTGGAGCCTTAACACTTCATATGAAGAAACGCGCGACGCCTTCGACGCATTCCGCGAGGACGCCGAGCAAGCCCAAAGCGACCTTATCGACGCGACGACCCAAATGTACGAGCAACTTTCCGAGGAACAAACCCGCGCACAAATGGAAATGTATCGCCAAGAACAACGCCATCAAGACACTTTGGAAAATATGTGGGATTTAATCGACGAAATCGAGGAGCAAATTCGCGACCTCGATGAAGACATGCAAGGGATTGTCGCGGGGCTTTCCGCGCGAAAAATTATTCCGCCGATTGCTGCTCTTATCGCGGAAATGGAGGAAGCGCACACGCTCCTTCGCGAATCGCTTGCGCCGCAGGTTTTGGGAGCTGCGTATGAACCCGGCGTCGGTCTTTTAAACCATTCCCACGACGCCCTCTCGGAAAGCGAGCTTATCGCCCGCCTGGACATCTTAAAGGCGGAACTTGAAATACAGCGCGCCCTGTTCGAGGATTTGGAAATACGTAAAGAAGCGATTGCCCCGTATTTATTAAATTACCCGACGCTTTGGCCGGTTCGCGGAAGTATTTCGTCGGGCTTCGGCTGGCGCAGAAATCCTTTTGGCGGCACCGGACACGAGCATCACAGCGGCGTTGACATCCCCGCAAGCTGGAACACGCCGATTCACGCGGCGGGCGGAGGCACGGTAATTTTCGCGGGCTGGAGAAGCGGCTACGGAAACACCGTAATAATCGACCACGGCGGCGGATTAACAACAATGTACGCGCACAATACGCGCAACGACGTGCGCCAAGGTCAACGCGTCGAGCGCGGCGAAGTTATCGCATTCGTAGGCAGTACGGGCCGAAGCACCGGCCCCCATCTCCACTACGAAGTCCGAAGAAACGGCACCGCCGTAAACCCCACCGCATTTTTATTAGAACACCTCTGATTACTCGCACCCCCAATCAAATCGCACCATAAGAAAGCCAAGTATTGTCCAAATCGCACAAAAGGAGGGCTAAGTCTGTATGGACGAATTCAACAAGCCTACGAGTACCGTTATCGGAAACGGCTTTACAATTGAAGCCGCGCGTGTTTCGTGTTCCGAGGCCGAATCCATGCGGGTTGACGGCACGATAATCGGCGACGTCGATATCGAGGGCCTGATTAACGTGAGCGAAACCGGCAGGGTTGACGGCAATATTCAATCCGGCTCGGCTCGCGTTGCAGGGCAAGTCTTTGGCAATATCGAATGCCGAAACACAATTCACCTCGCCACAACGGCGGACGTTTCCGGCAATGTAATGACGTCAAATTTAATCGTCGATGACGGCGCGATTTTTACGGGACGATGCCAAACACATTTGTCTGAAGCATTGCCATAAAATTATTCATTAAAATTCTTCATTAAGTTATTCATAATGAAGAACTTTGCAAAAAAAATGTTGCCATCAGTGACAGTTGGAAATATTTTATATATAATTGCTGGATTTTCCTTGACAAACGGAGTGCAAGCATATATATATACTTGAGGAACGGACAAACACCCACATATTTCTAAGGAGGACTAACCAATGAACAAAACAGAACTTATTGCGGCAGTTGCCGGAGCGGCAGATTTGACCAAGAAAGACGCGGAAAAATTCCTGTCGGCTTTCGAAGGTGTTGTTACCGACGCGTTGGTAGCAGGAAAAAAAGTACAGCTCGTAGGTTTCATGACGGTTGACGTAGTCGAGCGCGCCGAGCGCGAAGGTCGCAACCCCCAAACCGGTCAACCCATGAGAATCGCCGCTTCCAAAGCTCCCCGCTTTAAAGTTGGCAAAAAACTTCGCGACGCCGTAAACGGCAAATAATTTTAAATATCCGCAAAAATTCCACCCTGCTCGGTTTAGGAACTGCCCGACAATTCCTTACGAGCAGGGTTATTTTTGTACTCCTGCCTGCGAGAGAAAGAGGATATGTGAAATGATAAAAAGTATTTTTTTCCTGTGCGGCATTTGCGCCGCTTTACTTATTTCTTCCGTTGCGGTGTATGGCGACATCCGCGTGATTGTAAACGGGCAGCCCGTTAATTTTCCCGACCAGCAACCCGTTATTATTGACGGGCGGGTTCTTGTGCCGCTTCGCGGGACTTTTGAGGCATTGGGCTTTGATGTACGCTGGTACGATTTTGGCGTACTGTACCCGGGTGAGGAGTTTGATTTTCCGACGCGGGCTGTTCTTAGTCGCGCCCCGAATACGTTTGTGTTCATTTATCCCGGAAATATGGTTTTTTCCACAGCAGGAGGCGGAAGTTTCGCCTTGGATGTTCCGGCGCAAATTATCGGCGACAGAGTAATGGTTCCCTTGCGCGCACCGCTTGAGGCCGTGGGGTACAATTTGACGTGGGACGCTGACACAAATACGGCAATTGTTGGAGTCGGACTCGAGCGAGCTGAAAAATCCGATGATGCGAATTTTTTTGCCGCCGCCGCGCAACGTGTTATCCCCGCAACGTATGATATGTCCGCCGCATTGCAAAATATCCCGTATCATTTGTATGCGGAGATAGTCGGCGGCTCGACCTTTTGGCGGATTGACCATAACGGCGTTACCCTGTACGCATGTAAGGAATTTGTCGGCAGAAGGGGCGGAATACCCATAAGGAATCCCGCAAGGTTTACGGCATACGCGCCCGAAGGCACGGTTGCCGTTATCGCAAGGGCTGACCCCGAAATTTTCGGGCTTTATCACTGGGTAGAAATCCCTCACGACCACGAAGTTATCAATGTTTTGGAGTATCGCTCGATTATCCTTGACCGCGAAATGCCTCCGGCTTTGCAAAATCCTTTGGCTGCCGAAGGGCAACAGGACTGGACAACAAGCTATATTATTGTTCATGGGGCTGTAAGTTTGGGAGACCTTGTGACGGGCATTGACCTTCGGGGCGGCGGCACGAGGATAGACATTTCCCATCTTTTGAGAAGGCAAAGATTTTATCAGCATACAATCGACGGGGTAACGATGCTGTATCGCATTGATTCTCCGCTGTATTTAGGCATGAACCCTGTTGCAATGACTCCCGGCGGGCATAATTTGCGCCGTATTGCGGAATACACAAACGCCTTGGAATATAATGACGGAATGGTTAGCGTTTTGCTGGGTATGCACGATGAGGACGGTTTTCCGACATGGATACGCGTGGGCGTTCATCCAAATGTTGCCCGCGTTTTAAAAATGCGCTCCGACATTTGGGTTTCCGGCATTGAAAGAGAGCGGTTTGCGCAAGACACACGGCATCTTCCCATGGCGCACGGCTTGCCCGGGGATGACATTGTTCGCGCATGGGTAAATGATTGGAACGGCTTGACCGATTACGAGCGATATATCGCGCAGTATATCAATGCTTTCCGCGCAGAAAACGGACTTGCTCCCCTTGAGATTTGCCCGGAATTTTCGGCACTCGCAAGGTACAGAACCGCATATTTCATACGAAACAACGGTAGCGGCCACGGCTTTGGAAGCCACAGAACCATGGATTTGGCAAATTTGGGGCAAAACAACATTCGCGGCATAAATTTAACCGCCGCCTTTCCGTCAGGCGAAACCGCGCGGGAATGGGCATTCGCCGCGGTAGACACCTGGATTCACTCCCCCGACGGACACAGAGAAAATATGCTTGCCGAAAACACGGTATTTGGAGTTGGCGCGGCAATAGCGGATGGCTGTTCAGTCGTGGAAGTTTACGCATTTTTCGGCGTTGCGCCGTAAAAAAAACCCGTAAAAAAAACCATGGACCGCCCTTGACAGCGAAACAACGTTCGCTTATACTGTCCGCGAGTAGAGAGGCGACACCTTCTAACGCCGTCTTTTGCAAGAGTCCCTGTATGACAAACGGTAGCCCGTCCCTGCGTAACAAACTCCTCTGCGCTGTCAGGCTTAACGCGTTGACCCTCGAAGCTCACTCGTAACAAGCATAGGAGCAATGCCCGTTTTCTTGCGCCCCTGTATACAACCGCGCGACGGTGCTTGGGGCAACGCTCCGATTCGGACGTCCGAATTTTTCTTTAATTTGTCAAAATCAAAAAATTAAACCACGACAGGCAGAATCGCGCCGGGATGGCCGTATCCGGGACATACGCGTTTTGTTTGCTACGGTAATAGCACGGAAGCGAAGCGACAGCCGGTCGCGACGTTTTCGTGCTTATTGTCGTGGCCATAATTAAGAGGTAATTGGTTGAAGCAGAACACCCAACGGGTGTTTAACGAAATGGGCATGGATATATATCGCGTTTTGCACAGCACCCGAGATGTTTCGAAAATATTGTAGCCGATAAATCCAACAAAAATTGATATTGCGAACGCTTTGCTTATGCAAGGCGTTTTTTTGTTGCCTTGCGAGCAACGCAATATTGAATTAGCAATATTTTCGTGATATGATTATCGCGCAAATGGTTATGCTAACAATGTGCAATCGGTTAAATAAGGAGCGGTCACATGGCACTTACACAGCAGGGCTACGAGCCAAGATTGATAGACAGCGTGGTCAAGCGATACATGGGTTTATTCGGTGCGCTTTCGATAGAGGGGCCGAAATGGTGCGGAAAAACTTGGACGGCACTAAACCATGCGAACAGTGCCGTGTATATTTTAGACCCGGAAAATAATTACGCAAACCGCGAATCCGCAAGACTTAATCCTGCCGCGATTTTAACGGGCGAGAAACCCCTTTTGGTTGACGAATGGCAGGAAGTCCCCGGAATTTGGGATGCCGTTCGTTTTGCTTCGGACAGGACGAAGGAAAAAGGGCTGTTTATTTTGACCGGTTCGGTTACGCCCAAGGAAGGCAGCTTTGTACACAGCGGCGCGGGCAGAATCGGACGAATCCGTATGCGCACTATGTCGCTGTACGAAAGCGGGGTTTCGACGGGAGCAGTAAGTCTTTCGGCGTTATTCGACGGCATAAAACCGGAAAGCTGTATTTCGCGGCTTACGCAGGAAAAAATTATTGACCTTGTCGTGCGCGGCGGATGGCCGGAAAATATAAATGTAGCACCCGAGGACGCGGGAATTTTGCCCGAACAATACAATATTGCCCTTTCCGAAACGGATATTACAAACGCGGACAATGTAAAACGCAACCCTGCGCTGGTGCTGCATTTACTTGCCGCCGTTGCGCGCACAAATATGACGCCCGCACTTTTGAATACAATCGTTGCTGATGTGCAAGCGCGTTTCGGAGAGGTTTCCAGACAAACCGTGGCGGAATATCTTTCTGTTTTAAAGCGACTGTATGTAGTAGAAGAAATACCGCAGTGGTTTCCCGAGCTTCGCGACAAGCTCCGTCTGAGAAAAACCCCCAAGCGCATGATTGCCGACCCGTCCATTGCGGTCAGCGCGTTGAAAGCCCGTCCAATCGACCTTACCCGCGACCCGCGAACGCTGGGCGGTCTTTTTGAAAATCTTTGTTTTCGAGATTTGCTCGCATACTCCGAGGCGATTGGTGCAAAATTGAGCCACTACCACGATGCAACCGGCCTTGAGGTTGACGCGATAATCGAACTGGGTACACAGTGGGCAGGAATTGAAATAAAGATGGGTTCCCACAGAGTTGACGATGGCGCGGCCTCATTAAAGCGACTTCAAAAAAAATTGCTTTCAAAGGGTGCCGCAACTCCGGCGTTTCTGTGCGTAATAACAGGAGGCGGTCCGTTTTTCACAAGGGAGGACGGAATTCATGTAATTCCAATTGATTGCATAAGGCCTTGAGGTAAGTTTAACAGGCAAAATGGGCAACCACCAACGGCTGCCCATCTTTCATTAGAGGGTTTACTCGCAAATCTCAAAACAAAAACCGGCACCTTTTTTAATAGTGCCGGTTTAAGTAAGAGCATTCTACTGCGGATAACAGGACTTGAACCTGCACATCCCTAGGGACACAAGAACCTGAATCTTGCGCGTCTGCCAATTCCGCCATATCCGCATGTGGGATATTCTAATATAGGCATTTTTGTGTGTCAATGATAAAATGGGGGCAAAAAAAAGGAGCGATGTTTTATGAAACTCGGAGTTTTAACGGTGCCGCTTTACGGGCGAAGTGTGGAGGACGCGTTTGCGTATTTGGCGGGACTTGGCGTGCAGGCTGTCGAAATCGGGACCGGCGGCTTTCCCGGAAACGTACATTTAAATCCCGACGAAATGCTTGCGGACGCGGGGAAAATAGAGGACTTTAAGCGGCTTTTGGCAAAATATAATTTGACAATAAGCGCGCTTAGTTGCCACGGAAACCCGGTGCATCCCAATCGGGAAATTGCCGAAAAAGATAACGCCGATTTTGAAAAAACATGCCGTCTTGCGCAAAAATTGGGCGTTGACACCGTTGTCACCTTCAGCGGATGCCCCGGCGATTACGACGGCGCGAAATATCCCAACTGGGTGACATGCGCGTGGCCGAACGATTTCGCGGACATTTTGAAGTATCAATGGGACGAGGTTTTGGTGCCTTATTGGAAAAAAGCGGTCGCGTTTGCCCAAAGTTACGGCGTGAAAAAAATCGCGCTTGAGATGCATCCCGGATTTTGCGTGTACAATACGCGTTCGCTTTTGCGTCTTCGCGAGGCCGTCGGGCCGGCAATCGGCGCGAATTTCGACCCCAGCCATCTGTTTTGGCAGGGAATTCGCCCCACGGAGGCAATCAAAGCCCTGAAAGGCGCGGTTTATCACTTCCACGCAAAAGACACGCGCATCGACGAATTCAACGTCGCCGTAAACGGCGTCCTCGAAACCGCAAGTTATGCCGACATGATAAGCCGCGGCTGGCTTTTCCGCACCGTCGGCTACGGATATGGAGAAACGGAATGGCGCGGAATAATTTCAACGCTTCGCGCAATCGGATACGACGGCGCAATTTCAATCGAACACGAAGACGCCCTGATGTCCGTCAAGGAAGGGCTTGAAAAAGCCGTGGAATTCTTGAAACCTATACTCATGTACGAAACTCCGGCAGAGGCTTGGTGGATTTAACGCGGCGTGTGCGGCGTTAGGGCGTGTGTTCAATAATGCCATTTCGAACACCATTTCGCGCGCAAAAAAAAATTCATGCAAAAACGAGTCGGCGAGTGACACTCGCCGACTCGTTTTTTTATGGGCGTAGTGGCAACACACCCTAATTTGCAATAAACGCCGAATATGCTATACTGGAAAAAACTTGAAAGGACATTTCATGGACACGTTTATCGGCATTTTGATTTTTATTTTAATCCTCGGCGTCGTGATTTTTATTCACGAGCTGGGGCATTTTCTCGCGGCGCGGCACGCGGGCATTTTTGTTGAGGAATTCGCGCTTGGCATGGGACCGAAACTTTTTGGGTTTCACGGCAAAAAAAAGAGCCTTGACGGCGAAACGACCTTGTTTTCTCTGCGCGCGCTTCCGATTGGCGGTTTTTGCAGAATGCGCGGAATGGACGACGAATCGCCCGATGACCCCGAGGCAATGAACAGCAAATCGATTCCCGCGCGCTCGCTTGTTATGGCGGGCGGCTCGATTATGAACTTTTTGCTGGCGTTTGTGCTTTTTTTCGCGCTTGTAATGATGAACGGATACCCCTCGAACGATATTGCCTCCGTTGAGGCAGGGTTTCCCGCCTACGACGCAGGCGTCAGGGCGCGGGACGTTATCACCCATATAAACGGAACGTGCGTGAGCGTTTCCGACAGTTTGGCGACGGTTTTGCAGGAAACCGGCGGCGCGGACGTAACTCTGCGCGTAGACCGCCGCGGCACGTATCACGATTTCACAATAACGCCCCTCCGCATTGAAGTTGAAGGCGGTCATATTTATCGCCTCGGAATCGGGCATCGCGCTTTTGGACTTTTGAGCTTGGGCGGAAACTTTGAAGGGGATTTTCGACTGATTACGCCTTGGGAAGGCACAATCGGCGCAGGCAGAGAAATTATTTTTCATATCAGCGCGCCGTTCCAGCTTTTGTCGCAGCTTATCGCGGGCGACCCAATGCCCGAAGGCGGCGCGTTAATGGGGCCGATTGGCATCGCCGCAATTGTTGTCGAAGTGTATCAAGAAACGATTGAGTACAGCATCATCGACACGATTCTTACGATGATTTTTTTGGCGGCACTTTTAAACACCGCGCTCGGTGTAATGAATCTGTTGCCAATCCCCGCCCTTGACGGTGCAAAGCTCGTTTTTCTCGCAATCGAGGCAGTTCGGCGCAAGCCCATTCCGCCGGAAAAAGAAGCGTATGTACACATTGCCGGCATGATTTTACTGCTTGCGCTGGCAATTTTTATCGCGTATCAAGACATCGCGCGGCTAATAAATCCCGGTGCTTACCCGGGATAGCGCGCCAAGCGCGCATTGGACACCGAAAAACCCGTGGTGGAAACCACTCATTCCCTCGAAGCCGGATGGTATGATGTGATTACCCGGGATAAAACGCGTGTCATAAACATCGGCGGGGTGCGCGTGGGCGGCGGACACCCCATTGTTGTGCAGTCGATGACGAACACCGACACGCGCGACATTGCGGCAACAGCGGCGCAAATTAACGCGCTGCACGCGGCGGGCTGTGAAATAGCGCGGGTCGCCGTACCAAATATTGAATCGGCGGAAGCGATTCGCGGCATAAAAAAGCAAATTTCAATCCCCCTCGTCGCGGACATTCATTTTGATTACAACCTCGCGCTCGAGGCCGTAAAAAACGGCGCGGACAAGCTGCGCATAAACCCCGGCAATATCGGCGGAGAAAGCCGCGTTCGCGAGGTCGCGGAAGCGGCAAAGGCAAACGGCTTGCCCATTCGCGTCGGCGTAAACGGCGGCTCTCTGGAGAAGGAGATTTTGCAAAAATACGGCGGCGTAACGGCGGAAGGTTTGGCAGAAAGCGCGATGCGCAATGTTGCGATGTTAGAAAAATTCTCGTTTCGCGATATCATCGTGTCCGTAAAAGCCAGCAATGTCCCCCTAATGCTCGACGCGCACAAAATTTTGGCGCAACAGCTTGAATACCCCCTGCATATCGGGCTTACCGAGGCGGGAACGCCGCTTTCCGGCGCGATTCGCTCGGCGGCGGGGCTTGGCGCGATTCTCGCGCTCGGCATCGGCGACACCCTTCGCGTATCCCTTTCCGGCGACCCCGTCGCAGAAATACATGCAGCCCAACAAATCCTTTCCGCCATGGGCTTGCGCCACTTCGGCGTCACGGTAATCGCCTGCCCCACCTGCGCCCGCGCGAATATCGACGTCGCGGGAATTGCGGAACGAATCGAGGCGAAAATAAAAAAAATAGAAGCCAATCCGGCTTCGAGAGAATGTGTCGATTCGGCAAATATGTCCTCGGTGCCAAATCCCATCACTGTTGCGGTGATGGGGTGCGCAGTAAACGGGCCCGGCGAGGCCCGCGAAGCCGACATCGGCGTCGCAGGCGCGCGCGGAAGTGCGGTGCTTTTTATCAAAGGCGAAGTTTTTCGAACGATTGCGGAGGATGAGATTGAAGAGGCTGTTCTTGCGGAGCTTGCAAATGTGTGAGAATTTCCTTAACGGACTCAAAAAAATCCTTGGGATTGTCAACATCCGTCGCGTGTCCCGCGCGTCATTATTACATCTCAAGTTGACGGGCGCGTCAATATGAATTTTTCCGCACCCCACAAAAAAAAACCACGAGCAAACAGAACGCGAGACCTCCGAAGTTGACCCTTCGGCACGTTCTTGTCTGTCGTGGTTTAATTTTTAGCTTTTGACCAATGAAAGAAGAATTGATGATGTGTCGGATTCCACACATTCTCTCGAAGCCGGAAGCAATTTCCGGTGTCGTATGCGCCGAAAACTTTCTTGTGAATTTCGCTTGCGCATACGGCATCTGCAAGCGCGCCTTGAAAATATTTTTCCGTTTCGCTCGATTTTTCGTTTACTGTACCTTATTATCTTGACAGTCCAAAGTTCGTGTAAAAAACCAAAAAACAAACGCCCCTAAGTCCAAAATGTGGTATCCTGTTTTTGCCAACGAGGAAGCCAAGTGG
>WRGX01000160.1 GCA_009786975.1 Defluviitaleaceae bacterium
TGCAAGACGCTTTTCGTATGACATCCACGTACCTGTATTTCCTCGACCTGAAAATCAATGAGAAATCGAACTTGACGCAAGCTATCGAAGAAGCGCGTGCGAAAGCCGAGGATTTTATCCGTAATTTCCGGATTCAGTAGCAACGGTCCCCTGTCTTGTCCAAAGCCCTATCCCAAAGATTTCTGCAAAACTGAGTCGGCGAGTGACGCTTGCCGACTCAGTTTTTGTTTTGCGGCTCGTTTTGGCCGGTGATTAGATAATTTATCGATACGTTCAGGATTTCCTTGAGCATTTCGCATCTCACGGCCGTAAGGCCTCTTTCTCCGCGCTCGATAAGTGCGAGATGGCTTTAAGGTGTTAGAGCACCCTACAGCCATTGCGGTTTTTTTAGTTCCTCGAAATTCTAACACACAACCCTCCGAGGCGTCCCCGGTGGCGCGGGAAACGTTCGCTTCGCTCACTGCGCCCGTGGTGTCCACTGCGCGCAGTGCGCGCTTTTTATAAGGAGGCGAGTTTTTTTGGGGCGATATTTTCGTTTAAGATTATTCGGGCGAGGCTTGAAAATTTTTCGGGGGCCCCGCTTGTGTAATACGAAATTTTTGGAGGGGCGGTTGGTGGGGGGAGGTTTTTTGCGGCGGCGGCTCGGGCTGTGGCTTCGGCGGGGTCGATGAAGGTGATTTCGCCTAGGGCTTGGGTTATCGCGAGTTTTAGCAGGGGGTAGTGTGTGCAACCGAGGATTACGGTGTTGACTTTGCCGCGAAGGTCGGCGAGGTAATTTTTTGCGGCGAAGACCGCCGTCGGATGCCCGCCGATATGGCCCGCCTCGACAAGCGGGGCGAAAAGCGGGCAGGCGCGGGCGTGCAGTTCCGTTCCGCTTTCGTCGGAAAACAGGCGCGAAAACAGCCCGCTGTTAATTGTAGCTTGAGTCGCGATAAACAGCGGGCGGAAGTTGTCGGCTTGCGCTTGGCGCAGGGTTTCTTCTGCGGCGGGGCGGATTGTGTCTACTATTGGGAGGCTCGGAAATTCCGCACACAGCGTATCATATGAAGTGGACGAACTTGTGCCGCACGCCATTATTATCATTTTCGCGTCGTGCTTCAGGAAAAAATTTATTATCTCGCGTCCGTGGGAAATTAGGGTTTTTGCGTCTTTGCCGCCGTATGGGGCTCGGGCGGTGTCGCCGAAGTAGACTAAACTTTCGTCCGGCATTTCGCGGCGAATTTTTTGTAAAACCGTCAGCCCGCCCACGCCCGAGTCGAAAATGCATATGGGGCCGCCCATGCCTAGCCCTCGTGCTTGGTCAGCGCGATTCCGATTAGTATCTCCATTAATTGTTGTCGCGGGACGCCGCTTGCTTCCCACATTTTTGTGTACATGCTTATTGCCGTAAATCCGGGAACGGTGTTTATTTCGTTGAATAAAATTTTGCCGTCGCCCTCTCCGTCATTCGTGAGGAAAAAGTCTACGCGGCTCATGCCGCTGCCGCCGAGGGCGCGGAAGATTTCCAGTGCGTATTTTTGGATTTGCTCGGCTGTTTTTTCCGGGATGTCGGCGGGGACAATTTCCTGCGAGTCCGGGCTTTGATATTTTGACTCGAAATCATAAAACTCGCCGGCGGGAATTATTTCGCCCGGCACAGACGCCTTTGCCGCAATGCCCGCACCCAAAATTCCGACCTCGATTTCGCGCCCTTCGATTCCTTTTTCCACGACAATGCGCGAGTCGAATTTCAACGCGTCGTAAATCGCGGCGGTGAGTTCCTTCTTATCAGATGCCTTCGAAACGCCGATTGCAGAGCCGCACGCCGACGGCTTCACAAAACAGGGATAGCCGATTTTGTAGCGGATTTTTTTAAGCACCGCCGCTTCGTCGGTATAAATTTCGTCTGCACCGAAGGTCAAAAAATCCGCCTGCGGAATTTTCAGCCCCCGGGCGACCAGCTTCATTATGGCTTTGTCCATCGCCGCCGCGCTTGCCGCGACATTGCACCCGACGTAGGGGATGTTTGCAAGCTCGCACAGGCCTTGAATTGTGCCGTCCTCGCCGTTGGGCCCGTGAAGCACGGGAAAAACAACGTCGATTGGCACGATTTTCACCTTGCCGGAAACAATGCGCAAAAGCCCGCGATTCACCCGGTCCGGGCTTAAAACAGCGGGCGTGCCGAATTTCTCCCAGTTGATTCCCTGTACATTGTCGGGCTTGCCGTCGTACATAAGCCATTTGCCCTCGCGCGTGATATACACGGGGATTATCGTGTTTCCGTTAAGCGCGTTAAGCACGGTTTGCACGCTTTTTTTTGATATATCATGCTCCGGCGAGCATCCGCCGAAAAGAACTAAAATATTTCGTTCCATCAGGGCATCAACCTCGCAGTCTTTTTTTTCATGTTTTTCGCCATTCGCTGAGCGCACAAATCGACATTAAAAATTGGTCGCCCGCGTTCCTCTCGTTTATTTTTCACACTACACCTCCGAATTTTTTCATTTTACAGTATATGTTATAATTGCGCAAAAGGAGTGTGCATGTTATGGATTTATTTGCGAAAATAAAGTCCGGTTTAACCAAAACGCGTGAAAATATTTCAAGCGGCGTGAACCGGGCTTTTTCTGTGTTTCGAACCGTGGACGAGGAGCTTTTCGAGGAGCTTGAGGAGGCGTTAATCACTGCGGATATGGGCGTCGAGACGAGCATGAGCATTTTAGAGCGGCTTCGCGAGAGGGTTCGGCTGGAAAATATTAAAGATGCCGAAGGCGTCAAGACCTTGCTTTCCGAAGAAATTTCTTCCGCGCTTACCGCCGAAACATCGCCGTTTGAGCTTGGCACACCCGCCGTTCTTTTAATTATCGGCGTAAACGGCGCGGGTAAAACCACAACCGTCGGAAAATTAACGAAATGGTTTAAATCACAGGGGAAAAGCGTGCTTGTTGCGGCGGCGGACACCTTTCGCGCCGCGGCGATTGACCAGCTTGCGGTATGGTGCGAACGCGCCGATGTCGTGATGATTCGCCAAGGGGAAAATTCCGACCCGGCGGCGGTAGTTTTCGATGCGGCGGCGGCGGCAAAAGCACGTGGTGTGGATTTGTTAATTGTTGACACAGCGGGCCGTTTGCATAACAAAAAGAACCTCATGGAGGAACTTAAAAAAATAAACCGCATAGTGACGCAACAATTTCCGGAGGCGCAGCGCGAGGTCTTGCTCGTCCTTGACGCAACAACGGGGCAGAACGCTTTGCAACAAGCAAAATTATTCCGCGAAGCCGCCGATATCACCGGAATTATTTTGACCAAACTCGACGGAACCACCAAGGGCGGCATTGTTGTCGCGATTAAAAATGAGCTGGATATTCCCGTGCGCTTTGTAACCGTTGGCGAGGGTATTGACGATTTACAACCGTTTGATGCGGATATGTTTG
The DNA here is from genome assembly GCA_009786975.1 of Defluviitaleaceae bacterium. Taxonomy (GTDB): domain Bacteria; phylum Bacillota; class Clostridia; order Lachnospirales; family WQUN01; genus WQVC01. The sequence goes on from WRGX01000160.1 coordinate 3,414, forward strand.
CGCGGGCTTTGTTTGAGGGGTAGCCGCCCTTTGATTTTTTCCCCAATGGCATTGGGACGATTTGTTCCAAAAAAGCCCTGATTTAAAATTACTGCAAAATTGAGTCGGCGAGTGACACTCGCCGACTCAATTTTTATTTTGCGACTCATTCCGACCGGTGGCGATAAGGAAACGTAAGGATAGACGAGTTTATAAAGGGTTTCAAGCGGCATATATTGTAAACAGTTAAATTTTCATAGGGGCAAAGCGTGAATGAAGAGATTGATATTAACGGAATAAAATACAACATTAAGAACACGCCGGATAAAATCACCCTTCAACGATATAATGAAAAGCACAAAATGTGGGTTAACCTTCACTTTCCAAAGGGCAACCGGGAAGAAGGTAAAAAAATAGAGGAAGAAATTATCCAAATCCTGTCTAATCAGTATATCGAGAGGATGGCAAAGGCCAACAATTGACAATACCCGCAAGCCAATGTACTATGTATGAAGTACATAACACACCGAAGGCGGGTGGTATTTTGTATACTTTTTTTAACAACACGCAGCCGATTTATTTGCAAATTATTTCGCGCGTGCTTCTTGCCATTGCCAAGGGCGAGTTGCCCTTGGGCGGGAAAATCTCGCCCGTGCGTGATATGGCGGCGAATTTTAAGGTTAATCCGAATACGATGCAAAAGGCCCTTGCGCGGCTTGAGGAAATGGGCTATTTGTACGCGGAGGGAACGTCGGGACGGTATGTGACCAAGGATGTCGCGCTTATTGACGCGCTTAAAAAAAACTTGCCCGAAGAACTCACGGCAAATTATATTTCGGAAATGACAAACTGCGGAATCAGAAACAGCGAGATTGTTAAGTACGTTATGGGGGCTTTGGATGCCGACGCAATGGATGGGGAGGGCGTGTAATGTCTATTCTTGAGGTCAAAAATTTGGTGAAATTTTATGGGAATTCGCCTGCGCTTCGCGGCATTTCTTTCGATGTGCCGCCGGGGAAAATCGTCGGTGTTCTCGGCCCGAACGGCAGCGGAAAAACGACGCTCATAAAAATAATAATGTCGCTGCTTTCCGGGCATTCCGGCGAGGTTCTGATTAAAGGCCTGCCGCCGGGTACGGAGGCGAATAAAATCATTTCGTATCTGCCGGATGTCGGGCATTTGCCGCCGTGGTTTAAGGTCTTCGAGGCGATAAATCTTTTCGCGGATTACTACACGGATTTCGACAAACCCCGCGCGGAACAAATGCTTACAAGCATGAAAATTCCGCTTGACAAAAAGATAAAAAAATTGAGTCGCGGGATGCAGGAAAAAGTACAAATCGCGCTTGTTATGAGCCGCCGCGCAAGCCTTTATTTGCTCGACGAGCCAATCGGCGCGGTTGACCCTGCGTCGCGCGAATTTATTTTGGATACGATTTTGCGCAATTTTCCCGAAGATGCCTCAATCGTGCTTTCCACGCATATCATCGCCGACATTGAACCCGTCTTGGATATCGCGATTTTCCTAAAAGACGGCGAGATTATTTTAAACGACGAGGTTGACAATATTCGCGAGGAAAAAAATACGTCGCTGGACTCGCTTTTCCGCGAAATGTTCAGGAATGAATGGGACATTTTGCAATAAAACCTCACAAAACTCGGAAGGAGGCATTTTAAATGTTTTTAAGACATCTCAAACACGACTTACTCTTCGGCAAAAATATGTTTATCGCGCTGGGGATAAGCATAGTAATTGCGGCGGTTGCGGGGCTTATTGCGTTCCACGTTATCGAAGAACCACAGGAAGCAAGAAATATTATTAACATCAGCATTTTCTTGGTTTTAGGGCTTGTTTTGGGCTTTGTTGCCGTACATTTGTCGCAATTTATCGAGAAAAGCATGTTCGGCGACGCGGGATATCTCGCGCTTACGCTTCCGATTACGCGCGGGCGGCTTCTGATTTCAAAGATTTTGGCGGCGTTTGTGTGGTTTAATTATGTGCTTTTGACGGTGTTCATCTGCATGATTATTTTGCAGCCCACACAGCAGTATGACGGCGTCGGCGATGTTATCATTCCGCCGCTCGGCATGAATTTGATTGCGATTTATTTGAACCTGTTTTTCGTGTTCATTTTTTCGACAAATTTGATGCTTTTCGGCCTTACTTTGCACAATTCAGTTTTTGGAAAGTGGAAGGTGCCGGGTTTTGTGACGTCGATTTTGTGCCTCGGAACGGTGTTTGGCTACGCATCCGCCGCCGTTCGTATGATAAACCGCCACATGGAGCTCGTTACGGAATATCATTTTCACGAATTCCTCGGGCAACAAATACGAACCGCTGTTACAACCCGCGAGCCGATTATGGGGCTTTCCGTCGGGCGGCTTGAGATGTTCGGCAGTCATTTGGATTTGCAAGTGGCGGGCATGGGCTTAATTTTGGGGCTTGCGGCATTTTTCGCGACGTGGTATCTATTAAAGAGGCGGGTCAGCTTGCAGTAGAGACGGAGTGATTATAATGAACCTGAACATCGTGAAAGAATCCGGATTTTGCCACGGGGTTCGGGCGGCGGTACATAAGGCGGATGCGCAGCGCAAACGCCCGGTTTATTTGTATGGCGATTTGGTGAACAATCGGCATGTTATGGCGCGGTATATCCGCGATGGTTTTATTGTTGCGAATGACGCGGGTGAGGTCGCGGCGGATTCCACCGCGATAATTCGCGCGCATGGGGTCGGCCGCGATGTTTATGATGCGTTGGCGGAAAAAAACGTGGAGATTATCGATTGCACCTGCGTGAAAGTTAAGGCGATTCACGGGATTGTTGCTCGGAAGGAGTTTGTCGTTATCATCGGGAAAAAAAATCACCCCGAGGTGCTTGGAATTTCCGGATGGTGCGAGAATTTTATTGTTGTCGAGAATATGGACGAGCTTGACGCGGCACTGGCGGGCGGCGAAATCTGCGATGCCCCTTGCGTTGTTGCGCAAACGACGTGCAATAAGAATTTTTGGCACAACGCCGTCGAAACCATTCGCGCCCGAAGGCCCGACGCGGAAATTTTTGATACGCTTTGCGACGTTACCGCGAGGCGCATGGAAAACGTTGCCGAAATGGCGAAAAAATGCGATTGCATGATAATCGTCGGCGATGAAAAAAGCGCGAATTCCGTCGAACTTGCGCGCCAAGCGCGCGGTGAACACCACGGGCGCAGTGAGCAAAGCGAACGCTTTGCGCGCCGCCGCGGACAGGTTTCGGACTTGACTCATTCTCTTGAAGGGCGCGAAGGGGGCGAACACGCTTCGTGTGTATTTACCGGAGACATTTCTACGCCGGATAAAAAAATATTCTTCGTCTCCTCGCCCGAAGAAATCGCCAACCACGCCGCCGATATCCTCGCCTGCGAAAATATCGGCATTGCCGGCAGTGCGTCCGCCCCCGTCGAAACCATCGAAGCAATCCGCGACTTTCTCCTGTTCGCGCATTTCCACGCCGACGCAAAAGCCAAAATCGAAGCCGCAAGCGACAAATACTTCGCCGCGCTAATCGCCGCCGCCGACAACCCCTTCGTCGAAGCCGCACTGCGCGATTTGTGCAGTCAGAATCGAGACGGAAAGCGTATACGCGGGGCTGTGTTAATGTTGGGCGAAGTTCTCGGGGGGGGTGTCCCGGATGCATGGGTGAGCAGTTCGACTTTAGGCGGGGGGGCTGCTCCCGAACCTCCGCAGGGGGACGAAGCCCTCTTGGTCCCCAGCATTGTTTCCGTCGCCATGGCGTATGAAATTTTTCAGACCGCGATTTTGATTCACGATGATATCATCGACAAAAGCGAGACTCGGCGGGGGAAGCGGACGATTCATACTCTTCCTCGTCTGAAATCCATGACGCGCCCCGAAGCAACGCCCAACCGACGGGGAGATTCTTCGGGCGCATCGAGGATTTCAGACACGGAAAAGTATCACACCGCCGAAAGCGACGCGCATTTCGGGCTTAGCCGTGCGATTTGCATCGGGGATTACGGGCTGTTTTTGGCTAATCGGATTTTGGCGGAGTCGGGGCTTGAGGCGGGGATTCTCGCGCGGGTGTTTCGGTTGTTCTCGGAAATTCAGATTCGGACTATTCGCGGCGAAATTATGGATGTGTCGTTGCCGATTTTGCCTGTGGATATAATCAAGCAATACGACGAATATATGCGTACCGTCGGTGCGATTTATGACTCGAAAACGGCTTGGTATACGCTTGCGGGGCCGATTATGCTTGGCGCGGTTTGCGGCGGCGCGGGGGACGCGATGCTTGATACGCTTCGCGAAATCGCGCTTCCGCTGGGGATGGCGTTTCAAATTAAGGACGATTTGCTTGGCGTTTTCGCAAGCGAGGAAGAGCTGGGCAAGCCCGCGCTTTCGGATATTGTCGAGAAAAAGCAGACGATTTTGTATGGCTACGCCGTTAAGCACGCCGACAGCGAACAGCGCGCGAGGCTTGAAAAATCCTACGGAAACCCGCGCGCCGACGCCGAAGATTTGCAAACCGTACGCGAAATTTTCACCGAAACCGGCGCGAAAAAATTCGCCGAAGATGAAATCGCGCGGCTTTCGCAAATCGCCCTCGATAACGCGTCGAGCCTCGGTGACGACGCGAAGCCGCTTGTTTGCGGGCTTGTGCATTATTTAATCACGCGAAGGCATTAATGGAGGCAAGAAAAAAATGTTGCAACACATCGGAGTAATAATGGACGGCAACCGCCGCTGGGCGCGGGCGCATAAGGTCGAGCTTTACATGGGGCATAACAAGGGCGCGGAAAATTTCGGGCATGTCTGCGATTGGTGTATGGGCGCGGGCGTGAAATTTTTGACGGTTTATGCGTTCTCCACGGAAAACTGGCGACGCTCGCCCAAGGAAATCGAGCATTTATTCGCACTGTTGGAAAAATATTTCATCGAGGAAAAGGCGCGCTGCATAGAAAAAGGCGTACGTGCGCGGGTAATCGGCGAGCGTTCACGCTTCGAGCCGCGTATTTTGCGCGTAATCGACGAAATCGAGCGGGATACGGCGACTCTCGATAATTTGCACGTACAAATCGCGCTTTCATACGGCGGACGCGACGAAATCGTCCGTGCCGCAAAAAAATTGGCCGCCGATGTCAAAGGCGGCGGCATAAAAATCGACGAAATCACAGAAAGCATCTTTGAAAAATACCTGGACACATCGGGCGTACCCGACATCGACCTCGTAATTCGCACGGGCGGCGCGGAAAACCGCCGTTTGTCGAACTTCATGCCGTGGCAAACCGCTTACTCCGAACTGTTTTTTTCCGATTTGCTTTGGCCGGAATTTTCCCGCGAGGAGTTTGACCGCGCGGTGAAATATTATGAGTCGGTTAAGCGAAAATTGGGGCGGTAGAGCGGGCAAAAACGTTTTCGCAAAAATGAGTCGGCGAGTGACACTCGCCGACTCGTTTTTTTTGTGCGAGAAGCGCGAGAAAAAAATCCTCAAGAAGGTGGAAAAATATGACGATATAAATATGTATGGAGAACTTTTTTTATAAACCCAAGGAGGGGAAAGCATGAAAAGTAAATTTATCAAATCCCTGTGCGTACTGTTGTCATTTATTATGGCATTCAGCACAGTGACCACACTGGCGTTCGCGTCGGAAATTTCGGAAATTTCGGATTTTTCGGATTTTTCGGAATACGCAACGGACGCCGAAAATGTACTTGATTACGCAGATTACACGGACTACACCGATTACGGTGAAGACGCCGACTACGCCGACTACATCGGAATCGAACCCTACATGGGCATTAACGTAACCTTTAACGCAAACGGCGGCTCGTTGCTTCCGGGCAACACAAGCCGCCAAACAATGGCAAACAATACAATCGGCGCAGGAAACATGCCTATTTCGCCAACGCGCGGAGGTTTCGTATTTGTCCATTGGAACACTGCGCCGGGAGGCGGCGGAACGGTCTTTACCGGAACAACCCATGTTTCCGCGCCGATTACCGTTTACGCGCAATGGGGCTTCGAGGTGCGATTTTACGGCAACGGCGCCGAGCTTACTGCCGGAACAGACCCAAACCTCCCGGGTCATTTCCTGCCGCGAAACGTTATGGCGAACTCAACCGCCAACGCAACCCCCGGCATAGTTTGGCCGATGAACCCGTCAAGGCCGGGATTTATTTTCCAAGGCTGGTTTAACACCTACACGCCGACGGGAGGCACGCAATTTACGGGTGCAACTCAAATAAACTCCAGCGTCGCCCTTTTCGCGCGCTGGACGCCCGCGCCTACCCATACCGTCACGTTTAACCCGGCAGGCGGGAGCATAACATCCCCGCACACCGCAACCCGCCAAGTCCCCGGCGGCGCGAACATTAACCAAGCATGGGCTTTGGGTCACAACACAGCCGCAACATGGCCGCGCACCGCACCCTTGGCGACAAGGCCGAATATGACGCTCGAGGGCTGGTGGACCGGGCTTAACGGCACGGGTACGCGCTGGGCGCCTCCGGGCGCACAGCATACGGGGGCGTCCACCGGTACAACCGGGGCAATTCCCAGCGGGAGTGCCGGCTTCTCGAACGCCGTGGTCAACGGACCTGTAACGGTTAACGCGCATTGGGTTTACCGAGTGCTTTTTCACACAACCGCCACGGGTACGCCATCTATGGCACTTGCTCGCGACATACCGATTGGCGTAGCGGGTGCCACGATTAACACGCACGGCAGGGCGATACCGGCACCGGCGTCAATCGTCCAAGGCGCACTCTCCGGAATGCCCGCAAACCCGACGCAGCCGGGCGCGACCTTTATGGGCTGGTTTTTGGCAGATAGTTTTGCCGCGGCACAAACAGGCGGAACTCCGTTTACGGGAGCTACAGTTATTACTTCAAACACAACCGTTTGGGCGCGCTGGCAAACCGCCGCACCGGCAACCGTCACTTTCCAAGCCAACGGCGGAACATTCCCGGCAGGCGGAGGCACAGTTCAAACACGCAGCGTTGCAATCGGCGCCACCCTGGGTTCCGCAAATATGCCCGCCCCCCCAACCCGCGCGGGACACATATTTATGGGCTGGCATGTCGCGGGGCAATATCCGCAACAGGGCGTCCAAAACAGATTTACCAACAACACAACAGTAACGGCACCGATTACGGTTTACGCGCGATGGTCCCCCTATGTCACAGTAACGTTCCGCACCACCGCCCAAGGGACAACAACCGACGTAACCCGCAATTTCCCTCCGGGATTCACGTTCAACCATATGGATAACGTATGGATAGGCGCAGTAAGCGGCGACCCCAATCATTTTTGGCTTGGCAACTCTGCACTTCGCCGCTCCATGCCGGCTGCTTTCAGTTATATCGGATGGTCAACCGAACCCGGCGGCGGCGGCAGCAGATTTACGGCCGACACTGTCGTTACCGGAAATATTACCGTTCATTCCGCATGGACGATTCCGATAACTTTCAACAATAACCACCCCGCTGCCGGAGCAGAAACCGTGCAACGTCGTGTGGCTTATGGTGAGTCCGTCAC
>WRGX01000161.1 GCA_009786975.1 Defluviitaleaceae bacterium
GATGGGGAACTTGGAGCGTCCCTGCGATATTTAAGCCAGCGTTTCTCCATGCCGTACCCCGAACTTCGGGCGATTTTAACGGACGTCGGCACGGAGGAACTCGGGCATCTTGAAATGATTGGCACAATCGTGTATCAGCTTACGCGCAATTTGACCGTCGAGCAAATTAAAGAGTCGGGTTTTGACGACTATTTCGTTGACCACACAACGGGAATTTTTCCGCTTTCCGCGTCGGGTATGCCGTGGAATGCGGGGGGAATTCAGTCGAAGGGCGACGTTGTTGCCGACCTCGTGGAGGACATGGCGGCGGAACAAAAAGCACGCGTTGTGTACGACAATATCCTGCGCGTGACCGACGACCCCGACGTTCGCGACCCCATTATATTCCTGCGCGAGCGGGAAATTGTGCATTTCCAGCGGTTTGGCGAAGGGCTGGAAATCACGAAGGAACGGCTGAATCGCAAGAATTTGTATGCAATAAATCCTGCTTTTGATAAGTAATTTAAAACGAGTCGGCGAGTGACACTCGCCGACTCGTTTTTGCAATGCGAGATTTTTTTTGCTATAATCAGGCGTACAACCTGCCGAAGGAGCTGATTATATGCCCGATAAAACGAAGATAATTGCGGCGGCGACGGTTCTGCTTATGATGGCGGTAAGCGGCGCGGCTTTTCTTTTGTTTGTCGGACAAAACCCGCAGGATTACGCGCGCGGTCGGCTTGCCGTGTTTTTTTATAATGCGGCGGAAGGACAACTTGTTGCGGAACTTCGCGACTTGCCCCGAGGCGAAGAGGAAGACAGGATTAACGCCGCAATGGCATTTTTTTTCAGCGGACCCGAGGATGCGGCATTGACGCGAGCGTGGCCTTCCGACGGTGAATTTGCCGCTTTGACCCCGAATTTTTTTTGGGAAGAAACCACACTTACCGCAAACATGACCGAATTTTACAACGATTTGCCGCCAATGGATGAGGCACTGTTCCGCGCGGCGTTCACGCTTACAATGGTGGGCTTGCCCTATATCGACAGCGTTTTGTTTCAAATAGGCGACAACGAATGGCTGGAATCGGCAGAAACCATCGCGAACGGTCGCGATATTTCGCCCGCGCGACGCACAGCCGAGGATTTTTTATTGTTTTTCACCGACGAAACAGGCGAAGGGCTTGTAACGACCCTTCACGCGGCTTTGGACGTGAACGTACACACACGTATGGAGGATATTTTAGAACGACTGATTGAACGGCAAAACGAGGCGGGATTTTTGCCGCTAATCCCTGCGGAAACCCGCGTGCGCGACGTTATAATCGAGCCGGACGCAGGCTTTTACATCGACCTTTCCTCCGAATTTCACAGCCGATTCGAAGGCACGACCGCGCAGGCACGCCTGATGCTTCAATCCATAACGCACACAATTTTGGGAAACGACGGGTCCAACATCCCGCAACGTGTTTTCTTTTTAATCAACTCCGAGCGATGGGAGGATTTTCACGGCGTAAGCGACTTTAACCTTGGGTTTGCCGTCGATGAAACGGCTATGCTGGGCTTTGTTCCGCCGCTCGAGTCGTCGCACGAATCGTATGAGCCATATGAGCCATATGAATCATACGAATACGAATAAATGCGTCGGCCGATTTTGTGGTCGCTGGGGTTTTTAATCGTCGGGATAATTTGTGGCGCGTTTGTGAACTTTCCGTTTTCGGTTTTTATCCTCGCCGCCGTTGTTGCCTCCGTCGTTTTGTATAAATTTTACGACTACAAACCGCTGATTTTTTTGGCGGTATTTTTTATGATTGGTTTTTTTCGCGTGGGGACAAGTTTGGAGAATCACACCCACGAGCCGACACAGGCGCGTTTTTCCGGCCGCGTAATCGACGTAGGATACACCCGAGGCGGAAACCAACGCGCCGTCCTGCGCGGAACGCATCCCGAAACGGGACGAAACGTAAGAATTATGGCGTACATACGGCCGCACCAACGGCATCTCGAACTCGGGCAGGAAGCGACGATTTACGGCGAACTTTTGCCGCTTAGGCGCGCGGAAAACCCCGGGGGTTACGACCAATTCCGCCATCTCCGCCCGCAAAAAATCGACGCGACAATCTGGCCGGAAGAAATCCGCGCAGGCGAAATCCGCCGCTCCCCCATGATTATTCTGCGCGAAATGCGCGACGCAATCGGCGCGGTTTACGACGAGATTTTGCCCCCGCGCGAGGCCGCCGTTCTAAAGTCGATGACTTTGGGCGACCGCCTCGACCTCGACCGCGATTTGGCGGAGCTTTATCGCGGGATGGGCATTTTTCACATACTGTCGATTTCGGGCCTGCACGTCACAATTTTAATGCTTGCCGCAAACAAATTTTTCGCGTTTTTCATGAGGGAACGCCGCGCGGCAATGCTTGCGCTGGGCGTAATGGTCGCGTACTGCCTGATGACGGGCGCGGCAATCCCGACGGTGCGCGCGGTGACAATGGGCGGCGTGCTTGTCGGCGCGAAAATTTTTTACCGCGAATACGATTTGTTAACGTCGGTGGCATGGGCGTGCCTGGCACTTTTAATATACGAACCGTTGCAACTGTTTGGAGCGGGATTTCAGCTTTCCTTCGGCGCGGTTTTTGGGATTGGAATTTTAACCGCCCCTGTGGAGCGGCTGTTGTCACGGCTAAAATTCCCGCACGGGACGGAGTTTTGGCGAAATTTTCGCGAGTCGCTTGCCGTCGGCATAGCCGTCGTTTCGTCAACGTATATCGTTTTCGCGTATCATTTTTACGAAATCCCGCTGTACAGCCTTTTGGGAAATTTGATAACCATGCCGACAGTTGCGTTATTGCTCATTCTCGGCGTAATTGCAGGGATTGTCGGGCTTGTTTCCCTGCCGCTTGCGACACTTCTTGCGGGCGCGGTGTATTACATTTTGCGCTTTTACGAAGCGACGGCGATTTTTTTCTCAAACCTGCCTTTCGCAATGCTTCGAACCGGCGGCGGAAATTTGACCGTCGCCGCGCTTGGCGTGGCTGTTTTAGGCACGTTCGCCTATATGTACCATGAATTCGACGACGAAATTTTCGCCCGCCGCAGAAAAATATTTTTCGCCACGGCTTGCGCACTAATAATCACAGTCACCCTGACCGCGTTTCCCCTAAATCAACAACGCACCGATTTAGAAAACTACAAAATAATACGCCACCGAACCGACACAATCATAATCAGCGGCTATCGAATCGACGAAGGCGAAAGAATCCGGTTCGGCGCACCGCACGGCGGCGAGTCAGATTTACTGCGATATTTAGACATGCGAGGCGTAAACCGCGCCGCGCTCCTGCTAACGTCCCCTCCCCTCCCCGCCGACGAAGCACGCCTCGCGCGAATCCTGCCCCGCGTCCACACTCTGTACCTCCCCGCGCACGCCGAAGGCGCGACGGAATCCCTGATGAACGAGGCACTCGCGCGGCTCGACCTGCCCGAAAACATAGTTTTCCTGCATGACGGCGACACAAGAACCGGCGCAACCCCCATCCGCGTTCACGCAATGCCCATGGGCCGCTTCGAAATCAGCTTTCCCGAAACCGGCGACTTTTCGGGCGACAAATTAGAAAAGGTAAAACAAAAAAAATGAGTCGGCGAGTGTCACTCGCCGACTCATTTTTTTTGTCAAATTTTTGGAGGACAATTCTAGGGCGTGTTGCCACTACGCGAATGGCACGATTTTTGAGGCAAATTTTCGTCTGTTTTCGTCGCTTCCGCCGCCGCGACCTAGCGAGTCGCAAGAAGGAAGCGGCGGAAACAGGCGGAAATTTGACCAAAAAGCGTGCCATTTGCGTAGTGGCAACACGCCCTAATGAAGGAATTTGCATACATCCGCGTTTCGTCAAACGGCAAGCAGAAGGCATCGCCGCCGCAAGAATTTGGCTACATTGTGCTCCGCAAAACTGACGTAAAAAACCCGTCGGAATTTTCGCTTGGGAGGGTTTGGGTCGCGCTTTCCGGGGTGAAATTTGCATTGGCGGACAGGAATTTTTCGATGATATCGGCGTTTTCTTCGCGCGTCACTGTGCATGTGCAGTACACCAGCGTGCCGCCGGGTTTTACATAGCGTGCGGCGTTTGTCAGCATTTGCAATTGTTTTCGCGCGAGGGTTGCGATGTCATCGGGGTGGCGGGTGTATTTTATTTCGGGGTGCTTGCGAATCGTGCCGAGACCGGAGCATGGGGCGTCCAGAAGCACCGCATCAGCGATGTTTGCAAGCTCGGGGGCAAATATGAGCGCGTCCTGAACCTTCGGTTCGATAATCGAAAGGTTTAGGCGTTTTTTTGTATTGCGTAATAAATCTATTTTGTGCGGGTGGATGTCAAAGGCGAGAACGCGGCCTTCGTTGCCCATGGCGAATGCGGACGCGAAGGACTTTCCGCCGGGTGCGGCGCATAAATCCAAAATTGTTTGACCCGGCTTCGCGCCAAGCGCGTTTACCGCCGCAAGCGCACCGGGGTCGATTACAATGAAATGCCCGTCGCGAAACGCCGAAAGACGGGAGATATCGCCGGTTTTGCGCAGAAGAAACACACTTTTCAGACTTTCCGCCTCCAAAGGCACGACCTCGACGCCCTCCGCTTCAAGCGATTTTACACATTCCTCCGCCCGTCCCGGTGACACGAGAATTGAAACGCCGTTCGCGGGCTTGTGGCTTGCTTCGCAAAACTCAATCGCGGCTTTCGCGCCAAGCCATTTCACAAGGGAATTTACGAGCCAAGGCGGATATGAAAATCGCAACGCGAGGTCTTTCTGCGCGATTTTCGGACGATGCGTCTCGCGAGCGATACTGCGCAAAATGCCGTTAACAAAGCCCGTCAGGTGCATGAAGTTGTAGTTTTTCGCCAAAACCACGGCCTCGTTTACGGCGGCGCGTTCGGGTATTCGCTCTAAAAATCGAATCTGGCACACCGATATGCGCAAAATATTTTTTATAATCGGCTTGATTTCGCTTGCGGGCGTTGTGGAAAATTCATCAATTATCCCGTCAATCAAAATCAAATTCCTCAAAGTTTCATTAACAAGCTCCGTGATAAACGCCCGCGATTGCGCCGACGCATCCGTCCCCGAAAGTGCCTTCCTCAAGGCGATATTCGCATACGCGCCGTCGCCTAAAACTTCCCCCAAAATTGTTACCGCATAATGCCTGTCCGATTTTTTCACACCGCACCCTCCCGGTTTTTTTTGCTATAATAACACGGAAAGGTGGTTAACATGGATATTCTCAAAAAACTGACCGAAGAATTCGGTCTGAAAAGCTGGCAGGTGGAAAATACGGTCGGTCTCATCGACGAGGACAATACGATTCCGTTTATCGCCCGCTATCGAAAGGAGGCAACAGGCGGCATCGACGACCAGCAATTGCGCGAGCTTAATGACCGTTTGGAATATTTGCGAAACTTGGAAAGTCGCAAACAGGCCGTCGTAAGCACCCTCGCGGAGCAGGGCAATTTAACGGACGAATTGTCTGCGGCACTTGCGGCGGCGGTGACCCTCACGGAAGTCGAGGATATTTACCGCCCGTTTAAGCCCAAACGCCGCACCCGTGCGACGATGGCACTGGAAAAAGGCCTCGGCCCGCTTGCGGATTTAATTTTCCTGCAAGAGCTCGCCGACTTGAATATCGCGGCGGAATATATCGACGCGGAAAAAGGCGTCGAAACGGCCGCCGACGCATTGGCGGGGGCAAGCGATATCATCGCGGAAAAAATCTCCGACGACCCCGCTTGCCGCGCGCTTGCGCGGAAATTGACGCATGATGAAGGAACTGTTTCGTCGCACGCGTCGAAAAAAGCGACGGAAGATTCGGAAAAAGCGGCAGTTTACGAAATGTACTTCGAATACTCCGAGCCGGTTAAACGAATCGTGGGGCATCGCATTTTGGCGATAAATCGCGGCGAAAACGAAGGATTCTTAAAGGCGTCTGTCGAAGCCCCCGAGGCGAAAATTATCGCGGGGCTTAAAAATCTGTTTGTTAAACAAAATTCCGGCACGCTGGCGTTTATGGAGTCGTCGCTCGCGGACAGCTACAAGCGACTGACCGCGCCCGCCGTGGAGCGCGAAATTCGCACAACCCTAACCGAGCAAGCCGAAGAAGGCGCGATTAGGGTTTTTGCCGAAAACCTGCGCCAACTTTTGTTGCAACCGCCCGTGAAAGACCATGTTGTTCTCGCAATCGACCCCGGTTTTCGGACAGGCTGCAAACTTGCGGTTGTCGATGAAACGGGCAAAGTGTTGGAAACGGGCGTTGTTTTTTGCACGACGACCAAGGACACCGCGCCGTCAAAGTCGGCATTGAAAAAAATGATTGACCGACACAAGGTCAGCATTTTGGCAATCGGTAACGGCACGGCGTCACGAGAAACCGAGCTTGTTGTCGCCGAACTTTTAAAGGAATCGGGCGTGGAGGCGCAGTACATTATTGTAAACGAGGCGGGCGCGTCGGTGTATTCCGCGTCAAAACTTGGGGCGGAGGAGTTTCCGGAATTCGACGTTGCCTTGCGCAGCGCGGTTTCCATCGGTCGCCGTTTACAGGACCCCCTTGCGGAACTTGTGAAAATTGACCCGAAAAGCATTGGCGTCGGCCAATACCAACACGATATGAATCAAAAACGCCTAAACTCCACTTTGTCGGGCGTGGTTGAGTCGTGCGTAAACAAAGTCGGCGTGGACTTAAACACGGCGTCGCCCAGCTTGCTTTCATATGTAGCCGGGGTCAGCCCTGCCATTGCGAAAAACATACTTGCGTTCCGAGAAGAAAACGGCAAGTTCATATCCCGCGCGCAGCTCAAAAAAGTGGGCAAACTCGGGCCTAAAGCCTTTGAGCAATGCGCCGGATTTTTGCGAATACCGGGCGCGAAAAACCCGCTGGATAACACCGCCGTTCATCCCGAATCGTACAAAGTTGCAGAAAGTTATTTGGAAATCGCAAAAGAGCCGCTGCCGACCGCGCCTCCAAAACCCGCGCAAGCATCGAAAACCATGAAATCGCTTGCCTCGCTTGCGACAATGGCATCGCAAAAACCCGCCGAAAAACCGCAACCCGACTACGAAGCAATCGCCAAGCGTTTAGACGTCGGCGTGCCTACGCTTCGCGACATTGTGTTGGAACTCGAAAAACCCGGCCGCGACCCCCGCGACGAGCTTCCGCCCGTTCTGCTTCGCCGCGACGTCCTCAACATGGAGGATTTGGCCGAGGGCATGGTTCTTACCGGAACCGTCCGCAATGCCGTAGATTTCGGCGTTTTCGTAGACATCGGCGTACACCAAGACGGACTGGTTCACATTTCCCAAATCCGCGACCGCCGCGTAAATCACCCGCTGGAAGCCGTGCAAGTCGGCGACGTCGTTGATGTAAAAGTTCTTAGCGTGGACTTGAAGAAAAAAAGAATCTCGCTTTCCATGCGCGGGGTGAAACAAGGCTGATTGAGTCGGCGAGTGTCACTCGCCGACTCGTTTTTACAGCAGGAGGTGTGTGATGCAAAAATCGAAAAAAGAAAAACCCTCTTTCAGCACATGGCAAAACACGGTTTATGTGCTGAAGTCAAATTGGGCGCAGGATAAACGAGTGGTGCTTGCGGTTCCGGCGGAAATTATTTTGGCTGTGGCTATTGCAACGGTTTGGGTTTTTTTGCCGGCGACGGTGGTGGGGCTTATCATTGAAGAGGCTTCGGTGGAAACTTTGGCGTTAACCGTGCTGGCTTTTACGGTGGGGCTTATGGTTTTGCAGGGGATGCAAAGTTATTTGCTTAGTACGGTTTGGATTCGGCGCAGGATGTTGTGGGTTAAAACGGGCTTCGAAGTGCGGGACAAAGTTGTAACGACGGATTTTTCCAATATCGAGGAACAGGCTTTTTCCGACGCGCGCCAAAAAGCCCAAAAAGGTATGTATGTCACGGATTCGTTTGTTTCTACGGTTTCAAGGCTCGGTACTAATGTGCTGAGCTTTATTGTGTTTCTTTTTTTGCTTGCGACGGCTAATCCGCTTGTGATTGCACTTACGGCGGCGACGGCTGTTTTGGGGGTAGCGGTGCGGAATTGGGCGAATCGCTGGCGATTTAAACACGATGATGTCGATGCGTCGTTTGCAAAACGCATCTCAAATATTAATCATTTGGGACATTCCTACTACTTGGGCAAGGAAGTCCGCCTTTTTAATATGGCGAGCTGGATTCGTGAGGTCTTTGCGACAAATATCGCGGGGTCTTATGAATTTAGCCGGCAAGCTGAAAGCCGTCAGTGGCTGGCGGACGCCGCCGGAGCCGGGGGCAATTTTATTTTGGACAGCATCGTTTATGTGTATTTGATTTGGCAGGTGCTTGCGGGCAATATTGCCGTGGATACTTTTGTGCTGTTGCTTGCGTCGGTTCATTCCTTCTCGGACCGGATTACCGGGATTTTGGGGGAGATGTCGGAGCTTGGCAATATTAGCCTGCGATATTGCCGCGTGCGGGAATTTTTAGCGTATCCCGAAAGGTTTAAGCGGGAAGACGGCGAAAATATACCAAAAGCCGACTCCTATGCTTTATCGTTTGAAAACGTCGGCCTACGCTACGTCGGGACCGAAGAGAACACCTTGGAAAATATAAATTTGCACATAGAAGCGGGGGAAAATTTGGCCGTTGTCGGGCTAAACGGCGCGGGGAAAACGACGCTGGTAAAACTTTTATGCGGCTTTTACGACCCTACGGAAGGCGCGGTTCGGCTGAACGGAAAAGATATTCGCGACTTCAACCGCAAAAGCTATTACGGTCTGTTCACCGCCGTGTTTCAGGAATTTAATATTCTGCCCAACACCATTGCGGAAAACGTGGCGCAGGAAGCAGGCGACAGGGTAGATATAGGCCGCGTGAACAAATGCCTTGAGTTGGCGGAATTGACCGAAAAAATTGAGGCTTGCCCCGACGGGATTCATTCCCTTCTTTTAAAGGACGTCAACTTGAATGCCGTTGAACTCTCCGGCGGCGAAACGCAAAAATTAATGCTTGCGAGGGCCTTATACAAAGACGCCCCAATTTTAATACTGGACGAACCAACCGCCGCCCTCGACCCCATTGCCGAAAGCCGCTTGTACGAGCGTTACAACGAGTTGTCCCGAGGGCGCACATCCGTTTACATCTCCCATCGGCTCGCCTCAACCCGCTTCTGCGACAGAATTATTCTAATCGACGGCAAGGGCATAGCGGAAACAGGCACCCACGATGAACTGATAGCCCTTGGCGGAAAATACGCCGAACTCTTTGAAATCCAAAGCAAGTATTACAAGGGGGATACAAATGGAACACAATCTGACGCTTAAACAGCAATTCGCAAACATCGGACGCGGCCTAAAGATTATCACGAATCTCCCAAAGCCCGCGATGCTTTCAAACGCCGTGTCCATCCTTGTTGACGTACCCATACCCTTTGCAAATCTGTGGTTTTCGGCGCGACTCTTGAACGAGCTTGCGGGGGCACGGGACAGGGGCAACCTGATTTTTTTGGCGGCGATGCTAATCGGAATTAATCTTGTGACGCGCTTGATTGGAAGTGCCGTAAACCGTTGGGCGGCGTATTGCAACAGTCAAAATCAAGTCGTCATGGAAAATATTCTTTGCAATAAAATGTTTGATGTGGACTTTACCGATTTGGAAAACCCCGAATTTCAACTGGAATACTCCACTCTTCGAGAACATTTGCAGGGCATGGGTTACGGATTGCAAAGTCTGTTTAACACCACTACCCAGCTGATTCGGGGGGGGCTGCGGGTGGGGTTATCCGTGGCGTTTGCTTTTACGATGTTTGCGTATCCCGTTCCGCAGGATTCGCCTTTGGCTTGGCTAAGTTCGCCTTGGGCGATTGCCGTTATTTTATTGTTGCTTGCTTGCAGCAGTATTTTGGTGCCGTATTTGCACACGCGGGGCGGCAAGGTGTGGGTAAAAGCCGCCGATGTTAACAATACGGAAAATCGTTTCGCGAATTTTTATCTGTGGACCATGATTTGTTTCGGCTGGCTCGCAAAAGACATACGCATCTACGACCAACAGCGCATGATTAGCAAAACAGCAGATGCCGCGCTTTTGGACGTAAATAAGTGGAAAAAATTTTACACATATCAGGCAACTCACAGCACTGCCTCTGATGTGCTTGCGCAAGGGATAAGCGGCGTAATTTATTTATATGTGGCGGTAAAGGCGTTTGCGGGGGCTTTTGGTGTGGGGCATATCGTGCAATATGTAGGGGCAATAAATCAATTCACAAACGGTTTCGGCGGATTAATGCACCAAGTGGGCGAGCTTTATAATAACGGTCCGTTTTTGGCGCGATGCCTGAATTTTTTGGACACGCCCGGAAAAATATATCAAGGCACCATCCCCGTGGAAAAACGGGATGATTGCGATTACGAAATTGAGTTTAAAAACGTAAGTTTCAAATATCCCGGCGGCGAAAATTTTGCGATTAAAAATCTGAACCTCAAGCTGCAAACAGGTCAACGGCTCGCCGTCGTTGGCATGAACGGAAGCGGCAAAAGCACGATGATAAAACTACTGACCCGCCTGTACGACCCCACCGAGGGAATAATCACCCTAAACGGCATCGACATAAAAAAATATAATTACATGGAATATTTGGGCATTTTCGGCGTTGTGTTCCAAGATCACGGAATTCTAAACTTCACTTTGGGCGAAAACGTGGCGGCAAGTATGCGATACGACGAGGAACTTGTGATAAACGCATTGGTTCAAGCCGGATTCGACAAGCGTTTGGAAACCATGCCCCACGGGCTTAACACCTACATCGGCAAATGGTTTTCCGAAGAAGGCATAGATATTTCCGGCGGCGAATCGCAGAAAATCGTATTGGCCCGAGCCTTGTACAAAAACGCGCCCTTTATAATTTTGGACGAACCCACCGCCGCCCTCGACCCCATTGCCGAATACGAAATTTACACAAAATTTAACGATATCGTGGGCAATAAAACAGCGGTGTATATTTCACACCGCTTGTCGTCATGCCGCTTTTGCGACGATATCATCGTCTTCCACGAGGGCGAATTAATCCAGCAGGGCAGTCATGAGGATCTAATGCGGCGGGAAGGCGAAAAATATTTCGAACTTTGGAATGCGCAGGCACAGTATTATGCGTGATTCATCATTGGACACCGGGGACGCATGTCGGTGGCGACGCATTCCCTCGAAGCCGGGAGCAATTTCCCGGCCCAAAAAAAAACGAGTCGGCGAGTGACACT
>WRGX01000162.1 GCA_009786975.1 Defluviitaleaceae bacterium
ATAGTACCCGTCTTTAAGCATTTTTTACTTGTTGCTTACGACTACCGCTCGGTGGTCGCGCTTGACTTTCCATAATTCGAAGTTTGGACTGTCAAGACATTTATAAAAAGTTACCTTGACAACACAAGCCCTGGAATTTGTAAGTCCATGTAATGAAGTTGAAATATGCGAGAGCGAAAGAATGGAGAAAAACCAGCTCGTTGAAATGGGAGAAACTGTGTAAGTTGGTAATATTTTTTTGACAGCAAATCGCTTCGGCGATAAAATAACTGCAAAAAGACTTGCTTTTTTGCAAAGGAAGATTTCAAAAATGGACAGACGAGGTTTTAAGAAGCGGATATTTACATTATTCTTGGCGGTAGCCTTGGCAATTGTGGCTATTTCTATTGTGGCTATGGCCGACGATGAAATTCGAGTTACAGTTGCCGGGCAAGTCGTAGACTTCCCCGGCGGTCAAGGAGCAGTGCTGGTTGACGGCAGAACCCTTGTTCCCGTGCGCGGCGTATTTGAAATGCTTGGCTTTGAAGTGGACTGGGACGCCGAAACCCGAACGACAATTTTAATAAGTGCGGAACACGAAGTGCATATCACTATAGACAGCGATGTTTTTATTGCAAACGGCGCAAGCTACACTCTTGATGTTCCCGCCCAACTTATAGGCGGCAGAACAATGGTGCCGATTCGTCTGCCCCTTGAAAGTGTAGGGTATTATCTTGATTGGGACGGTACGGCTCGAACGGTACTTATTGCTTCTGAATCGGCAGCATCAACACAACCAACAGCTCGAGCGGGCTTACCAGATGCTACGCCCGCGCCGGTCGCAGCACCCACGCCAACGCCAAGCCCTGCGCCATCACCCACGCCTGCACCTGAACCCACGCCGACTCCCGTTGCCGGAAATGTCTGGCTATCTGCAACAGGCAGTCGATATCATCGCATAAATAACTGCGGCAACATGAATCCGGCTAGAGCCAGGTCTGTTACACGAACATATGCGCAGAACAGGGGATTTACGGCATGTGCCAGATGTTGGTGATTTATCTTCAACAAGAAAGCGCGCACTGCGCGCATTGGGTACCACGGGCGCAGTGCGCGAAGCGAACGTTTCCCGCGCCACCGGGGACATATGTCGCGGGCGACACGTGCCCTCGAAGCCGGGAGCAATTTCCCTGCCCATAAAAAAGCGCGCCAAGCGCGCATTGGGCACCGGGGACACGTGTCGGAGGCGACACATTCTCTCGAAGCCGGGAGCAATTTCCCTGCCCATAAAAAAATCCTGCCGATAGCCACCGACAGGATTTTTATTACGCGTTCATTTACTTACACTTTTTCAGCAATTTCTCCCATTTCATATCAACATGCGCCTGCAAGTCGGCAATCATTTCCTCGCCGTTTGGCATGGAGAAGAGGTGGCGGAAGCGGCCTTGGATTTTGATATAGTCCTCTATCGGGAGCTTGTTTTTCGGCTCGTAGGTGAGCTTCCATTCGCCCTCTACTACTTCGTAAAGGGGCCATACGCAGGTGTCTACCGCCAGTTTTGTGATTTTCATCAAATCTTCGGGCGGGTAACGCCAGCCGCGGGGGCAGGGGGCTAGGATGTTTAGGAAGTTGCAGCCTTTGGTGTAGTGGGCTTTGTAGGCTTTTTCGTGCAGGTCTTTGAAGTTGGCGGTGAAGGTTGTTTGGGCTACATAGGGTACGCCGTGACCTACTACGATTTCGGTCAGGTCTTTTTTGTGTTGCATTTTGCCCGGTACTTCGGTTCCTACGGGAGCCGTGGAGACCTCGGCGAATTTCGGCGTCGAGGAGGAGCGTTGGAGACCTGTGTTCATGTATGCTTCGTTGTCATAGCATACGTAAACCATGTCGTGTCCGCGCTCGAGTGCGCCGGAAAGGGATTGGAGGCCGATGTCATAGGTTCCACCGTCGCCGCCGAAGGCTATGAATTTGTAGGTGTCTTTGATTTCGCCTTTGCGCTTTTTGGCGTTGTAGGCGGCTTCGCAGCCTGCGATTGTTGCGGCTACGTTTTCGAAGGCGGAGTGGATATAGCCTTCGTTCCATGCGGTGAAGGGATACAGCACGCTGGATACTTCCAAGCAGCTTGTTGCAACACCCGAAACGGATTTGTCCTCATCGTTCAAGGCGCGAAGTACGCCGCGAACGGCTACGCTTGCGCCACAGCCGGCACACAGACGGTGTCCGCCGACAAGGCGTTCGGGCTTACAGCATTCTTGTTTCAGATTATAAGCCATAATTATACACCTCTCACACCGACATGACGATAGTAATTGTCGGCCTTTCCGGTTTTAATTACTTCAGACAACGCTGCGTAAACCGTTTCGAAGTTTTCGACGGGAACGTCGCGTCCGCCAAGCCCGTAGATATAATTTATCATCAGGGGGCGGGTCGGGAGGTCGTAGCACGCACTGCGGATGTCGTTGAAAACGGGCCCGCCGACTGCGGAGAAGCTGTCGGCCTTGTCCATAACGGCAACGGCTTTTACGTGCGAAAGTGCTTTTGCGATTTCTTCCGCCGGGAACGGGCGATATACGCGTACTTTAAGCACGCCGACTTTTTCGCCTTTTGCACGGAGTTGGTCGCAGACGTATTTTGCCGTACCCGCGCTGGAGTTAAGCACAACGATTGCGCGTTCCGCGTCCTCCATTTTGTATTCTTCCAAAAGGCCGTACTTGCGGCCGGTTAAATCGCCGAACTCTTTGAACACATCCAAGATTACTTTCTTTGCACCAATCATGGCTTGCGCGCGTTGATATTGATGCTCGAAGTAGAATTGTACGGTGTCGTAGGGGCCTACCGACATGGGCTTGCCGTCGATAAGGTGGCGGGGGGGTGCGTACTTGCCTATAAATTTTTGCACCTTGTCGGTCTCGAGAAGCTCGATATTTTCAATGGCGTGGGATGTGATAAAACCGTCTTGGCAGGTCATTGCGGGCAAAAGTACGTCGGGATGTTCTGCAATGCGCAGGGACATCAAATAGTTGTCATAGGCTTCTTGGTTGTTTTCGCTGTAAAGCTGAATCCAACCGGAGTCGCGCGCGCCCATGGAGTCGGAGTGGTCGTTGTTGATGTTAATCGGGCCGGACAGTGCGCGGTTGATTACCGCCAAAGTCACGGGGAGGCGGTGACCGGAAGCTACATACAGAAGCTCCCACATGAGGGCGAGCCCGCAAGCGGAAGTAATCGTTGCGGAGCGGGCACCGGCGGCTTGCGCGCCGATACATGCCGACATCGCGCTGTGTTCGGATTCTACCGCTACGAATTCCGTATTAACTTGACCGTCTGCCACGTATTGCGAAAAATAATGCACAACCTCGGTTGACGGCGTAATCGGATATGCCGCGACAACGTCGGGGTTTATTTGCTTTAAAGCCGTTGCAATTGCTTCGTTACCGGAAAGTCTTTCGCGAATGGCCATTATTTATCCTCCTCTTCCCATGTAATGGCTTTGTCAATCTTCGGGCATACTTTGTAGCACACGCCGCAGCCTTTACAATGTTTAAAGTCAAAATCCAGCCTTTTTCCGTCTTTGACGGGAATCGCGCTGTCGGCGCAAACGGGGAAGCAAAGCATACAATGTGTACATTCCGGTTCATGGAATGTGGGGATAAAAACTCTCCAGTCGCCCGTATTTACTTGAAGCGATGTTCCCGGCTCGTAAATATTTCCGCCGGCACTTACTTCGTTCCATTTGTAATCGGATTTTGCGTCTTTTACATAAATCATGCTTTTACCTCCTTCATGCCGCGTTCGAGGGCTTTCATGTTCTTCTCGATAACGTGGGGCTTTGAGGCGAATTTTTGTTTAAGCGAGGTTAGTACGTCTTCCATGAATTTTGCTTCGGGAAGAACGCCGGAAACTTTAACAATCGCACCAAGCATTGATGTATTGGAAAGGCTCCTGTTTCCAAGCTCGTCCTCCGCAATGGAGCTTGCGTCAATCGTGTAAACTTTGCCTTGGTATCCCTCGAGTTGCGGCTTGATTTCCTCCGGGGATTTTTTTGTGTTTACAATGATTGCGCCTTCCTTTTTGAGGCCGCTTGTTACCGATACTGCGTCAAGCAGTGTTACGTCAACCACTACAACGTAATCGGGTTCATAAATGTTAGAGTGAAGAGAGCAACGCTCGTCGCTTACGCGATTGTACGCCGTAATCGGCGCGCCCATGCGCTCGGGGCCGTATTCGGGGAAACCTTGTACAAATTTTCCCGAATCAAAAGCCGCGTCTGCAAGCAGCAGCGACGCCGTTTTGGCACCCTGTCCTCCACGTCCATGCCAGCGTATTTCTACCATACTTGACATGACAGACCACCTTTCCAAAATTTTTATTTAGCGCGTGCCGACTATTGCCGTTCGATACGCACTATTACTAGTGTAGCAAAATATTGACAAACGAGCAAGCCCGAATTTTTTTGGGGGGGGGGGATTTCCTCACCCGTAAAAAAAGAGTCGGCGAGTGTCACTCGCCGACTCTTTTTTTTCAAAATAAATTTAACAGTGGCGCAGCGGGTGGCGTTTAGGAAACGTAAGGAAATAAACTTTACACATTCCGACGGATTTTTGTCGAAAGGCAAGGAGCGAAAATCCCCCGCCCCCGCATCACGATTGAGCGGAGGATGGCGAAAACGCGGGCAATGGACGCACAATCATGCCGTCGTACATTGTCCGCGTGGGATTATTTACGATTCGGCTGTTTGCGGAAATTCCGTCGGCTTCAATATGCATCGCGCTGAATTTCCCCAGCGTGACATACACGCGCTCCAAAACGGATTCGTCGGTGATTACATAAACGAAATCTTCGCCGCCCTCGCCGCCGGTTGACATTATCGGGACAACCAAAGTGTCTTCGCTTATGCCTGTAACAATGTCGGCATCGACGGTATTTCCCGCGCGAAGACGCGAGGTTTCCGCCACGGAAATTTCAACGGTTACAACGGTTTCGACCGTCCCTCCCATTTGGCGCGGCGCGGCTAAGGGGTGAATCAAATCAATATACCCGGCGTATCGGTGGTTGCCGATTGCGCCGCTTGAAATTTCAACTTCCTGCCCGACGTCTATGCCGCCAGCCTCATTTTCGGGGACGTAAATTGTTATAACAAGGTTTTCGTTTGACACGTCGGCGATTTCCATGAGGGGGCGGCCCGTCAGGCTTGGCTCGCCGGGTTCGACGAAAACGCTTAAAACTGTGCCGGAAACGGCGGCGCGTTCTTCATGTTCGAATTCCTCGATGCGTCGCTCGATTTGCGTGATGGCGAGCTGTGCGCGGTCGATTGCGACTTGCTGGATTTGTGCTTGGTTTACCGCTTCGGGGCGTGCGTTGCGATGCAAAACCGTGTCGAGTTGCGCAATCGCGAGCATTTCGGCTTCTTCCGCCATAGGAATCCCCGACGCAACCGAGTCGCGTTGCATCATTAAAACAGAGAATTGGTCTTCGAGGCGGCGCACGGCTTCACTTGCGCTGTCCCGCTCGACGCGGGCGATTACGCCGTTGTCGTAGAGATGTTGCATGTCTGCCAAAGTGTCGCGCGCGGTTTCGATATTATCGGCGAGTTGCGCGATTTGCAGGTCGAGCTGACCGAGTTGCGACTCGATGCTTGTTATGCCCGCGCGGGCTTGCTCGATTTGATTTTCTGCAAGCAAAATTTCCGCCTCCGCCGGGCCTATTCGCGTTGCCGCAAGTCCAAGTTCCGCCGAACGCAAAGCAAGCCGCGCTTCAGCAAGCTGGTCGGCTAATGTGTCCAAAATTTCTGCGTCATAGGTGATAAGCAGGTCGCCCTCGCTTACCTCGTCCCCGACGCTTACGTGAACCTCGAAAATCTGCGCCTGTGTTGTTGGGAAAACGGTGGTTCTCTCGCGCAGTTCGACGCTTCCTCGCGCGCTTACGCGGCTGACGATTGTGTCCGTTCTCGGGTACGACCAATGCACCGGAGTCGCGCCGCGCGGCAAGCCGTCGGTATCTTCGTTTCCGCCAAGTGTGACTATATTAAAAACTATAAATCCTACGACCAGAACGGCAATTCCTGAAATAATCGCGATTTTTTTCTTGCTCACTACAGCATCCCCGCCGCATACAAAAAGTCATACATCCACCATATAAACATATACGTTACAACGTGAACAGCCAGTCCCCCAAGGAAGGTAAGGCCCGCGATAATGCCCGCCTTCACATTACAAAATTCGTTAAGGACTTTCACGCCGATAAAGGTAATAACCGCACACCAAATCGGAAAAACGGCAATGCCGGCGAGTACATTATATGAAAGTTGGTCGAAATTGCCGTCTCGCGCAAAAATCGCCGCGAGGGATGTCATGTCGAGCAAACTTCCCGTCGCCGCCATAAGCGAAGCCACAACCAATCCGCCCAAAATCCAAATTACATAGACATGCATATACATCGAAAACAGTTGCCCGAATCTTGCCTTGCCCCGCATAATTTTCGAGAGGATAAAAATCCCGACAACGGTGATTAGCACTACAACCCACGGCATAACAACTGCCATTGCGACATGGGACACAATTGTAAGCGCGCCCATAACGTCTTCCAGCGGAATTTCGCCGTATTCACCCATAAGCGCGGTCATATCAAATAAATCCTGCCCGTACCTTTCAATCGAAATGTTTGAAAGCTCGCGCGTATACATTTCCTCGATTCTCACGCCCGGGAAAACGGCGATAAGGGCAATCACCACAGCCATTAAAAACGGCACAAGAATTGCGGGATGCGCTTTGATATTTTGCATAAGTTCGGCGGGGGCGATGATTAAACTGATAATCCGCTTGCCCGCGCCCATTTTTACTGCGTCCGGTTCAACCGTGCGCGTTAATTCTTCGTGATTTTCGTTGTGTTTTTCGTTGTGTTTTTCGTTCAATGCAAACTCTCCTTTTTAAGTCGTATGAATCGCGAAACATTGTAAAGCTGTTTGGCGGCTCGTTGTCGAAAATTTCCCGAATGGTCGAAATTGATGAGCTTGGGAAATTTCAAAATTCGTTTTCTTCATCAACCAATTCCTTGACATATGCGATATCTTCCTTTGTCATGCCGGATTTGGTTTTTCTGATGAGCCGTCCGAGCCCTTTGACTGTCGCGCCTTTGTTTTGTTTTTCCAAAAGCATCAGCTCAAAAAGATTTTCCTTTTGTGCTACTTGTATTTCTAAAATGTTTGGCATTTCTTTTGCCTCCTCTTACTGTAATCCTCTTACTGTAATCCTTCCAGCTCTGCCATCATATTGCCGAATCGTGTGCGTTCCGCGCCGGTAAACGGCGAGGGCAGGCCCGGTGCGTGTTCGTAAAGCTCGGTCAAAACTCCGTTGGCTTCCTCAAGTCGTCCCTCGTCGAAATACAAATTGCCGAGCATGAAAAGCATCCGATTCCACTGCGCCGATTCCTCGTCAAGGAAACGCTGCGCGTTTTCAAGATGAATAAGTGCCATATGCGAATCCCGCGGATTGGCGTTAAACGCCGCCAAGCCTGCGGCGTAATAGTCCGCGCCCAGTCGCGGATACGCCTCCGTCAAAATTTCCTGCGCGAGGTCTTGGATATCCGACGGCAGGTCGAAAATCATAAGGGGCTGGTCGCCCGGTGGATTCAGGAGGCCAACGGCAACTCGGAGTTCATCGCGCAAAAATTCGGTGTATGCCTGATTCACGACGCGTACACGCTGCCAAACATCGTTTTCAAGCCGCGCAACCGCCAATTCCGCCTCTAAATTTGCAATCTCGCCCTCGCGCGCGTTGTAATCATCAACGGCACGCGAAAGTCGGTCGCGATAATTCGCGCTTGCCTCCTCGTGCTCCTCAACAAGCAACTGCCGCTCGGAATACCACGACCGTCTAAGCGCGGGAACAAGCAGGAAATACAACGCCCCCGCCGCAACCGCAATGCCGATTAAAAACATAAAAAGCTCGGCGACGTGGAAATTTTTCTTCTTTTTCTGCTCGAGGTCAATCGCCTTGTACGGCCCCTTGGGAATGGGCTGGCCTCGCCCCTTCGCGGGCAGGCGCGGCGGCTTTTTGCCGGGATTTAAAATGGCGTAATAGTTCAGCGTAACGGGATTCATAACGTCTATTGAAAGAACGCGTTCCGATGTAAGAATCGCGCGCTCGCGTTCATTTTGTATGAGATAGCACAAAGTCAAAAGATTCAGCGCGTCAACAAAGCGCGGATTTATTTCCACGGCTTTTTTAAGCTGAATTATCGCCAAATCATCGCTTTTGTGCTTAATATGTTCGAGTGCCTGATTGTACATATCAACGGCATCGTTTAGTGCCTCGAGCTTTCGAGCGTTTTTGTGCGCGCTTTCGATGTATTTTGTCGCGGGGTTATCGTCTTTAAGCATGGACTGGCTTACAATCCAGTGTTTCAACGCCTCGCCAACATGTCCGACCTCAAACAAAGCAAGCCCAAGCAAATTACGCGAGGGCACATTGTTTTTATTTATGGAGACGCTTTTGGACAAAAGTTCGATGCCGTGGTAAAAATCGCCGACTTTCAGGCGTTCAAGCCCCTTATTGTGCAATTTGTCCGACAGGCGCACCGTTCCCTTGTAAAGCACAACGTCGATTTTACACGCCGGGCATTTTTTGCTGCCCGAAAAATTTTTCAGGCAGTTAGGACATTTCACTGTCGTCCCCTCCTGCCGCCTTGCCGGAAATATATTGAAGCAAGTCCATAATGTCCAAAATTTCGTCCTTCACAGCCGTTTCAACGTCGTCAACAAGACGGATGGGCTTATATTTTCCGATTTCCTCTTTAAAATCAATCATATCGCAGACCTCCCGGCCAAAAAAATAAAAAAGTAAAAAAGTTACATTTTGATTATATTCTACCATGTTTACCTTAATTCGCAAGGGGTGTTCGGGGTTTTTTTATGAAATTTTTTGCCGCACAAAAGCGCGCCAAGCGCGCAGTGGGCACCGGGGGCATGTGTTGGTGGCGGCATATGCCCTCGAAGCCGTGGGCAGTTTCCATCCCAAAAAAAAGAGTCGGCGAGTGTCACTCGCCGACTCTTTTTTTTATGGGCAAGGAAGCTGCCGCCGACACGTGTCTACGGTGCCCACTGCGCGCTTGGCGCGCCGCAACGGGATATGCTACAATAACGGCAAAATAAAAGCATCAGGTAACGAAGTGTAAACATTGTTTCGCATAAAAAATCGGAGGCGGGACATGAAAAAAGCTATATTAGCAATGATATCTGCCATTTTTTTCGCGGCGGCGATGGCGGCGGCGACAGCCGTAACCGCCTATGCCTTGCCCGAAATCCGCATAAAAACGCCGGAAAGCCCGTTTGCCTACCGAAACGAATGGCAATACGGCTACTTTTCGCTTGAAAATTCGGCGCATGAATTGCAAAATTTTCGCACATATGTGCGGGTGCGCGGGCGGGGGAACTCGACGTGGTGGATGGGCGAGAACAAGCGTCCCTTGCGTCTGCGGTTCGGCTCGCCGCGCCCGATGTTCGGGTCGGATTATGTCGCGACGGACTGGATTCTGCTTGCCGATAACTTCGACCGGTCGCTCTTGCGCAACTACTCCGCGTTGTTTTTATCGCGCGAACTGGGGACAATGGATTTCGTCCCAATGGCACAACACGTGCATTTATATGTAAACGACGAGTACATGGGGGTATATTTATTCACCGACGAACGGGATATCGGGCGCGGTCGGATTGATATTCGCCACCGCGACGACCCCGCGCGAAGCGGCTTTTTCTTCGAACTTGACGGCCGCGCGCATGTCGGCGGCATCGAAAACGAAACGTTTGTCAGGGTCAACGGTATGTTGTACGATATTCGCTTCCCAAGCGGGCGGCGGCGCACGGCGGCGCATGTCGATTACCTGCGCGATTATATTTACGAAACAAGTCGTGCCATTCGCGGCGGAAATTTTAACGAAATCGTGCGGCTCATTGACATCGATACGTTTGTGGATTTTTACATCGTGCAGGAATTTTTTAAAAACCAAGACGCGTACGGTTTCAGCGTTTTCATGCATATTTCGGGCGAAGGAGACGCGCGGCGGCTGTACAAGGGGCCCGTGTGGGATTTTGATTTGATTGCGGGAAACTCGGCGACACAGTGGCTCGGCTACGGCGCGGACGGGTTGTACGTCGCGATTTTCAACTATTGGTATCGTCACCTGATGGAAGTGCCGGAATTTTTCGACGCGGTCGCGGTGCGCTGGGGCCAGCTTCGCCGCCCCAACGGCGAAATCGAGCGAACAATCCAACAAATCCGCCGCACCGCAATCGCGAATCGGCGTGATTTCGAGCGCAATCACGAACGCCACCCCGTCGCGCCGCATTTTTTGCGCCCGGAGTTTCGCGAAAATCCGCATCACGAGTGGCACGCAGAATATTTGGCAAGTTGGCTCGAGGCGCGCGCTGCGTGGCTTGACGGCTTTTTCGCGGGCAATTTTCCCGACTATTGCCACATGTGGGAGCTGGTTGAATATTACAAATACGAACGCCCCGTTCACGTAACAATAAACGGCGCGCTTCACGCCTTTGAAATTCCGCCGATTCGCCTGCCCTACACCGTGATGATTACCACACGCGAAGCCGAAAGACTTTTCGGCACAGAAATACACCACGAAATACACCACAATGAGGCAACAATAATCCGCGAGCATTCCTTTATCCCGCTTCGAACAATCGCGCAAACACTGGGTTACACAGTCGAATGGCATGAGGCGGAACATACCGTTTCGCTTGAATATATAAACAATCAGACACAACCCGCCCAAAATGTCTTCAAACAGACGCATCGCGAATACATTGCTCATTGAAATTCGCCGCGCCTCCCATTAAAATCCCCTGTGAAAACTAAATTTTCCGGGAGGTTTTTATGCGACATCGCAAATTACTAATCGCACTGTCCATATTCAACGCAAGCGTAAACACATTGTACTTAGTCAGATTTTTCGGCGTGCTTCCGCCTGAACCCGTCGTTTACGGCTACGTGCCGTGGTTTATGTCGTTCACATTGCCCAATATTTTTCTCACCTTATTGGCATGGTTTTTGGTGTACTCATTGTTGAAAAAATCCGACACATCAGCGGCAACCATAGGATTAATAAACGCGGGCGGGCTGATTTTTCATGCGTTAAATGGCTTAATGTTCGGTTTTTACACAGGCTACCTGTCAACCCTGACATTTAACGCAATCTTTGAAATCGCGGTTTACGCATACGGTTTGTCCCTCGCCGCGTTTTATATCACGCAGTTTTCAAAAAATATCAAGAAGGAGATGCCTCTATGTACGAAACAATCCGCAAGCGAAAATCCGTAAGAAAATACGACCTCGCGCCCCTGGACGGCGCGACTCTCGAAAAAGTACGAGAGCGTTTTAAAACGCTGAAACCGCTGTATCCCGACATTCGCTACTCCATTGAAATTGTAAGCAGGACAAAGGGTTTGTTCAATATAAAAGCCCCGCATTATCTTATCTTCGGAAGCGAAGAAAAAGAGGGCTGGTATGAAAACATCGGATTTATCGGACAACAGTTGGACTTGTTTTTTTCCGAATCCGGGCTTGGTGCGTGCTGGCTTGGCGGGGCAAAACCGCAGGAAAAAGAAGAATCCGTTTTGCCGCATGTAATCGCGATGTCATTCGGCAAACCCGCCGAACCCCTGCACCGCGAGCCGCACCAATTCAAGCGCAAACCCCTCGCCGCAATAAGCGAAGGCGATGACCCCCGCTTGGAATCGGCTCGCCT
>WRGX01000163.1 GCA_009786975.1 Defluviitaleaceae bacterium
ACTTGGCTTCCTCGTTGGCAAAAACAGGATACCACATTTTGGACTTAGGGGCGTTTGTTTTTTGGTTTTTTACACGAACTTTGGACTGTCAAGTTATTTCGCAAAAAACTTGTTCTATTTCCAAACATCAGAAGTAAGCGGCTCTAGTGATGACAATTCTGGTAATCGCTTTATCACGTTATGTCCGCAGGGGTATAATCCAAAACAAATTCGATTAAGCAATATCGAATATCGAGTTAGAAAATGGGGAGATAACCCTAACATGCAAAAATGGAAAGAAGGAGCAGAAAAAGAAGAATACCATTATTGCTCGTCTACTGACTTTGAGTAATATATTTAGCCACTTATTCCTTGGATGACAGCATTGATACAGTAGTTAACGCCATTAAAAATGATTAGCAGTGGATATAAAGTTTTTGGTTGAAACACGCTATTTTATGGACTTCTGTAAGATTGATAAAAAGCGAAAATGGCAACTAATTGCAGTTGTTTTCAATTGATTTCAGTAAGTTTGCGTTAATACGCCGTCAATTTGGGCGGCAAGGGATTAAAATTAAGCATTCCCGTGCAAGCAGTAGCAAAACAATCGGTTCATAATCTGGTAGAGACCCTGCCAACGTCATTATTACTCGAAGTCGCCAACTTCATTTTGTTTATCAGGAAACGTGAAGAAAACGGGGTATACAAAGATTTAGAAACCTTAAGCGTATCCGGTACAGCCTTTTGGAATAACGACATTGATGACGAGGTGTGGAACGATGTATAACCAAGATAGCGCTCTAATCGTTTTACTTAAAAAAAACAAGGAGGAAATCACATGGCAGCAGTTTTTTATGTCGAGTACAAATTAACAAAAGATGCAAATGCGGCGGATTTTTTAGCGGCATCGGAGCAACTTAACAATGAACACATTTCCAAACAGCCCGGATATGTCTCGTGGCAACAAGTGCGCGACGGCGACACATGGGCGGATTTGCTGATGTTCGAAACGATGCAGGACGCGAAAAACTTTGAACAAAGCTCGGCAACGCCAAACGAGTACGCAATGAAATTTTATTCGTTTATTAACCTCAGCACCTGCAAAAGCCATTTTTTCAACGTCGAAAAAAGCTACAAATAGCTACAAGTAAAGATTTGTAAACTTGGTACAAATAAAAAAAAGGAGTGATTCAAATGGGAATGACAATGACACAAAAAATCCTTGCGGCACATGCGGGACTTGAAAGCGTTACGGCGGGGCAGTTGATTGAGGCGAAGTTGGATTTGGTTTTGGGCAACGACGTTACTACTCCGGTTGCGATTAAGGAGTTTGCGAAAATTGGGGTGGATAAGGTCTTCGATAAATCGAAGGTCGCCATTGTTCCCGACCATTTTACGCCCAACAAGGACATTTTATCGGCAGAGCATTGCAAGCAGGTGCGGGAATTTGCGCATAAGTATGAGATTGAAAATTATTTCGAGGTAGGCGAAATGGGCATCGAGCATTGTTTGATTCCCGAAAAAGGCTTGGCTGTGCCGGGGGACGCGATTATTGGCGCGGATTCGCATACTTGTACGTATGGCGCGCTGGGCGCATTTTCGACGGGCGTGGGAAGCACCGATATGGCGTGCGCAATGGCCGTCGGTGAAACTTGGTTCAAAGTGCCGCCCGCGCTGAAATTCGAGCTTGTGGGCAAGCCCGCCAAATGGGTTTCCGGCAAGGATATTATTTTGCACATAATCGGCAAAATCGGCGTTGATGGCGCGCTTTATAAATCGATGGAATACACGGGCGAGGGGCTGAAATATTTGTCGATGGACGACCGTTTTTGTATCGCAAATATGGCAATCGAGGCGGGCGCGAAAAACGGCATTTTCCCCGTTGACGAAAAAACGCGTGAGTACGTAAAAGCACACGCGTCACGTCCGGGCGTGGAATATACGGCGGATGCCGATGCGGAATATGAAGAAACGTACGTCATCGACCTCGCCGCCCTTCGTCCCACCGTCGCGTTCCCGCATTTGCCCGATAACACACGCACAATCGACGATGTCGGCAAGGTCAAACTGGACCAAGTTGTAATCGGAAGTTGCACAAACGGTCGCATCGAAGACATGCGCGTCGCGGCGGATATTTTGCGCGGCAAGCGCGTTGCGAAGGGTGTTCGCGTCTTAATTTTCCCCGGTACGCAAAATATTTCGCTTCAAATGATAGAGGAAGGCTTGATGACTGACTTTATCGCGGCGGGATGCGTCGTTTCGCCCGCAACTTGCGGCCCGTGCCTCGGCGGACATATGGGCATTTTGGCTAAGGGCGAACGCGCTTTGGCGACTACTAACAGGAATTTTGTCGGGCGTATGGGCAGCCCCGAAGCCGAGGTTTATTTGTCAAGCCCGGCGGTTGCGGCGGCCAGTGCGCTTACGGGGTGGATTACCGACCCGGAGAAAATTTAGGGTATATGTCGGGCGATTGGGACAATCCGTTTATTTTGCTATCGGAGGTAAGTGTGAAAATTCGAAGAGGGAAACGCGGGCGACCAATTTTCATCAGGAATTTGTGCGTTCAGCGAATGGCGAAATGTATGAAAAAATTTATTTTTACGGCGGCATTTTTAATTTTTGCACTTGCGTTTGCGATGCTTGTTGTCGCAGAGCTTGTGCCGGTGCCAACGCTCGCGTATCCCGTGCCGAGCATCGGCGTAACAATCGACGGCGCACCGGTTTTATTCGCCGACGCCCAAGCCCCCGCGCTAATCGACGGGCGCGTGCTTGTTCCCGTGCGCGGGGTTTTCGAGCATTTGGGCTTTTACGTGGACTGGGACGAGGACGCAAGGATGGTTACACTGAGAAGAATCGTTCATATTGACTCCGATTTGCCGGATGAATTCGTGCGATTCACGGAAGAAGTATTCATTACAATCGACAGCGATGTTTTTCAATACGACAGCACACTCATTGATGCACCCGAAAATCACGCGTTAGAAGTCGCTGCGCAAATTATCGGCGGGAGGACGATGCTTCCGATTCGCGCGTTAATCGAGAGCGTGGGGTACGAAGTGGGTTGGAACGACGCGATGCGAACGGTTTTAATCCTGACGCGCGAACCCTCTTTCGAGGTTGACCCCCATCCCTTCCACGACCTCATCCCCGAAACCGCCGACCCGAGCATATGGCAACGGCCGCTCTTCGAAACGACCACCCCCGTACTTGACTTTAGACCCATGCCCGAATTCACCCCCGTAACCGGCATGGACATGATGGAACGCATCGCCGTCGGAATAAACATCGGCAATTCGATGGAATCGGTCGGATTTTTAGCGGACAGCGACCTGTGCCCAATCACTGAGCTTGAATCGGTGTGGGGCAACGCGCCGCTTGAACAGTGGCATTTCGAGGCAATCGCGCTGATGGGCTTTGATTCCGTTCGTATCCCGATAAACTGGACAGCCCGCATGAATAATTTTGTCATCGACGAACGATGGATGGACAGGGTGCAAGAAGTCGTTGATTGGGCGTTGCAAGCGGGTTTGTATGTTATAATCAACACGCACCACGAGCGCGATTTGTATGACCCCATGCATTACGGCCCATTCGAGGACGCCGAGCGTTGGCTTACTTCCGTGTGGGCGCAAGTTTCCGAGCGGTTTAAATATTACCCTCACGCGCTTATTTTCGAGCCGATGAACGAGCCGCGGCCGGGGCTTGACGGCTGGTTTTGGTGCGAAACCCGTTACGCGCGCGAGATACCGATACTTGTTGAATCCTCGCGGCGGCTTAACGAATCGGTGCTTGAAATAATTCGCAACAGCGGCGGCAACAATGCCCAACGCGTGGTGATGCTTGCGACTTATCAGGGCAGCTTGGACCCGCGCCACTTCACCCCGCCCGAAAACGACCCGTATATCATGCTCGGCGGCTTCCTTTATCCCGATTATTATCCCGGATTCGTCCGCGAACGACGCCAATTGCAGGAGCTTCGCACCGCGCTTGACGACGGCATTGCCATGGTTGTAAAAGAAACAAGCCCGTACGGGATGGATTTGGAGGACGCGCTTGAGTGGTCGCGCTTCGTTTATGCGGAGCTTGCCGAGCTGGGCGTGCCGACGATGTGGTGGAATCGCGCGCCGGGCTACGCTTCATATGAATTATTTTGGCGCAACGCGGGCGAATGGAACTATCCGATTGTGGACGTTCTGTTTGCCGCATACGGAAGAACGCGCGGCGAATCTTTGCCACCCGCGCCGATTGAATTCCCCCACGTAATCGCAACTTCCATCGAGGAAACAGGCTTCACAACATGGACGCAAGGCGACGGAAACGCCGTTGTCCCCAATGTTCTTTTCGCGGCGGACTCGCTTGTAGTAGAATTTTCGGGCGGCGGCAGTTTGGGTGGATTTTCCTTTGTGCGCTGGCATCCCTCGCCGTGGTCGCAGTTTGACAGCGGCGACCCGCGAATAACCCAAGAATCCGGGCGAATTATCCTCGACTTGCGCGGCACGGAAGGCTATGACATCGGCTTCGCAGTATGGAACGAAGGCGATGTCGAGCGAATAACACGAATTTTTCTTGAATAGGAGGCAACAAAATGAAAGAAAATCATGTAAAAATGGCATTTGCGTGGCTCACGCTTGCGATTGTGGCACTTGCGATTGTGGGCGGCGTGCTTTGGGCGATTCCGACGTATCGCGTATGGCAACGCGAAATGGAAGGCCGCGCCGAACTCGCGCAGGCCGAATGGAACAAGCAAATCATAGTAATCGAGGCCGAGGCGCGTCTCGAAGCCGAACGCCTGAACGCCCTCGCCGAGGTCGCACGTGCGGAAGGCGCGGCGGAAGCGATGTACGTCGTCCAAGACGCCCTGACGGAAACGTATGTCCGCTACCTTTGGGTGCGGCTGATGGCGGATAACCCGAATGTAATTTATATCCCAACCGAGGCAAGTTTGCCGATTTTGGAGGTTGGAAGGACATTGCCGTGATTCGCACGGCAAGATTATTAAAAGGAGCGATTAATGTGAAAGCAAAAGGCATGGTTTTTAAGTACGGGGACAACGTGGACACGGATGTTATCATTCCGGCGCGTTATTTGAACGATTCGCGACCGGAGGCACTTGCGTCGCACTGCATGGAGGATATCGATGCGGATTTTCCCAAACGCGTTAAAGCAGGCGATATTATTGTCGCGAATAAGAATTTCGGGTGCGGTTCGTCGCGGGAACACGCACCGATTGCAATTAAAGCGTCGGGCATTTCGTGCGTAATTGCCGAGACATTTGCGCGGATTTTTTATCGCAACGCGATTAATATCGGGTTGCCGATTTTGGAATGCCCGCAAGCGGCGAAGGCGATTAATGCAGGCGACGAGGTTGAAATCGATTTTACGGCGGGGAGAATTAAAAATAACAAGACCGGCGAAACCTACGAAGCCGCGCCGTTTCCGACGTTTATGCAGGAGCTTATGGCGGCGGGCGGACTTGTTGAGCGCACAAAGAGGAAGCTGGCGTAAAAAAAGAGTCGGCGAGTGTCACTCGCCGACTCTTTTTTGCAGCGCGCCAAGCGCGCATTGGGAACCGGGGACATGTGTCGGATTCGACACGTTCCCTCGAGACCGGAGGGGGTATGTGAAATGAAAAAGCGCAGGCGACGCAGTTTTTTTGCGTCTTTTGGCGATGCGTTTAACGGCATCCGAGAAATTGCTTATCGCGAGCGAAATTTTCGCGTCCAAATAATTTTGGGAATTTTAGCAATAATAGCTTGTATAATCTTTCAAATTATGGGTGTTTTCGACGCACTTTTGTTTGTGCTTGTCGGGTTTGCGATTTTCTTTGTGCTTGCGATGGAGCTTGTAAATACCGCCGTCGAGGCAGTAATCGACTTGATTGGCGGCGGCAAAACGCATCCGCTTGCGAAAATCGCAAAGGATGCGGCGGCGGGCGCGGTGCTTCTTGCGTCGGTGTTTTCAATAATTGTTGCGGTGGTGGTTGCCGCCAGCGTAGTCGGGAGACTTTTGCAGTGAAAAAATTTTTTGAAATCGTTAGGGCATCGAAGAAAATTTTTTTGATTTCATTTGCGTCGGCGTTTTCGGCGTGTGTGATGCTTGTTCTTGTCGGAACGATTTTCGCATTCGCTTTGCGCGCCGACTACGAACCCGAAGAGGCTTTTGTTGAGTTGCCGATTATTATTCTGCCCGAAGCAACCGAGATTCAGCCCGAGGAAGAGGAAGAACCCGAGGAAATTTGGGGCGTGCCAAGCATTTTAACGGGCTTGCACATCGACGAAGAAATCGTCAATCGCCGCCCCCTCGCAGTTGTGACAGACAATATTCGCCGGGCTCATCCGCAGCACGGAATCAGCTCGGCGGACATTATTTACGAAGTCCTTGCAGAAGGCGACGTTACGCGTTTTGTCGCGATTTACCAGTCGGAGTTCCCGGAAAAAATCGGTCCCGTACGCTCCGCGCGGGATTATTTTATCGACTTCGCCTTCAATCACGACGCGATTTTTGTGTTCCACGGCGCAAGCCCGGGCGGACACTCGCGTGTTCGCTCAACCCGTATCGACAATCTCGACGCAGGACGTCTTGCGCAAGTTTTTTGGCGCGACAGAACATATCCCGAATGGTTCACGCGGAACACAGGTATGCGCGCCGTTGAACACAGTTCGTTCACCGGACGTGAGCGAATCGAGACGCATTTATACGAACATGATTTTCGCACGGAAATAGAACCCGACCCCGCTTTCGGCTTCATTTTCGGCGATTTTTTTGACGAAATCGAAGACCGCAGAATCCAAAGCCTCGGCCGCGCGGAACATATCGTCGTGCCGTTTTCACAGCCATACTCGCGAATTTTTATTTTTGACGAAGAAGCAAAAAAATATCGCGTCGAAAACCCGCAAGGGCCGCACATGGATGCGGAAACAGTTTCTCATGCCTATGTAACAAATATTTTAATCCAATTCGTCAACCTTCGTTCGCTCGGCGATTATGCGGCGCGCCGCGCGGTTGACACCATCGGCTATGGTCGCGGATATTTAATCACAAGCGGCGAACATTTTCCCGTTTTATGGCACAAAGAGTCGCACGAGACGCCAATGGTTTGGACGTTTGAGGACGGCTCGCCGCTTATAATGCCGCCGGGTCGGATATGGATTTGCGTTTTTCAAGAGCGAGGCGAGGTTGAGATTGAGTAAATGTGACAAAAATGTGACCTCATAAATTTGTCCATCCCATAATATATATGCTATGGGGTGAGATGGATGAATCGGAAAAAAATTTTAACGGGTGCTTTGATTTTAACCGCGGCGGGGGTTATTACGCGGATTTTGGGCTTTGTTTATCGAATTTACATGTCGAACCTAATGGGCGCGGAGGGCATGGGGCTGTATCAGCTTATTTTGCCGGTGTATACGCTTGCGTGGAGCATTGCTTGCGCGGGATTTAACACGACGGTTTCGAAGCTGACGGCACAGGAACGCGCAAAAGGCGAATTTGGCAATATGTCGCGAATGCTCAAGCAAAGCGTTGTTATTACAACGGTGCTGGGCGTTTTTTTGACTTTCGCGCTTTATTTCGGCGCGGAGATTTTGGCGGAGTATTTTTTCCGTGATGCACGGGTTGTTCTGCCGCTGCAAATTCTGTCGCTGGCGTTTCCGTTTATGGCGGCGGGTACCTGCATACGCGGTTATTTCATCGGTTTACAGGAGACGAAAATCCCTGCGATTAATCAGGTTTTGGAGCAAATCGTTCGCATGATTGTGATTTATTTTATCGCTGCGGCGTTTGTGCCTCGAGGGCTTGAATATGCGGCGGCGGCGGCGTTGATTGCTATTGTTGCGGAGGAAGTTTTTTCGTTCGGATTTGTGTTTGTTGCGTATAAGATGCATAAGAGAAAGCGGAGGGCGGTTTTGGGCAACATAATGAACAAACTGCCGACGCTTACTTCGGCGCAGACGCTTGGGCTGATTTTTGGGATGGCGTTGCCGCTTACGGGAAATCGCGTGGCAGGGTCGCTTTTGACGGCGTGGGAAAATGTGCTTATTCCACAGCGACTGCAAATGTATGGATTGCCGGCGGCGGAAGCGATTGCGGAATTTGGGCGAATTCAGGGCATGGCGGTGCCGCTGATTTTTTTTCCGACCGCCGTGCTTACCGCGCTTAGCGTGACGCTTGTTCCCGCCGTTTCCGAGGCGGCGGCGGCAAAGGATATGCGCGGGATTTCGTCGGTTGCGTCGAAGGCACTTCTTTTTGCGTCGGTGACGGGAATGGGCGCGGCGTCGCTGTTTTTCTTCTTTGCGCACGAGCTTGGAATGGCGATTTATAATCAGCCCATCGGGCTGATGTTGCAACTTTTGGGCGTGATGGCCCCCTTCATTTACATGCAAATTTTGCTGTCGGGAGTTTTGAACGGGCTGGGTTGCCAGATGTTTATTTTTAGAAACAGTCTGATTTCGTCGGGCATATGTATCGCGTTTATTTTTCTTTTTGTACCGCAATTTGGGCTTACCGCCTATATTTTCGGATGGCTTGTGTCGCTGGTTGTTGTAATCGCGCTTGGGCTTCGGAAAATTCGGGAGTTTATGCCGATTGAAATGGCGTTTAATCGGTGGTTTCTGCGACCGCTTTTGACGGCGGCGGCGGCAGGGCTTGTTGCGCGTTTTCTTGCCGACCGCTTTTTTCTCGAGACCGCCGGGCTTCGCGTCGGGCTTGTTTTCTCAATTGCGATTCTCGGCGCGATTTATTTGTCCGGCGTATTGCTTTCCGGCGCGATTTCGCGGGATGAGATAAAACGACTGTTCAAGCTGAAGGAGATGTCGCGTTAATTAGTGGGAACACGTCCTAAACAGGAAAATAAAACCCCCTGTATTTGTGATAAATACAGGGGGTTTTTTGCCCGAAGCCGGAATCGAACCGGCACGGAGTTGCCTCCGAAGGATTTTAAGTCCTTTGCGTCTACCAATTCCGCCATTCGGGCGAAACAACCGCCGCTGTTTGCGGCGGTTTTTAGCTGATACTTTTTTTGCGCTCAAAAGTGTGATTATTCGTTTACACGTAAGGGATTAACTTTTACGCCGGGGCCCATTGTGCTTGCCAAAGTTATGCTTCGCAGGTAGGTACCTTTTGCGGCGGAGGGTTTTGCCTTGATTACCGCGGCCATCAGGGTTTGGAAGTTTTCGGCAATTTTTTCGGTGCCGAAGGACACTTTGCCTATCGGCACGTGGATGATATTTGTTTTATCCAAGCGATATTCAATTTTTCCGGCCTTGATGTCGGAGATTGCTTTGGTTACATCGGCGGTTACAGTGCCGGCTTTCGGGTTCGGCATAAGACCTTTCGGTCCCAAAACGCGCCCGATTCGCCCGACAACACCCATCATATCGGGTGTCGCGACAACGACATCGAATTCGAACCAGTTTTCGCTTTGAATTTTCGCAACGAGCTCTTCCGCGCCGACGAAATCCGCGCCTGCGGCTTCGGCTTCCGTTGCTTTTTCACCTTTTGCGAATACAAGCACGCGCACACTGCGTCCCGTTCCGTGCGGCAGAACAACCGCGCCGCGAACCTGTTGGTCGGCATGACGCGAGTCAACGCCGAGGCGGAGGTGCGCCTCGACCATCGAGTCAAACTTCGTGACACTTGTTTTTTGCACAAGGTCAATCGCTTCTTTTACATCGTATAATTTTTCGGCATCAACGAGTTTTGCCGCGTCTACATATTTTTTTCCGCGCTTCATTATGCGTCACTCCCTTCCAAAACAACGCCCATGCTTCGGGCGGTTCCGGCAACCATGCTCATTGCGGTTTCGAGAGAGGCCGCATTCAGGTCAACCATTTTAAGCTCCGCGATTTTTTGCACGTCGGCCTTTGAAATCGTCGCGATTTTTTCGCTAGGGCCCGCCGTGCCGCTGGCTTTTTCCAGCTTGCACGCCTTCTTTATCAAGACGGCGGCGGGGGGAGTCTTTGTAATAAACGAAAAACTCTTGTCGGCATAAACCGTTACGACAACGGGGATTAACATGCCCGCGTCGTTTTTCGTGCGCTCGTTGAACTCCTTGCAGAAGCCCATCATGTTCAGACCGTGCTGACCGAGTGCCGGTCCCACCGGCGGTGCGGGTGATGCCTTTCCGGCTTCAATTTGCAGCTTTACATAAGCCGTGATTTTCTTTGCCATTTTTGTCCTCCTTGTGGTTTTAGCGAGCTTTTCCGCTCTCCCACTTATTTAAACACACAAGCATAGCTTAGTGTTGTTTATTTTACATGCGTTGCAGAACGTGATAGTCAACTTCAACTTGAGTTTCCCGACCGAAAACACTTAGTGCAATCGAAACGGTTTT
Source organism: Defluviitaleaceae bacterium (assembly GCA_009786975.1). Taxonomy (GTDB): domain Bacteria; phylum Bacillota; class Clostridia; order Lachnospirales; family WQUN01; genus WQVC01. Next base: position 10,310 of record WRGX01000163.1, read on the forward strand.
CTTTTGATGGTTAATGTCCTTGACATTGCCGACGGAGCCTTCGAACGGACCTGTTACAATTCGCACAAGCTCGCCAAGGTCGAGGTCCAGCTCGAAATCGGGAATTTCGATGCCCATCGAAACAATTTCCTCGTCGGTAAGCGGAACGGGCTTCGAGGCGGGACCGACGAAACTTGTAACACCGCGCGTGTTTCGTACAACATACCAAGTGTCGTCCGTCATAATCATTTTCAGCAAAACATAGCCGGGATAGATTTTTTTCTGCACCGACTTTCTGACATTGTTTTTTACCTCAATTGTGTCCTGCATAGGCACGACAATTTGCTCGAAAAACTCTTCCATTCCGCGATTTTCGATGATTTTTTCGATGTTTGCCTTAACCTTGTTTTCATAGCCAGAGTACGTGTGAACCACGTACCATCTTGAGTCAGGCATCAATTCGTGTCTGGATTCGTTCATTATATCGACACTCATAGCACGTTCTCAACAAACGCGTTGAAAAGCGCGCCGAATACAAAGTCGTTAAGCATGATATACGCGCCGAAAAGCAACGAAACGGCAATTACCGTAACGGTATGCTTAAAAAGCGTTTCCCGCGAAGGCCAAACAATCTTGCGAAACTCGGCACGATATGTTTGATGAATGCCTTTAACGGCACTTTCGCCACCGTCGGCTTTTTTTTCCTTCTTATTGTCATCCATTTAACATACTCCTTTCGAATCCAACTATGCTCCTATTTCGTTTCCCGATGCGGCATGTGTTTATTGCAAAAACGGCAGAATTTCTTAGTTTCCATGCGGTCGGGATGGTTCTTTTTGTCTTTAAAAGTGTTGTAATTTCTTTGCTTGCATTCCGTGCAAGCCAGCGTAATTTTTGTGCGCATAATGTTCCCTCTCTCATCAAATATTTTCGAAAATTCTCAAACCAAAAAAACACCGCCGCCCGATGTCTTGGTAAATAATATTAAAGTTCCGCAGGGTTGTCAAGTAAAAAATTTGGGTTTGAAACATAAATTCCGTAAATTCCGCAATGTTAATCTGCGTTGCTTGCGGCAACGCGTGGATAAACGTTAAAATTACGCAAAGAATATAAAGGGAGCGAAAATTGCAAACGAGCAGGAAGAAAACGCCGTTGCGGAGCAATTGTCGAGAATAAACGAACAGCTCGCAATAAAAAACCGCCGAACCCGAATTATTTTGAAAACGGTCGCGATTGCGGCGGCGGCTTGTGTTGTGCTGTTTGTTGGCACGGTGGCATTCGGAATGGTTGGACTTTTGGGAATCCGCACGGCGCATATCACGGCAGAACAGGTGTACACCCCCATCCTCATGGAGGGGTTTCGTATGGATGGATTTTCCGCCGGGGCGTCCTTCGGCGACGGCATGACAACGGAGGGAACGGGAAGCCGAAGCGACTCGGGCTGGACATTTTTCGCAAGACACACAAACGGCTTTGACACAATTTTTCAAGATTTAAGCCAAGATGAGCTAGACACTTTTTCAGTGGAAAGCGGCATAGAAAGCGGCGAAATGACAATAACACTCCGCCAAGGAAATATAATCAAATCCGCAGATTTAAGCGAAAATGCACCCTTCGATATTGACATGAGCGTTTTCGAACCCGGGACAATCGCGATACAATTTGATTTTTCAGAAGCCTCAAACGTGTTTTTTAACGTGAGCTGGAGGTAGATTATAAAAAAGCGCGCACTGCGCGCATTGAACGCCGGGGACATGTGTCGGAGTCGGCGCATTCCCTCGAAGCCGGATGCACTTTCCCGACCCATAAAAAAAGAGTCGGCGAGTGTCACTCGCCGACTCTTTTTTGCAAAATTAAAA
>WRGX01000164.1 GCA_009786975.1 Defluviitaleaceae bacterium
TTGGAGAAGGCGATGTAGTAACAATTACGGGTGTTTTGCACACTCCCGGATTGGGAATTCGATTGCAATCGGTTGCTGATACCAGTTATATGCCGGGAGTTTATCCGCCCGTTGGTGTCGGAGCGTTTGAATTTGTGTACACGGTCAGTGCGGCACATGCCAATCGGGCAAATCAAGACATGCGCATTGTCGCGCACAACAGCACCATTTTTGCAGAGTTCGATATTTGGGACATCACCGTGTACAAAGATGCGGATTGCATCTGCGATGACGCTGACCTTTTGGTTTGGCCGATAGGCGACACACAGGCAACAATAACCGAGCACCCCAACGTAAGCACGATAGGCACAGGCAATGACCGCCTGCTCCGCTTGGCAATTGACCCCGCGGCGGCTGATTTGCTTCGCCAGGATCTGCGTGCCACATTGACAATCGGCCCGGTAACCCAAACAAGTGCCAACAGAATCCTTTCTGTTTGGACGGATTTGTCGGGTACCAACACGGGAACAACTGCGTTTACCGCTGATGCGGCCGCAAACGCAGCGGGTACGATTCTTCGCTCTCCCCGTTTCCCGCTTGCTCCGGTTCCCGAAGCAACGTTTACGATTCCAAGGGCTTTGCTGTACAACAACGGCGAAGTCGCAACCGCAATCTATGTACTCATGGCGCAATTCTATTACGTGTCAACTCCGGATTTCGTTACGCGTGCCGATAATTTACACCAACTCGGAACGGCAAGACTTACCTTGGCAGAGCCGCCTCCGTTTGCCACAAACATCTCCCTTAACTGGGGCGTAAGTGCAACCGAAATGCGCTTTACATGGTGGACACCGAGAGGCGAAGCCGCCGCGGCACAAATCCAAGTTGCAACATCCGCCGCCGCAGTTCCCGACGCAACCCCGTTTATCGGAGGCTCCGCCGCCGGCCAAGGTAACGCGCCCACCCCGATTCCGGCAACACTGCCCGGCTCAGGCTCCAATTACGACGTAAACAGGGTGCGCGTAACCGGGCTTGCAACAAACACAAGGCATTATTATCGCGTCGGCGACGGAAATCCCGACAACTGGAGCGCGATTCACTATTTCTACACCCATAACCCAAGCGCGACCGGACAGCAAACGGTTTTGCTCGTCGGCGACCCGCAAATGGGCGGTTCGGTATCTACCAATTTAGCGGGACAGATTGCTAAATTTTCGGATTCACTCGACCGCGGGATTACAAGAGCCGCAGGCGTAGGACACGGCGGCGTGGACTTTATACTCTCCGCTGGCGACAATGTCGGCGGTGCTTCCAACCGTGTGGACAGATGGAATGCCTTTATGGCTCCGCCGCAACTAAGAAATGTTCCCGTTTTCACAACCGTAGGAAACCACGACAGCCAATCCCAAGCAACCGGCGCGGAGTTCAATTCGCCCCTTTCACTGCTTTCGATGCTGTACTATTGGCCGAACCATCAATGGCTTCCCGGCGGAAGCCCGACCGGTCCCAGTTCCTATATGAAGGGCGGCGGAAACCACTTCTTCAGGTACGGCGATGTTCTCTACATTTCGCTGAACACCAACGACCGAGGTATGCTTAACGAACACAGAGCTATTTTCGAACAGGCCACTGCCGCACACCCCGACGCAACATGGAGAATCGTTACCTTCCACCAAAATCCGTTCGGCGGCGGAAACTTCCACGCCCCGGCAATGCCGGCAAGCGGATGGTGGAGATTGGTCGAGCTTTTGGAAGACTTCAATGTCGACCTCGTAATAAACGGACACGACCATACCCACGGGCGTTCATTCTTTATGACCCACTGCGACGAAAACCAAGCAAGACCGGTACGGGCGCAAATGCCCGCCGAGTTTGGACGAAACAGGGACGAAAGACTTGTCTTTGACGCGAATCCCGGTGCGTTTATCGCCCCGACGGGAATCCCGTTTATCACCCTCGGTTCCGTCGCCGATTTCCCCAAATACACGGCTTTCAGCCCAATGTTGCCGTGGGTTGCATGGGTTGACCCGATTAGATTTGACAATTATTCTCAATACTCGCTTTTGGTAATCGACGGGGACTCTCTCACGATAGAAACCTTTGCCGTACCCTACAACACAAGTTTGTGGATACCTTCGGGTGCGCCGGAAGTTATGACAAACAGCTTCACAATCCGCCAAACCGCAAGGTTTGAAGATTTGCAAAGTTTGATTGCCGGCATCGATGCCCCTGCGTTTGTACAAGGCGACATTACCACTGCGTCATGGAATAATTTAATGGCAGTAGTTGATTCTGTAAGGTCGGTTAACGCCGGCTCGGGTTCCGCCGCAATTCACGCTGCGTTTACCGCAATTTACGATGCGTACTATGCGCTTGACAACACTGCCGACTTTAGCGCGCTTGAAGCGTTGGTGGCGGAAGCGGCGACGGTGCTCGCCACAGCCGTCGAGGGTCCGTGGTACGGTCAGTTCCCGGACGGCGCGATAGCTCCGTTCCGCGACGAGTATTTTACGCCCGCCGACAGAACTCTTGATATTTGGCTGGCAACTCAGGCTACGATTGACTATCAGTACAACCGTTTGCGTCAGGCGTTTGACGCGTTTATGGCAAGCGCAAGCAGAATAACCCGCCCGTGGACCGATGTTCACCAAATTCCGGCAACGGGTGTTTATACGATGAGTTTGCTTGACTGGATGTATGACAACCAGCCGCTTAACCCATGCGCGGCAAGAGCGAACTGTGGCGGATACTGCTGGAGAGTTCGTCCGTGGGAGTGCGCCGGCAATGTTTTGCCGCGATTCTTCTCGCACTTCACTAAAGTGAATTTTGCGGGTGGCTCATTAACCACCGACCATGTTAACCTTGAAAGCGTAGCACGTTCCGGATACGTGGGTACCGCTCCCACCATTGACCGGGTTATACCTCCCCCTATCCGTCCCGACCAACCACTCGGACCCGCCAACGAATACGGTGGACGTTTCCCCATTCCGTTCGGTCAATATCCCGATGGTTCGCCCAGATTCACCTCGGGACACGTAACAAGGACTCACGTTGGCGAATGGATACGGTATGAGCTTAATGTGGCGCAGGACGGTATGTATCGTTTGCAATTGGGCGCGATTAACCCGAGCGCGACAAACTCAATGGAACTCCTTCTCAGGGACGCACACGAAAATACGCTTACTCGCTTCGTTGTTCCCGCCGGGCATGGTTCCGAAGGATGGGTTGCCGCAAACGCTTTGATTCAGGCAGAGGATTATATTTTCCTGCCACGGGGTAATTTCATTCTTGAAATTGTGTTTATAAACGACCGCGTTCGTCCCACGCGTCCGGGTGGTTCCGGTTCTCCCGCTTTCTACTTGGATGGCCTGAACGTTGATATTATGACGCTTGAACGTGTTGGCGACGGAACTCCCCCCGAATTCGTATGGCCGCGCAACGAGTTCCCGTTGCCGCTTCCCGCCATTGATGCCGCAGGAATGTCGCATCGTCAGCGCGGTTGGGGCATGAACGGCATTGAACGCGAATTCGGAATGATATCGGGAAGCCCGCTCACATTGGATGTTATGGGCGCGGCAACGCATATTGTATTCGAAGTAGCGGCACAACCTGCCGGCGGCGTTGACCTTATTCTTACAGGCGGCGGCGGTCCGGACTGGCCGCAAGTAACCGGCTTTGGGGCAGAGTATGACGCCGCGGCGGGAACATTTACTTTCGACCTGTCGCTTCATCCGCACTTTGCCTTGTGGACCGACACCGACGCAGACCCGAGTCTCAGAGGAATTATCATTTCCTGCAACACCGATACTTGGGACGAAATGAACGTGGTAAGAGCGTTCTTGCTTCTCGAAGACGATTTTGAGCAACCATGGTGCGATGACTGCGACAGACCTTTGCATGTTTGTATATGCGAGGAGGACATCGACAACAACAACAACAATAACAACAACAATAATAACAACAACAATAATAATAACAACAACAATAACGACAACAACAACAATGGCGGCCAAACCGGCGGCGGTTGGGTTGGCGGCGGCGGCAGTGGACACGATTCACCGAACCCCGGTCTTCCCCCGCTTCAACCAAGGGCGCAAACACCGGATTCGGACGAAATCGACGACCTTGACGAGGAAGACGATGAAGAGCCGGGCGAGGAAGAAGAGTATACTTCGCAGCTTATGTTGCAAATCGCGTCGTATCAAATTGTCTGCCTGCTTACGGGCGAAGTATTTTTGACAATGGACGTTACGCCTCTAATCGTTGACGGACGCACGCTTGTTCCCGTGCGGTTTATTGGAGAAATGCTTGGCGCGAGGGTTAGCTGGAACGATGTTTCCCGCGAGGTAACGCTTGTGTATGAAGGTCGTACGCTGACCTTCGGAATCGGCGAAACCGCCCCCGGAATGGACGTTCCCGCACAAATTATCAACGACAGAACCTTTGTCCCGTTGCGCTTTATCGGCGAATTCTTCGGCGCGACCGTTGAATGGGACGATGCGACGAGAACCATTACGGTTAGCAGGTAAGGTTGTAAGTTTTGCAAGTAAATGAAAAGAGCAAGGAATCCGCGGATTCCTTGCTCTTTTTTTTGTATGCAAGGTAACTGCTATAAAATGGGAATCGGTGCCACTTACAAGTATGTACACAAAAAAGAGTCGGCGAGTGACACTCGCCGACTCTTTTTTTTATGGACCGGGAAATTGCTCCCGGCTTCGAGAGAACGTGCCGACTCCGACACATGTCCCCGGTGCCCAATGCGCGCTTGGCGCGCTTTTTTGTAGGTGAGGAAACTGCTCCCGGCTTCGAGAGAATGTGCCGACTCCGACACATGTCCCCGGTTTCCACTGCGCGCTTGGCGCGCTTTTTTGTTATTTTCCCTCTGTTTGTTTTTCACCGAGTGTTCTACGAATATAGTTCTTGAGCATTTCCACCTTTCGAGCATCCGACAGTTCGGGGGCAAGCAAAATTTCTTCTTGCAGACCTAAAATTGCTTTACAGTCTGTTACGGCCATGTCCTCACCGCCTTTCAATTTTACCTATTTGCAAATATTTATCAGTTCATCAATAACCCCATCGGCTTCGTCATAGGGAATTTGGCAGGTGCCGACTTGTGTGTGACCGCCGCCGCCGTGTTTTGCCATTATTTTTGATACATCTACGCTTGAGGAGCGGTTTATTATGCTGTGTCCGACGGCGATTACGCAGTTGTCGGAAAAGCCTTCGACTATCCAAATCGAAATATTTTGCTCGGGGAACAGGCTGTATAGCAGAAAACGGTTGCCCGTGTGAATTGTCGGAACGCCGCGCAGGTCGGTGATAATCGCATCACCTTCGGTGCGGGAATATTTTAAAATCATCTCGCGGAAATCGACGGATTGTTGTTTGTAATGCTCGACGCGCTCGGCTACGTCGGGGAGCATCATTATTTCGTCGATTGTGTAGTCGCGGCAGTTTTCCATTAAGTCTTCCATCAGCTCCCAGTTGCCTGTGGAAAATTCTTTGCGACCAAGGCCCGTTCGCGGGTCCATTATAAAGCCAAGCATAATCCAGCTTTGCGGGTTTGTAATTTCATCGACGGTTAGTTGCGCGGCATCGACTTTGTCAACTGCTTTAATCATTTCGTCCATGTGCGACAGGCGGCTTTCGCCTTCGTAATAATCGTAAAGAATTCGCGCACAGCTCGGCGCGAGATAGCGCGCGCCCTCGACGGCAATGTCGCCCACGCGCTCGATTTCGCTTGCGTGATGGTCGAACCATATGCCACAGCCCGGCGCATACGGTACGTTCGTAAGCACGTCGTTTTCCGTTATATCGATTTTTCCGTCTTGAATATCCTTAGGATGGACGAACTTCCACGAATCAATTATCCCAAGCTCCAATAAAATTGTTCCGCACGCCAAGCCGTCAAAATCCGCTCTTGTAATCAAACGCATGAGAATTTCCTCCTAGTGTGAAATTTTTTCTTGATTATGACATAATGATGGAGATGAGGCAATGAAAAAAAATGATGATGTTAGTGTCACTAACGTCATCATTTTGAAAAGCACCGAAAAAATTCGAAAGGGGATAAAAAAATGAGGACAAATGCAGGAAAACTACCGATTGTTTCGGTTTCGGGAACGGTTTGGCATCCAAAAGGCGGCGCGGCGGCGAAAATTTCCCTAAACGGCGAGGCCGTTTGGCTTACGGGGACGGGCGGCATTACATACAATGCGAAAATCGGCGACTTGTGCGCCGATTTTGTTGCCGACCATTTGGAGCCGGGCGTAACCGCGCGCAACAAAGAGGACGACTTTAATCAGGCGTTTACGGTTTTGTCGTGCATCGGAAATGAGGCTCGGATTCGCTCGGGCGACGCGAAAGACGAACGCGGATTTGTTACAGGAAAACACGGCGGATGCGAGCATCTTATAATTTATTTTTCGCCCGAAACGCTCGAAAAGTTGAACATCGGCGACACGATAAGCATCAAGGCGACGGGTCAGGGTTTGGAGCTTTTGGATTATCCGCAAATAAAAATGCGGAGCGTAAGCCCCGCGTTGCTGGAGAAAATGAATTTTTTTGGCACCGGGGACACGTGTGTGGGTGCGACACATTCCCTTGAAGTCGGAAACGGGGCCGGAAACGGAGCCGGAAATAATGCCGGAAACGATGTTTCCGGCGGCAAAAAATTACGAATCGGTGTTTCCAAAATCGTCCCCGCGAAAATCATGGGTTCCGGCATCGGGCATATGTCCACTGTGCGCGGCGATTATGATATCACGATGGCGGACGCCGAAACCGTTGAAAAATACGGTTTGAACGATTTGCGATTCGGCGATATCGTTGCGATAACTGACGCGGACACGCGTTTCGGGCGCGTGTATAAACAGGGCGCGTGTACAATCGGGGTCGTTGTGCATGGCGGCAGCGTTATCGCGGGCCATGGGCCCGGCGTCACGACGCTTATGACGGCGGCCGAGCCGATTATTGCACCGTTTTTGGACGCGAATGCTAATTTGGCGGAGTATTTTCTTTGCGGGTAATATCCCGCCCGTCGGTTAGCATTCGAATCGTCCCTAATTCATCCGTACGCAAAATTTCAATTTCGTGATACACAAGCCGACTTATAACATCGCGGTGCGGGTGTCCGTGGCGATTATTTTCGCCGACGCTTATTACGGCGATTTCGGGGGCAACGGCGGCGAGAAATTCCTCCGTCGTTGACGTGCGACTGCCGTGATGCCCGACATGCAACACGTCGGACGAGATGTTCGCGCGGGTATCAACCATCCACCGCTCGGCAGTGACCTCCGCGTCGCCCGTGAACAAAAACGAGGTCTGCCCGTGCGCAAGCCGCAAAACGATGGATTGGTCGTTAACGGAACGCCCGGATTCCAGGTCGGGCGAGGGCGAAATTACTTCAAATTCGATTATGCCCGCATGGAGGCGGTCGCCCGGAGCGGGGTGGATTACGTGAATCGCGTTATTGTAAATCGCCTCGAGGAAGTTTCTATAAACCTGCGTGTCCTGCGTTTCGGTGGAAATGTCGGGCTTTACCACGCTTCCGATGTCAAAATCGCGCAAGACCTGCACAAGCCCGCCGATGTGGTCGGCGTGCGGGTGCGTTGCAACAACGTAGCAAAGCCGCGTAATTCCTGCGTCATTCAAATAAGCCAGCACAACGCCGCGCGTGCCGTGGTCGCCGCCGTCGATTAAAACGGCATTACCCGCCGACCGAACGACGATGCTGTCACCCTGCCCGACGTCCAAAAACGACACGATTATCTCCTCGCCTGCGGGGAAAATTATCGTGCCAATCGGCGGAAAAATCCTGTCGCCTGCAAATATGTAAACAAGCGCGAAAATTAAAATCGCGAGACATATGAGAAAAAACCCGAAACCGCCGCGACGCGCGCGTCTGCGACGACGGCGACGCATGGGCGTGCGTCGCCGCGTCGGCAACTGTCGAGGCGGTCCGGGTGTGCTTGCGCGCGGTCGCGGCGCGGGTTTTCTTCGCATGGGATGCTCCTAAATTTCGCTTTTCGATATCATATCCCAAATTCGACAAAAAGCGCAAGCAGTCCATAAATAATAAGCGCGCTTCCCGAAATTGCATAGTTCAAAAAAGGAGGAATTCGTTTAACATGCTTAGTCCGCGCTAAAAAGAACGACAGAGCTGAATACCCAAAATGAGCAAGCGCGACTGTAACCGGAATTGCGAGGGTAGAGTAGGGGAGAAAGATAAACGTAATCCCCATCGTGATAAGCATGGCTTCCCCGCTCATAACAAGCCCGACAAGCACAATTGTTTTGCCCGAAACGGTGCCTTCTTCGTCGGTTTTTTTGCGCAGCTTAAACTGCAAAATCGTCCACACCCCAAGCCCGATAAACGCAAAACCCACAACTATGTCGGGGTCAAACGGAATGGCCTCATACACTTGCCCCGCAAGGAAAAATCCTAAAAGACACAGCACAAACAAAAACGCGTTAATCACAACAAGGTACATAAATTTACAATTCTTTTGCAGCCCAAGCGAAAGCCCGATAAAAAACGCGTCAACCGACACAATCAGGCCCGACAAAACCGATAAAAACATAAAATTTCATCTCCCCAAATAAAATTTAGCGTAAGGAAAAATTGTTTCCTCACGCTAATCTATGCCAAGCCGTTTAAAAGTGTGAAAAATCGGAGAGAGGAATGCGGGCGACCGATTTTTGATGGCGATTTGTGCGCTCAGCGAATGGCGAAAAGTGTGAAAAATTGGAGAGAGGAACGCGGGCGACCGATTTTTAACGGCGATTTATGCGCTCAGCGAATGGCGAAAACATGTCGGGATTTTACACGCTAAAGGGTTACGCGCTTTTGGAAAACAACGCGATTACGTCGTCCATGGAAGATTATCTTGAAATGATTTATCGCATCCACTCGAGCGGCGAGGCCGTGCGAATCGGCGCGCTTGCCGAAAATTTAAACGTCAAGCCCTCCTCTGCCTCAAAAATGGTAGGCAATTTAAAAAAGCAAGGTCTGGTTTTGTCCGAAAAATACGGGTACATAAAGCTAACGGAAACAGGCATCGATTTGGGCAAATATCTGGTCTTTCGCCACGACACACTCCATCGATTTTTGTGTTACATAAACAATTCACAAAACGAGCTGGAACAAGTCGAAAAAATCGAACATTTTATAAATGCCGAAACCGTGGAGAATATAAATAAGCTATATCGGAGCTTGCCGCCAAAGCCTGTAGCGATACGGCAAGGGCAAGAATAATTGCACCCCCCCGACGATATACTGTCAAAAAGGGGATTTTATGCGAAGACGTCGAAGCCTGCGTAAGCGGCGGAAAGAATATTTTTTTATGTTTTGCGTTGCGGTTACGATTTTTTTGATGTTTGCGGCGGTTTGGGGGATTTTGCGGCCGGGGGTGCGGGTTAGGGTTGATGCGGAAACGGTTGCGGCTTTTCGGGTGCCAACGGGGTCGATTGGGCGGCTTCGGGGGTATGCCGCGCAAAACGGGATTGGATTTGCAGAACTTTTTGCTGTTTTTAACGCGGAAAACGGCTTTTTCCCCGAAAAACACGCTGTGTATGATTTGAGTCGGCTTGAGCAGCTTTATGTTTCTGATTTTAATAGGCTTTTGCGACAGTATAATTCGCGGAGCCTTGCGCCGTATGTCGCGATGTTTGAGAATCTTTTTGACGAAATCGAGGCGTTTCCCGTGCCGGGCGAATGGCTCGGCGGCGAGGTAATGTTTGGGGATTCGTGGGGCGTCGAGCATAATTTTCAGGGCAAAGACATGCATCGCGGCACGGCGGTTATCGACCGCGCAAATATTCGCGGGCGGGTACCGGTGGTCAGCATGACGCGCGGCAGCGTGCGCGAGGCGGGGTTTGACGAGAATTTGGGCTATTTTGTGGGGGTTGTTACCGAAAACGATACGTTTTATTTATACGCGCATTTGGACTCGATTGCGCCGGGAATTTTTATCGGGCGGGATGTTTTTGCAGGAGAACCGCTTGGGCTTATGGGCAACAGCGGCGGCGGGGGCAGGGGAGAGCGTGGTTTTCCCGTACATTTGCATGTCGCGATTTCGCCCGACGTTTCGTTTGCGCGTAGGGATTTTTGGATAAATCCTTATCCGTTTTTGCGGCACCTTGAAAGTCTGATATAGGGCGTGTTGGCATTCGCGTAGTGGCAACACGCCGTAAAAAAACGAGTCGGCGAGTGTCACTCGCCGACTCGTTTTTTATGCTTAGGGAAATTGCTCCCGGCTTCGAGGGAATGCGTCGCCGCCGACATGCGTACCCCGGTGCCCATGCGCGCTTGGCGCGTCCGGGAAACGGCTTCCGGCTTCGAGGGAATGCGTCGCCGCCGACATGCGTACCCGGTGCTCAATATCCGCCAAATGCTCTGCCAGTTTTTCCGCAGGATATTTAAAATCCTCCGAAACCCACTTCGCGACGGCTCCAATTGCCCCGGAAATGTAAAACTGAATGTAGTAGTCCGTTTCCTCGGGGGTTGCCGTTGCGAACGCCGCTTCATTTCCATACTCCTCGCACCAACACGCAATGCACGAATCCCTAAGCAAGTCGGTAATCCGCCGAGAAAAATCGATATTGCCGAAAAATAAACGCGCGGTTTGCCTGTTCGCGTTGACATAGTCGATTAAGCCGCCGAAAAATAACGATGCGTCCCCCGAAGCAATTTCGCCTATTTCCCGCACAGCACATTCCTCCGTGTGCGCGTAAAGAGCGTAAACATCGCAAAAATTCGCGTAAAAAGTGGAGCGGTGAACATCGGCGCGGTCGGTTAGTTCGCGAACCGTTATATTTTGTATGCTCTTTTCATTCAAGAGTTCAATCAGGGCTTGTCGCAAGGCCTTTTTTGTTTTGCGCACGCGCCTGTCTTCGTTTTTTTCCACAAAAATCATCCTCCGTGTCGCTTAATGAACAAATTCGCTTAAAATTACCCCTTGTTATCCGTACATATGTCTATTATCATACACAAAAAGGGGTGGCGCGCAAATGTTGACACTGTATTTTTCGGGAACGGGCAACACGAAGTATCTCGCGGAGCTTTTCAGCCGCAAAATGAACGCGGCGTGCTTTTCAATCGAGGACGAATCGAATATAAAAATCGCCGCGCACGACACGATTGCGTTTTGCTATCCCGTTTATTGCTCGCGCGTGCCGCGAATCATGCGCGAATTTGTGCATCGCAACATGGGCGCGTTACGCGGAAAAAAGCTGATAATTTTCGCGACGCAAATGAAATTTTCCGGCGACGGCGCGCGGGTCTTTTGCGACATGTTCGAACCCGGCACAATCGAAGTCATTTACGCCGAGCATTTTAATATGCAACAAAACATGGGCAACACGCCGTTTTTTAACCTATGGGCACCGAGCGAAAAATCCGCACAAAAATACCTGCACAAAACCGAAGCAAAACTAAACCGCGTTTGCGCCGACATAAAAAACGGCGTCGTAAAGCTGCGCGGCTTTGCTTTCGGTTCGCAAATGCTGGGCATGATTCAAGGCATATTTTGGCAACGCGACACAAAAAGCCCCGCCGCCGAGCGCGCCGAAAAAAAGATGCAAAGCGGCATAAAAATCCACAAAGAATGTAACGCCTGCGGCATTTGCGTAAAAATTTGCCCGATGAAAAATCTGTCCGCCGACCATGGGCAAATTAAACATCTGAACAACTGCACCGTTTGCTATCGCTGCGTAAACCTCTGCCCGCAAAAGGCGATTACCGTGTTTTTGCACGCGAAGCCGAGGTGGCAATATTATTTGCAATAAAATTCGGCAAAATCGCTTTTACATAAGTGAAAGGTCTTTCACAATTCAAAACGGGAGGTGAGACAAGCAAGTCGAACGCGCATTGTTTGATGATGAGGAAACAGCCCAATCGGGGTTGCCGCGCCCGCGCCTGCCGATATGCCGCTTGCCGAATATGCGCGGGAATACTGGGAGAGTGAGAACGATTTGCCGTTTTTGTTCTTAGACTGGCCGAAGCTGGAGAAATAAAAAACCTGCGCCAATGGGTTGCCCGAGAATAAAAAAGCGCGCAGTGGACACTGGGGACATGTGTCAGAATCGGCACGTTCCCTCGAAGCCGGGAGCAATTTCCCGGCCCATAAAAAAAGAGTCGGCGAGTGTCACTCGCCGACTCTTTTTTGCAAAACTGCTTCCGGCTTCGAGAG
>WRGX01000165.1 GCA_009786975.1 Defluviitaleaceae bacterium
CCAAGCACCGTCGCGCGGTTGTATACAGGGGCGCAAGAAAGCGGGCTTGCTCCTATGTTTGTTGCGAGTGAGCTTCGAGGGTCAACGCGTTAAGCCTAACAATGCAGAGGAGTTTGTTACGCAGGGACGGGCTACCGTTTGTCATACAGGGACTCTTGCGAAAGACGGCGTTAAAAGGTGTCGCCTCTCCACTCGCGGACAGTATAAGCGAACATTGTTTCGCTGTCAAGTTTTATGAAATCCATGATATCAACTTGCCTTGCGCGTGTTTACTTGGTGTGTTATTATTTTCAAAATATTTTCCGTACCAAAATATTTTCCGTAAAGTGGAAGGAGTTTTTTCAGTGGAACAATTTACCTATGTAAAACGCGGCTACGACCCCGAAGAAGTCGACAGATATATCGCAACCTTGGAACAGGTGATTAAGAGCTACAAAGAGAAGGATAACGCGATTAAAAACGCCATTATTTCGGCGCAAATCGCGGCGGATAACATGGTCAAAAACGCGCGCGCCCAAGCCGACGAGTACAAGGGGCAAATTGCCAAGGAATTGGACAAACTGACCTCGGAAGTCGAACGCCAACGCATGAAAATTAAGGCTTTTCAAGACGTTTACGCAGGAATGGTGCGCAAATATCTAACTGAGCTTGATGACAGCGATATGGGCGAATTGCACAGCAAGCTCGACGATGTTGACAAATTTATTACGCGACTCAAGGATATGGACATTGTTCCGTCGTCGCCTGCCGGCGAGGCAAGCGTTACTCCGATGCACTCGCCCGCTCCGCCGCAAGAGCCGCCGCTACAGGTACTTCCGCCGCCTCCGCCAAAACCTCCTGCGCCTGACAAACAGATTGTCACGCACGCGTCGTCGCCAAAATCTCCGCCTCCGCCGCCACCCAAGGGCGCACCGCCGAAAGTCGCGGTTCAGCAACCCATAAGCCTCGGCCCGATGTCCAGCCCAAGCCTGAATAAAAATCCCGGCATGAACAATCCGACATACGCGCCCCCGCAGGTTGTCGCCCGCATAAACGAAGACGGAAACTACGTGCCAAGCACTTAGAACTTCGGCGCGATTTTGGCGCAATTTTGGCGCAATCTTATTGAACACAGGTTCTTAATTTTGAAAGGGGGGTCCGGGGGAAAACTATGCGTTGTTTACACATTGCATCCGCACATTGCATCCGACTTCGTATACGGCTTCGTATACGACTTCGTATACGGCTTCGAGAGAATGCGTGGAGACCTGCATGTGTTTGACGGCGTCAAATTTTCCCCCGGAAATCCATGAAAATCAGAAAAGTCCTCAAGGTCACGTTCATCACAATAATAATTATAACCGGCGGCATCGTTGCGGCGGTTTTTTATTTGTTGCGCGTGGACGATGCGGTGAAAGTATTTTTGCACGACCCCGACGCGTATTTTGCTTTTTACCAAAAGGCAATGCCGACCGCCGACCGCCCAATTGAGCCACTGATTTTGCCCGATGCGGAAATTTACATAGAAGAAATTTGCCCGTACACCGTAACGATTACGATTTCCGCGGGCGGCGATACGACGCTTGGCGGCGACCGACGCTGGGGCGGCTATCACGCGTTTATGCGCGAGGTGCGGTACAATGGATTTCCGCATTTTTTCGCGGATGTCGCGGAAATTTTTTACGAAAGCGACATCGCTGTGGTGAACCTCGAGGGCGCGTTGACCGATACTCTCTACCCCTATATGGACAAAGAGTTCGTTTTTCGCGGCCCGCCCGAGTTCGCGCAAATTCTTGTGTACGGCAATGTAAACATCGTTTCGCTTGCGAATAATCATACGCAGGATTTTTTTCGGCGAGGATATTACGACACCCGCGAAGCCTTGACCTACGCGGGCATCGCGTATTTCGGCAACGAGTTCGATACAATAATGGAAATAAACGGCATAACCGTGGGTTTTTTCGGTCATCGCATTTGGGCGGACCATAGGTACAATCGCGCCGCGATTACGCGCTCCATCGAATATTTGAAAGAACGCGGCGCACAGCTTATAATCGCCTACTATCACTGGGGCGTGGAAAACGATAATTTCCCCCAACCCTACCAGCGCGCAATCGGGCGTTTCACAATCCAAGAAGGCGCGCACCTCGTCCTGGGCGCGCATCCCCATGTTTTGCAGGGCATTGAGCAATACGACGGGCGATATATCGTCCATTCCCTCGCGAATTTTTCTTTTGGCGGAAACGCCACCCCACACGATATGGACAGTTTTATTTTTCAACAAACCTTTTCATTTTATCGCGACGAGCTTGTTTGCGCCGAGAAAAATATTATCCCCGTGCGCGTGTCGTCCGTAGGATACCGAAATAATTTTCAGCCCACCCCCGCCGAAGGCGAGGAAGCCGAACGAATTTTGGCACGAATTGAACAGTATAGTGAGGTCTTGCAATGAAAAAATCATGGTTTCTGTTGCTCGCAATTTACGGAGCATTTTTGGCAATCGGAATGCCCGACGGCGCGCTCGGCGTTGCCCTGCCCGACATCCGCTTCGACGTGGGACTTTCGCGAGGTCAAGCGTCGGCGATAATGATTGTGCATTCGCTAAGCTACGCGCTTGCGGCGGCACAAACGAGTCGGCTCGAGAAATTTCTCAAACTCAAATGGGTGACGGGCGGCGGAATTTTCTTGTTGCTTGCGGGGATTTTGGGCTATTCGGTTTCGCCTGTTTTGGCGGGGTTTATTGTGTCAACCGTCGCGCTCGGCGCGGGCATGGGTCTTGTTGACACAGGCGCGAACGCCTTCGCGGTAGACCATCTTTCCGCAAAACACATGAATCATCTCCACTGTTTTTGGGCAATGGGTGGCGCGATAAGCCCGCTAATCATGCGTCAGATGATAATTTATTACGACTGGCGCATGGGGTATATGGCGATTTTCGCGGTGCAATTCGTTATCGCGATAATTTTAATGACCAGCATTTTGCGGGGAATGTGGGAAAAATCGGCGGCGAAACGCGCGGAAACGGGAGACAGGGGAGACATGGGGACGGTTCCTTTGGCTCCTCGCGAACCCCGGCAAGCCAAAGAAACCGTCCCCCTGTCTCCCCCTTTCCTGGGCCCCAAATTCCAATACATGCAAATCTTCATCTTTTTCATCTACGTCGCGTTTGAATTATCCGTAACGGTTTGGACGGTTGACGTGCTTTTAAACAGCCCGCGACGAGACGTTGTTTTTGAAACGGCGGGGCTTTTCCCGGCGGTTTACCTCGGCGCGCTTATGGCGGGGCGGTTTATTTTCGGATATGTAGCGGAGAAATTTTCGGGCATCAGCGTGATTCGCATAGGATTTTTTATTGCCGCCGTCGGTCTTATCGCGCTGGTTTTTACAAGCAATATCGTCGGAATAGCGTTTGTCGGCTTCGGTTTCGCACCGATTTTCCCCTGTCTTATGAATGAAACAAAAAAACGCTTCGGCTCCGATGTCCTTTCAAAGCTCGTAGGTCTGCAAATCGCCGCCGCAGGCGCAGGCGCGGCAATCGGCTCGTTCACCGTCGGGCAAATTTTGGAACATGTCTCAATTGACGCGTTTTTTCCCGTAATTATCGCGATGGTTGCTGTCGCGTTCGTGTTTAATGAAACAATTGAACGGGCATTTAGAAAAGTTTGATAAAAAAATGCCACTTACCCGTTCTTGTGCATCCAAATCAAATAAGCGTTCATAAACGAATCAATCGCGCCGTCCATGACGGCCTGGACATTGCCGGTTTCCTCGTCGGTGCGGTGGTCTTTTACGAGGGTGTACGGGCAAAAAACGTAGGAGCGGATTTGACTGCCCCATGCGTTGTCCTTGGTTTCGCCTCGGATACCGCTCAGTTTTTCGAGATGTTCCTCTTTTTGGCGCAAAAACAGCCGCGATTGCAGCATTTTCATGGCGCGGTCGCGGTTTTGGATTTGGCTGCGTTCGTTTTGACACTGGACGACGATGCCCGACGGAATGTGCGTTATGCGCACTGCCGATTCGGTTTTATTTACGTGCTGTCCGCCCGCACCGCCCGAACGATATGTGTCAATTCTCAAATCTTCCGATGCAATTTCAACCCCCGACGCTTCGTCGATTTCCGGCATTACGTCGCAGGACGCAAACGAAGTGTGCCGCCGTCCGCCGGAATCAAAGGGCGAAATGCGCACAAGCCTGTGAATCCCCTTTTCACTTCGGAAATAGCCAAAAGCGTTTTCACCCGAAACTTGAAATGTTACGGATTTTACGCCGGCTTCGTCGCCGTCGAGGAGGTCTAAAACCTCAAATTTAAACCTGCGTTTCTCCGCCCATTTATTGTACATACGAAGAAGCATCGCTGCCCAATCGCAGGATTCCGTGCCGCCCGCGCCGGGGTGAATCGTGACTATTGCGTTGTTTATATCGTACTCGCCGGAAAGCAGCGTTTCCGTGCGCAAGCGTTCGAATGCCTCGACAAACTCGTCGGCCTGCGCCTTCGCTTCCGGGATTAAATCGGCGTCCTGCTCCTCGATGCCCATTTCCGCAAGCGTGAAGGCGTCGTCAAACAAGCTCTGCACGCGTTCGAACGAGCCCGTTTTATTTTTTAAAATTTTCAGTTCCTTAAAAATTCGCCCGGAATTTTCGCGGTCGTTCCAAAAATCCGGCTTTAGCGTTTCCGCTTCAAGCGATTCCATTTCAACCTTCGCGTTGGCGAGGTCAAAGTGAGTTCCCCATTTCGATTAACTTCGCCCGATACGGCGTAAGCTCGCGTTTTAAGTCTTCAAGCTCAAGCATCATCTTCACCTCATCTTTGTAACACAAGTGTAACATTTATTAGACAAAGGCGCAAACATGCGGTAAAATTCGGAAAAAGAGATAGGAGTTGGTGAAAATGATACTACAAGATGCATGGAAACGCATTGCGTTTGACACGCAAAATCAGCCCGTTAAGCACATATGGGACGAGTTCCACGCGAAAGAAAAGGCGGTTTACGTCGGCATTTTAAAGGACAAAAAGACACGCATTGAAGGCACGATTTCGGAGCTTGCCGAAAATTTTCGTATGACGAACGTGCAGGTTTTTGCGTTTTTGGACGGGATTCGCGAGTGCGTGGACGGTCTGCCCGAGCTTGAAACCGTCGAGGAAACCACGGCGATTGCAATCGACATCGAGTTCGACAGGCTTTACAAGCAAATGGTCGAGTACAAAGCCGACAATTTGTACAATTTGCCGGAGTGGGACAATATTTTTCCGCCGGAAAAACAAAAAGAACTGTACCGCGAACAAAAAAGCTCGCACACCGTCGTTCGCAATGAAGCGAAAATCGGCCGGAATGAGCCGTGCGCTTGTGGTAGCGGGAAGAAGCATAAAAAGTGTTGCGGAGTGTAAGTTATGCTTCCGGAATCGCTTTTTACACAAATAAAACGCGCGGGGGATTTTATTCGCGCGGGAAGTTTGGTCGTTTTTCCGACGGAAACGGTTTACGGGCTTGGGGCGGACGCGTTTAACGCCGAGGCGGTTTCGCGAATTTACAGCGCGAAGGGACGGCCGGGCGATAATCCGCTTATTTTGCACGTCGCGAGTCGCGAGGACTTTTCGCGGCTTGCCCACGAGCCTCCGGATTACGCGCACGCTTTAATCGAAAAATTTTGGCCGGGACCGCTTACGCTTGTTGTGCGAAAAAAAGCGGATTTGCCTGCGTGGCTGGGCGGGCATCCCAATGGCGTGACGGAAACAATCGGCATTCGAATGCCCGCGCATCCCGTTGCATCCGCATTAATTCGTGCGGCGGATTGCATTATCGCCGCGCCGAGCGCGAACAAAGCAGGCAAGCCAAGCCCGACGAGCCTTGCGCACGTGCTTGAGGATTTTTGCGAAGCCGAACGCGGCGGCATTTTTTTTCTCGAGGGCGAAAATGCCGATGTCGGACTTGAATCGACGGTGGTTGATGTCACGGGCGAAATGCCTGTAATTTTGCGCCCCGGAGGGGTTACGGCGGAGGAAATTTTCGAGGTTGCGTCGATTTTGCAAAATTCAGTCGGCGAGTGTCACTCGCCGACTCAATTTGAAACGCCGCCACGCTCCCCCGGCATGAAATACAAGCACTACGCGCCGCGCGCGGAAATGACGGTGCTTTCGGGCGAACCGCAAAAAATCGCGACACATATATTCGAAGCGGGACTTGAATCGGGCGCGGAAAAAATCGGCGCGTTAATAAGCGCGGAAACGCAGGCGCATCTCCCCCACCCCACCCCGCCGAATGTGAAAATTCTGCCTCTTGGCGTCGGCGCGGGCAGCGACCCCATCGACGATATACTCACGAACCGAAACTTCTTCCAAAAATCATCTGAAGTTTCGGTTCGTGAGCAACCGCCAGCCAGAAACGAAAGTGAACTTCTTTCGTTTCATGAGTATAAAAAAATTATCGCGCAAAATTTTTTTGCAAATTTGCGCGAATTTGACAAACTCAACGTAAACATAATTTTTGCCGAAGCCGTTTGCGAAAACGGAATCGGCGCGGCAATCATGGACAGAATGCGCAAAGCGGCAGACGGACGAATAATAGATTTATCATAAAGAAGGACGTGCTGAAAATGTCTGAAATAATCTTCGTATGCACAGGAAACACCTGCCGCTCGCCAATGGCGGCCGCGCTTGCGGCGGCGATTTTCGAGCGCGAGGGGCTTGAATTTGCGGTATCATCGGCGGGGGTTTTCGCGTCGGGCGGCACGGGCGCAAGCAAAAACGCCGTACTTGCCATGGAGCTTGAAAAAATCGACCTGCGCGAACATAAATCCCGCGCGGCGGCGGCAGAAATTTTGCAAGACGCCGCGCTTGTTTTAACCATGACGCGCACGCATCTTTCGCATGTAAAATCCGCCTGCCCCGCCGCAAACGCGTTCACGCTGGGCGAATTTGCCGGCGGATTCGTTGACGTTGCCGACCCTTTTGGCGGAAATTTGGACGAATACAAATTTTGCGCCGCGCAAATTAAAAAACTGCTTGAACAATGCGTGGAAAAATTCCACACCATAAAAAAGGAGCGATAAAAATGGTTGATGTAAAAGGAAAATGGGCGTTAATCACAGGTGCAAGCCGCGGGATAGGCTATCTTGCGGCGAAATTAATGGCGGAGCGCGGAGCGAATCTTGTTTTGCAAAGCCGCTCGCTTGAAAATTCTCAAAAAGTGCTTGCCGAGGTCAAAGCGGCGGGCGTCGAGGCGTATGCGGTTGCGGCAGATTTGGCTGACCCCGCGCAGGTCGCGGCAATGCTCAAAGAAATCGACGGAAACGGCACGCCCATTGAAATTATTCTGAACAACGCGGGGCTTCAAATTGCCTACAGGGTGAATTATTGCGAAACGCCCGTGTCCGATTTCGCCACAAGTTTTCAAGTAAACACAATCGCGCCCGCAATGATTTGCTATCATTTCCTGCCGCGCATGATGGAAAAAGGCTTCGGGCGCATCGTAAACACAACAAGCGGCATTAACCTTGACCCGCAACAAGCGGGCTACAGCGCAAGCAAGGCCGCCTTGGACAAATTCACAATCGACCTGGGCACGAAGGTGCAAGGCACGGACGTGCTGATAAACCTCGCCGACCCCGGTTGGTGCCGCACGGATATGGGCGGGCAATCAGCACCGAACGCGCCGGAAAGCGCGTTGCCCGGCGTTGTTGTCGGCGCGTTTGTTAACGACAAAAAAAGCGGACGGTACTTTGGCGCGGGGAATTTCGCAGGTATGTCACTTGAGGATGCGGTGAAACATGCGGAGGCTGCGATGAACAGTCCGTATTAAAACTCCGTGATTATATCATAGGAAAAAAATGAGTCGGCGAGTGACACTCGCCGACTCATTTTTTTTGACATTTCCTTTGGATAGACATAAAATCTTAGGCAACGTGAATAATAAGAAGGTGTGTTCATAGCACGGAATGCCGAATTGGCGCGGCAAATTTTTGTCGGTTTTCGCCGTTTCCGCCGCCGCGACCTAGCGGGTCGCAAGAAGGAAACGGCGGAAACCGGCAAAAATTTGACCGCCAAGTCGGCGTTTCGTGCTATGAACACACCTTCTAAAAGAGGAGAATTTATATGTCAAAACCATTTGTGGCACTACAGCTTTACACGGTACGTGATTTTACAGAAAACGACGTGGCGGGTACGCTTCGAAAAGTTAAGGCGATGGGATACGATTTTGTCGAGCTTGCGGGGACTTACGGCATGGGCTTTGCGGAATTTAAGGCAATCCTGGACGAAATCGGGCTTGTGGCAATAAGTGCGCACGTACAGTACGATGACTTGCGTGCGGACATGGATGGCACAATTATGTCATACAAATCGCTTGGTTGTAAATATGTAATTATCCCGATGATGGCGAATGATTTACTGCCGGGCGGGACGAATTGCACTAAGGAATTTTTTGCAAACTTTTGCGAAGCGTGTAAAAAAGCGGATGTTGTCCCCGCCTATCACAACCATGCGCATGAATTTGAAAAATTACCAAGCGGCGAATTTGTTTTGGACAAATTGTTCGCCGATGTCCCCGCGCTTCAAGCCGAGATTGACACGGGCTGGGTAACGGCGGCGGATTTATGCCCCGAAGCGTACATTAAAAAATACACGGGCCGTTGCCCCGTTGTGCACCTCAAGGACACAGAACGTGTCGGCGACAAATACGAAGACCGCCCTGTCGGTAAAGGCTCACAAAACATGCCGGGCATCGTTGATGCCGCGATTGCCGCGGGTGCGGCGGGTCTTGTTGCCGAGCTTGACAGGGCGGTCGGATTATCGTCACTTGACGCGGCGAAAATAAGCCGCGAATATCTTAAATCGCTGGGCTGTTAGAAAGTAATGTCGGAAATCGCATCCGGCTTCGAGAGCATGTGTTGCGCCGAATATGCGTCTCCGGTTATCACCGCGCGCTTGGCGTGCTAGGAAGCAATTCGGAAATCGCATCCGGCTTCGAGAGCATGTGTTGCGCCGAATATGCGTCTCCGGTTATCACCGCGCGCTTGGCGCGCTAGTCGAGAAAATCATTGATATAATGCCCTGCTTTGCGCATTGCGCGTTTGCTGTCACGAATCATGCGGCGGCGTTCGCGGCTGTCGGTTGCGGTAAGAGTGAAGCCTGCGCCGACCAAAAGCCCGATGGTAACTCCGCCGATTAAACCTGTTGCAAGACGTACCATAAAAAATCGCTCCTTTCCGGAAAGTCTACTCTTAATTTGCGTTTTCGCGGCGTAAATATACAGGGGAATTTGAGGGAAGTTTGAGGGAAGCCGAGGAGTGTTGCCGCTACGCCCTAACATAACCGCACAAAATTTCCCTTGACAACCCTCGCCCGCAAGTGTAATATACCCTTCGCAGGTAGCAAATTTGCCGCCCGGCCCAGTAGCTCAGTTGGTTAGAGTGCCGGCCTGTCACGCCGGAGGTCGAGGGTTCGAGTCCCTTCTGGGTCGCTTTACATTTCAAACAATCGCCGCATGAAGCGGCCTAAAATGCCACGAAGGTGTTTGCCACGCGCAAATATTTTTGTGGTATTTTTTCGCGCCGATTTTTTGCAAATCATTCAGAACTCATTCAAGAGAGGGGAAATTTAAAATGTCAACCAAGTCAATTGAAATGTCAACACAAAAGCAACTCGTTGTAACTGCGATGCTTATCGCGCTTTGCGTGGTTTTGCCCATGGCGTTCCACTCAATTCCGCGCGCCGGAAGCATTATTTTGCCGATGCACATTCCCGTGCTTTTGGCGGGGCTTATTTGCGGCTGGAAGTTTGGGCTTTTAACCGGCGTCGCAGGGGTGCTTCTTTCAACCGCACTAACGGGAATGCCGCCCGCGGGCATCGCGCCTATAATGATTATTGAGCTTGGAACCTACGGTTTTGTTGCCGGACTGGTTATGAAATTTGTTCGAACCAAGAGGGCGTCGTTCGATTTGTATGCAAGTTTAATTGCCTCAATGCTTGTCGGGCGGGTTGTCGCGGGTATTGCGCAGGTTGTTTACTTTTTCGGCGGCTCGTTTTTCGGAGGCAGGTATATCGCGCGGGGTCCCGAATACGGAGAATACGTGCAGTCCTATGTTTATAACGACTACGGGTACGCCGAACTTGTCACACAGTGGGTTCCGGAAATGGTGTACCATTCGATTTATCCACTCGCAATGTGGGTGACGTCGTACTTTGTGACCTCGCTTCCGGGGCTTGTGATTCAATTTGCGTTCGTGCCCGCCGTTGTTATGGCATTGGAGCGCGAGCGGCTTATTCCGTTCCGCTATCCCGTGCAGGCGTAATGCGCATAATCGCAATCGACGGCCGTTCCGCGGCGGGAAAAACAACCCTCGCGGCACAGCTTGCAACGGAAACAGGCGCAAGCGTAATCCACATGGATGACTTTTTTCTGCCCGAAGACATGCGCACGGCGGAACGGCTCGACGAACCCGGCGGCAACGTGCATTACGAGAGGTTTGCGGCGGAAATTTTGCCGCATATAAAAGGAAGCGACGCGTTTTCGTACGGGATTTTCGACTGCGCGGTCGGGGAAATTCGCGGCACGCGAGAGATTCCGGAGGGCGAGGTTCGCGTCGTCGAAGGCGCGTATTGCTGCCATCCCATTTTTGGCGATTACATGGATTTACGCATTTTTTGCGACATCCCGTCCGACAAACAAATCGAACGCATAAAAAAAAGAAACGGAACCCGCGCGGCAGAAATTTTCGCCGAAAAGTGGATTCCGCTTGAGGAAAAATACTTGCAAAACTTTGATATTGCCGCAAAGGCGGATGTTGTAATCTGATATCGAGCCAAAATCGCCCTCCTCTTGAACAAGGTGGGCGATTTTTTATGGGCGAGGAAACTGCTCACGGCTTCGAGGGAATGCGCCGCCACCAACACATGCCTCCGGTTCCCACCGCGCGCTTGGCGCGCTTTTGGAATTTGTTGGAATTTGCGATAAATAAATGTTGCAAAATTGTTAAGTAAGTGTTACAATTTACCACGCAATGATTACGAAGTTGCAAACAAGGAAATTGATTCGAAAGGAGTTCTACATGAAAGTCCTAAAAAGATTGCTGGTTATGCCGCTTGCCGTTATTGCCGTCATCCTTTTTCCGCTCGGAATAATCAGCTTTATTGCGGATGAAGTTGTGTTTACGCACGTTGTTCTTGTTGACGGCGGCGAAACAAGCGAATTTCGCGTTGGTGCTAACACGGTCGAGGGGTTTCTGCACGAAGCAGGCGTTCCGCTTAATCGTTTCGACCGCCTGAATCACGCCCCCGATGCCGTTTTATGGGACGGAATACCCCTCACAATCGACCGCGAAACTTCATTTTATGTACAAACAAACGGCGGTGACTTAGTCGCCCGCGCAGCGCGTCCCGACGCAACCGTTGCCGAAGTTTTGCGCCAAATACAGGAAGAAACCCAAACCGCGCATGTATATCACGGTGATTCGAGTCGACCGATATCAAACGGTGAGACTCTTAATTTTGACACATGGCGTTCGCGCTTCGAAGTCGAGCAATATCCCCTACCCTATCAATTAATCGAAAACCGCACGGGCTCGGTTCCGCAAGGCCGCGAGCATCTTCGCGTCGAAGGCGAATACGGAATTGAGGAAATTACAACGTCCGTCGTATATGTCGGCGGCGTGGAGGAAAGCCGCGATTTTTTCAGCGCGGAAATTATTCGCGAACCCATTGACGCGATTTTGGACATCGGAACGGCGTGGCTCGGCTCGTTAACCAACACAAACTCGCCCGATTTTCACTATTTCCGCCGCGTCCGAATGGAGGCCACCGCCTACACAGCCTATTACAACTGCACCGGCAAGCATCCCTGCGACCCATGGTTCGGCATAACCGCCTCCGGCCGCCGCGTCCAACACGGCATCGTCGCCGTTGACCGCAACGTAATCCCCCTCGGCACGCGCCTCTACGTCGAAAATTACGGCTTCGCAATCGCCGCCGACGTAGGCGGAGCCATTCGCGGAGACAAAATCGATTTGTATATGTACACCATAGAAGAAGCCCTGCGCTTCGGCCGAAGGAATGTTTATGTCTGGATTTTGGATGAGATATAAAAGCGCGCCAAGCGCGCATTGGACACCGGGGGCATGTGTCGAAGTCAGCGCGTTCCCTCGAAGCCGGGAGCAATTTCCCAGCCCGCAAAAAAGAGTCGGCGAGTGACACTCGCCGACTCTTTTTTTTATGAGAAACGGCTTCCGGCTTCGAGAGCATGTGCCGCCCACGACGCATGCCCCCGGTGC
>WRGX01000166.1 GCA_009786975.1 Defluviitaleaceae bacterium
CGAGTCGGCGAGTGACACTCGCCGACTCGTTTTTTTTTGTACGCCGGGAAACAGCTCTCGGCTTCGAGAGAATGCGCCGCCGTCGACATGTGCCGCCTTCGACGCATCACAAATACCGATTAACATCCTCCGTAGTAATCCCCGGGTGCAGCGCGATATTTAACGTATTCGCCAAAATATTCGCCAGGCGCACAATCACCGCATCGACGTCTTTCGGCGTAACAAACATGTTTTCGTCCGTGAGAAGTTCCGCAATTAGTCCGTAACGCTCGTCCTCTTGAAGGGAATTAAGCATCTCGTAAAAATTTTTTTCCTCCGCCTCGGCGGCCTCGGCCATTGCGACAAGCATTTTGTCCATCACGTCGTTTGCCAAAGTCGCCGCGTCAACAACAGTCGGAACGCCTACGGCAATAACCGGCACGCCCATGGTTTCGCGGTTTATAGACATGCGGCGGTTGCCCAGACCTGCACCGGGGTTTACGCCGGCGTCGGACATTTGAATTGTTGCGTTAATGCGAGACGTTTTGCGGGCGGCGAGGGCGTCTATTGCGATAATTAAATCGGGCGACGTTTTGTCTGCCACGCCTTTCACAATTTCCGCCGTTTCGATGCCGGTAATTCCCATTACGCCGGGCGATAACGCGCTTACGCCGCGCAGTTTTCCGCGCAAATCCTCCGGCACATCGTCGCCGAGGTGCCGCGTTACAAGCAACTTTTCGCAAACTTTCGGCCCCAGCGCGTCGGGCGTGACAAAACGATTGCCAAGCCCCACAACAAGAACGCTGGCATCTGCGCTAAGCTCGTGCAATCGCCCGAGCTTTCGCGCCAAAATTTTTGCGATTTCCTCGTGGGTTTCGGGGTCGTTAATTTTCATCGCGCCCGCCTCGAGCGTTACATAGTTCCCGACGGGCTTGCCCATTCGCGACGCGCCGTCCTCGTTTTGAATCTCGACCCACGTTACGCGAACGCCGAGTTCTTCGTCTTCTTCCGTAGAAATTTCAACGCCGGAAAACTCCTCCGACGAATCCTCGCACACTTCAAGCGCGAGGTCTGTGCGGAATTTCATAGCCATATTTTTTGCCACTCGCAGAACACGCAAACTCCTGATGAAATTCGCCGCCGCGTCCCTCTCTCTGATTTTTCACATCCGGTCACCACGAATAGTATGCACACTTTTCTCATATTTATTTTAAAGCCACACAAGAAACCTCTTCTGAAAAAAAATCCCCCCCTCAAAAAAAACCGACATTTACCCAAATTCCAAATATCAAAGTTTTGATGAAACTTTTTCAAAAGTTTCCGGGGTTTGGGGCAGAGCCCCAAGGTCTTAAAAAGGAGATGCACAATGAAAACCTCTTTAACAATTCGCAAAAAAGCGTTCTACGTAATGTTGCTGATGCAAGTGATGTTTGTGGTGTACATGGGGCGAATAGTGTACATACAAACCGTGCATGGCGAGGAATTACGCGCGATGGCGTTTGAACAGCAAACCCGCGACCGCTTGATTCGTCCGAATCGCGGCACGATTTATGACAGAAACATGGTCGGACTGGCGGTAACGGAAACGACGGCAAGCGTAAGCGTAATATATGTACAAATGCGCGACCGCGAAATGACGGCACAGATTCTTGCGCGCGAGCTGGAGCTTGACGAAACCGAGGTGTTTGAAAAAATTTCACAACGAGTCGCACTCGTTCGCGTGGCGCAACAAGTTGACAAAGAAATCGCGGACAGAATTCGCGCGCATAATTTGCCCGGCGTTGCCGTTGACGAGGACATTCGGCGGGTCTATCCCTTCGGCTCGCTTGCGTCGCATATGATTGGATTTGTCGGGCGCGACAATCAAGGAATTATCGGGCTTGAGGCGCGATATGACTCATATCTGGCGGGCTCGCCCGGCCGCATCTTATCGGAAACAGATGTAGCGGGACGGCACTACGAAGGCGCGCGCGCCTATCGCATTCCCCCCACCGAAGGACACGATTTGGTGCTTACAATTGACGCTGTTTTGCAAAGTTACGCAGAACAAGCCATCGAAATGCTTGTTGAACAAAAAGATGCCCTTCGCGGCGTTGTAATTCTAATGAACCCACAAAACGGGCAAATCTACGCCTTGGCGAACAAGCCCGATTTCGATTTAAACGACCCCTTCACAATCCAAGACCCCGAACTGGCCGCACTTTGGCACACGTTCACGCAGGAACAGCAAATGAACGAACTGAATCGCATGTGGCGAAACTTTGCGATTAATGACACATATGAACCGGGTTCGACATTTAAAATTGTAACGAGCGCGGCGGGGCTTGCGGAGGGCGTTGTGACGCTTGATTCGCCGTTTTCCTGCTCGGGATGCCTGACCGTCGGCGGTCGGCAAATCAAATGCTGGCGGTCGCCGCGCTCGCATGGCGCGCAAACTTTTGTGCAGGGCGTACAAAATTCATGCAACCCCGTGTTTATGATAATCGGCGAGCAACTCGGCGCGGAGCTTTTTCACGATTACTTGATGCGGTTTGGGTTTCACGAAAAAACGGGCATTGATTTGCCGGGCGAGGCTGTCGGCATTATGTATTCGGCGGATAAAATCGGGCCGGTTGAGCTTGCGACGATGGCGTTTGGGCAGAGCTTGACTATTACGCCGATGCAATTAGTTGCGGCGGCGGCGACCGTTGTGAATGGCGGGTATCGCGTTACGCCGCATGTCGGGATGCGCCTTATTGACGCGGACGGCAATATTGTGGAGGAATTCGCGCCCGAACGCGGCGCGCAAATTATTCCGACCGAGGTTTCAGATTCGATGCGGTTCGTGCTTGAATCCGTCGTTAGTGAGGGAACGGGGCGGCGCACATTTATCCCGGGCTATCGCGTCGGCGCGAAGACCGCCACGAGCCAGAAACTCCCGCGCGGAAGCGGGCGATATATCTCGTCGATTATGGCATTCGCACCTGCGGATTCGCCTGCGGTTGTCGCGCTTGTGCTTGTTGATGAACCAAAGGGCGCGTATTACGGCGGGCAGGTTACGGGGCCGGTTATGCAGGCACTTTTGGAAAATGTGTTGCCGTATTTGGGCGTTGAGGCAATTTATGTAAGTGAGGAGGAGCTTGATGTCGCGCCGGTTATTATGCCAAACGTGCGCGGGCTTGAAAAAAATGAAGCCCTGCGTGTGCTTAAAGACGCAGGGCTTGGGTACGATTTGATTGGTGAGGGTGGAGATATTTTGGAGCAATTCCCCATTCCGGGCGAAATTGTTAATCGCGGTGAACGGGTATTGCTTCGCGTTATTTAGCAGCCGGATTATTCCACTCTCGCATAAACAAACGTTCCGAGTTCGCCAACCATTGTTAAAATGTCGCCCACCACGGTGTATTCGGAAGAAAAGCTGTCGCCGCCCGGCATGTGATACGTAATGACTCCGTCCACGGCGGTCCATGTGAATTCAACCGACAAGTAAACTTGACCGTCTTCAACCCAAACATATTCTTCGAAGCCTGTGCCGTCCGCATACAGGGACGTTACTACGTGATATTCAAACACTCCGTATCCGATGTCGGTGTTCATCGTTGTTGCCCATACGCCTACCGCGTCGGAAAATGCCGTGCCGAAAGCCTCGATGAGGTCTTGCGGGTCTACCCGTTCGTAAATGAATGTGCCGGCTTCGCCCACCATTGTTAAAAGATTGCCGGTTACGCTATATTCGCTGGATACATCGCCAACGCCCGGAATATGATAGGTAATAACTCCGTCGGCGGCACTCCATGTAAACGCCATTGTCAAGTAAATTTCGCCGTCTTCAATCCAAACGTATTCTTCGAATCCTGAGCCGTCTTCGTTTAACGTTGTGAAAACATGATACACTGCGTGGCCATAACCGATGTCAGTTTCCATTGTTGTCATCCAAATGCCTGCGGCTTGAGAAACAGCGGCGGGTTGCGCGGGTGCGGGGTCTTGAACGGGCGGTGCGGGGTCTTGCGCGGGTGTTTCCACGTTTTCTGCGGGTGGAGCGGGGGTTGCGGGTGCGGGCGGTTCGTTGCCCCCGTTACATGCTGTCAGAAGCAAGGTTGCGGCGGCAAACATTAGTACCGCCGCTAAAGTGACGAATTTGTTTTTCATTTTGAAAAACCTCCTTAAAAAAATTTGTCGGTTCACAATCGGTTCACACATGTAACCTTGTGGCCGACGAAAACATTACCATAGTACCATGATTTTGTAAATCTTTATGAAAACAAGGTGGGTTTGGTTGACACGGGCGGTTGACAATTTTATAATAGGGATACAATAAGAAACGGCTTCCGTTGAGAGCGGAATCGTTTCGCACAACCTAATGTTTATCAGTTGGTTGAACCGTCCCTACCGTCAGTCGGGGCGGTTCTTTCTTTTAAGCGGGAAATTACGTGTTTCGCAAGTGATTTAATGTGAACGGAGAGTACAATGTCAAAATACATAGAGAAAATCAGCCCGCGAAAGGTTTTTGCAAAATTGAGTCGGCGAGTGTCACTCGCCGACTCGATTTTACTTTTCTGCTTGCTTCTCGTTTTCACTGCCTGCGGACGCGGCGAAATCGGCGGTCCGCTACCGATTTTGTACTTCGACGAAGCCCGCGGTTTTTCGTGGTACTACGTCCCGGACTTGCCTTCTGCACCGGGAAATATTCGCGTGGTAATCGGGACTACGAATTTTACCGGGCTTGTACACGAAAGCGTGGAAATTTCAAGCGACAGCATGTTTTTTGTACAAAGCGGAAATGATACTTTTAGATTTGAGCCGGGGGAGATTTTTCACGGGGCAGAAATCGAAGGAGAGCGAGTTGTTATTTCGGCGGGCGATGCCGACGGAAGATTGGAAATCCGTTCAATAGCCCGTAATCATCCCAACGGAGCGGCTCCAAGCTATCGCGGCACACTCGAGGTATCACAGGTGGACGGCGGGTTCATTATTGTGAACGAGCTTCCGATTGAGCACTACTTGTACGCAGTTGTGCCCAGTGAAATGCCGTCGTCATTCGGCGTTGAGGCGTCGAAAGTGCAGGCCGTAACGGCGCGAAGTTTTGCACTGCACCAGATGCGGCAAAGCGCGTTTCGCGCATACGGGGCGCACGTGGACGACTCCGTAATCAGCCAGGTCTACAACAATTTGCCCGAAAATGAGATTTCAATTGAGGCAGTGCGGGCCACGCGAAACCGCGTTTTGACCCACAACGGCGAGATAATTTTGGCAAATTATTTTTCAACAAGCGGCGGAACAACCGCGAATTTCGGCGAGGTCTGGGCGGTTGGCGCGGAATTTCCGTCGGCAACCCCCGAATTTTTGCGCGCGCGAGGGCAGGTTTTCGCGCCGATTGCGGGCGATTTGCGCACGGAAGCCGCCGCATCGGCGTTTTTCCGCAACACGGAAATCGCCGGGGTCGACGAAAATTTCCCGTGGTTCCGCTGGCAAGTCACAATGACAACGGAGGAGATTTCCGAGCGAATCAACGCAAATCTCGCCGCGCGACAAGCCGCAAACCCCGCATTAATCCACGTAATCGACGCGAACAATAACCCCACCGACGCCCGCGCCGTATCAATCGGCACACTGACGCACCTCCAAGTCACGCGCCGCGGCCAAGGCGGCAACATAATGGAGATGCATTTTTACGGCACCGAGTCCGACGTTCGCGTACAAACCGAATTCAATATTCGCGCGCTTTTAAACCCCGGCACAATCCCCGTAACCCGCCGAGACGGCACAACCACGCAAAACTCAACCCTTCTCCCCAGCGCGTTTTTCACCATGGAACTCTACAGCGAAAAATCCCCGCTTTTAGCCGTAACCTTCTACGGCGGCGGAAACGGCCACGGCGTAGGCATGAGCCAAAACGGCGTCCGCGCGCTTCTTGACATGGGCTTAAATTACGCACAAATCTTGTACCACTACTACCCCGGCACGGAAATTTTGTATATTCCGGGCGGGTTGTGGTAATATGTAACAAAGACGCCTCGAGCGAGAACCCCTGCGAGAGCGGGAAGTCGTCAGTTCCTGTTTCCGAACAGATTAAGGAGGATTCAAAATGTTCATGATGTTCGACCCGCTATTTATAGCACTTGTCCTGCCCGCGCTGGCGTTCACGCTAATCGCGCAATTCATGGTAAAGGGCCGCTTCAACAAGTATTCAAAAGTCCGCACGCAAAACGGCATAACCGGTGCGCAAGCCGCCGAGCAAATCTTGCGCGAGGCGGGCATAACCGACGTACGAATCGAGCAAACCCACGGGCATTTGTCCGACCATTTTGACCCGCGCGGAAACGTGATTCGCCTGTCGGAAAGCGTGTACGGCGCGGCGACTGTGGCGGCAGTGGGCGTAGCCGCGCATGAGGCGGGACACGCCGTACAATATGCACGGGGATATTTCCCGATGAAAGTACGTGCCGCGATTATCCCCGTAACGAATTTCGGCTCGCGCGCCGCGATGCCGCTGATTTTTATCGGCATACTCCTCGGCGCGGCGTCGGAGGCGACGGGGCCGAACGTCGGCATGATGCTGCTTAACGCCGGAATACTTTTATTTTCCACGGTTGTTGTGTTCCAGCTTGTCACGCTTCCCGTGGAATTTAACGCATCGCGTCGCGCGCTTGTCGCGATTAACAACAATTCGATGCTAACCCCGCAGGAACGAGTCGGCTCGCGAAAAGTCCTGACCGCCGCCGCACTGACATATGTAGCCGCGCTTGCGTTATCGATTGCGCAACTTCTGCGCTTTCTCGCAATGGCGCGACGCAGATAGCATCCGGCTTCCGAAAAGGGGCACAAGGGAACGCGCGTCGCAACCAACACGCGTCCCCGGTACCCACCGCGCGCGTGGCGCGCTATCTGAAATTCATCCAGCCTAATTCTGCGGCAATGTAGAACAATCCGAAAAAAATAATAATTGTCACAATTGCAAGCATGATTTTGCCGAATTTTATTTGGCGGCGTTTGCGTTCAGCGTTGGCTTTTTCACGCTTGACCGCATCTGCCGCTTTTTTGTGTTCACCCAAATCGAAGTTATCTTCATCGAAACGCATGTTTACTGTCGGTTTTATCATTTTTCACACCCCTCCTTAATATAACGCTAAACCACCTTCGCGTGCAACGCTGTCGGCGCAGAAACTGAAACAGAAGCCTAAACTGCCTTCGCGTGCGAAGCGTGGCGCGCGTAGTCTATCTTTATAAGTATATTGTAACCTGTGTCGGTTTGTTGCACGTCGAAATGCGTATCCAGTCCCGAACGGCGCACAATTTCAAGGTTGTCGCGAATTGTGTTCGTCAAAATACGGATGTCCCGTATGTACGCCTTGAAGGGAATGGGTTTTTTAGTTTTACGAACTGTTACGGCTTTTTCAACGAGTTCCTCCGTTTTGCTGACATTCAAATTTTCCTGACGGATGGTCGCAATTGCGGCGAGTTGGTCGGCCTCGCTTTCAAGCCGCAAAAGCGCGCGCGCGTGTCGTTCGGTCAAACCGTCCCGTATAATAAGACGACGAACCGTATGCGGCAGACGCAAAAGGCGCAGTTTGTTTGCAATCGTGGACTGATTCTTGCCGACGCGCCTTGCCAAAGCCTCCTGCGTAAAGGCGTAATCGCCCAAAAGATTCGCAAAGCCCTCGGCCTCCTCGAAGAAATGCAAATCGCGCCGCTGCAAATTTTCAATCATAGCCAGAACCGCGCTGTCCAAGTCGCTCGTCTCAACCAAAATTGCCGGGATTGTTTCCATACCCGCAATCCGACTCGCGCGAAGCCGCCGTTCCCCCGCAATCAATTCGTACGACGCGCCGTTAATAATCCGCACACTAATCGGCTGCAAAACTCCATACGCCCGAATCGACTCGGCAAGCTCGTCCAGCGCGGTTTGTTCAAAAATTCGACGCGGCTGGTACGGATTCGGATTAACGTCCTCAAGCGGCAAATGCAATATTTCGTTCATTTCTGTCACTCCTTTTTTGGAATTTTTTGGCATGATACCATGCGAAAAACTGCGGATAATGAATTTACGAAATTTTGGGAATCTTTTACATGCGACAGAATGCTTTAATTTTTCGCGTTAATTTTTTAGCTTATTTTGTGCATAAAAAAATTTTCCTGCCATCACACGTCGCGAAGCGCAGGAAAATGACGGAAAATTTTTCGTAAATTTTCTTAGAATAACTTCACACAACCGCTTGACAACGAAATTTCGTTCGCATATACTGAGCTCAAGTTTCGAGGCGACACCTTCTAACGCCGTCTTTGGCAAGCGTCCCTATATGACAAACGGTAGCCCCGTCCCTGCGTAATAAACGCCTCTGCAAAACAATGCTCGAAACGAGCGTGTAAAAAAACGTCTGCAAGACGAGTTTGGGTTGATTAACCCTACGGGACAGGATATTGTTAAATTAAAACTGTATGAAGAACAGCGAGGCGAGTGTCCGTATTCCGTATCGACAATGGATATCACGCGCCTTTTTGAGTACGGCTATGCTGAAATTGACCATATCGTTCCGCGCAGTATTTCGCATAACGATACGTATGCAAACAAGGTTCTTGCAAAGGCAACATATCAGCAGAAAAAAGGCAACTGTTTGCCGCTTGAATTTTTGCAGGGCAAGGAGCGCGATAATTTTATTGTTTGGGTAAACAATTCAAATTTACGCCGAGAGAAGAAAAATCGCCTGCTTAAAGAAAAAATTACTGATGAGGAGCGAGGCGAATTTAAAGACCGCGCACTTAATGACACGCGAACAATGTCACGTTTTTTGTTGAACTATTTAAACGATTTCCTCCTGTTCTCTCCGTTTTTGACCGGACGGAAGCGTCATGTGACGGCGGTGAACGGCGGGACAACGGCAACACTTCGTAAACGTTGGGGTCTGACAAAAATCCGCGAGGATGGCGATTTGCATCATGCCGTGGATGCGGCAGTTATTGCTTGCACCACGCAAAAAATGATAAATGACTTATCGCGACATTACGACCATAACGAAACGAGATTTTTAAATGCAAGACGCGACCCGCGCGGCGAAAAGGAAGAGCGTTTCCCGCAGCCCTACCCGTTTTTTCGAGAGGAACTTATGGCGCGAATCGCTCCGACAAAAACACAGCTTGACATTGCGATTGCGCAGCTTAGTCTCTTGCCGTATACGCAAGGCGAAATCGCAAACTTGCAACCCATTTTTGTTTCCCGTATGCCGCGAAGAAAAGTTGGTGGCGCGGCACACAAGGAGACAATCAAGGGCATAACCGAAAGTGGCGAGCAGGTGAAAAAGGTTTCGCTTGTGTCGCTGAAATTGGATAAAGACGGCGAAATAGCAGGATATTATCGACCGGAGGATGACGTACTTCTTTATGACGCGTTGCGTGAGCAGCTTATCAAGCATGGCGGTAAAGGCGAAAAAGCCTTCATCGAAGATTTTTACAAGCCCAAAAAAGACGGCACGCCCGGGCCACTTGTTAAATCCGTAAAAATTACGGAAAAGAGTACGCTCAATGTTTTGCTTCGCGACCCGAAAGGATGCGTAAAAGCAAGTGCCGACCACGACAGCATGGTACGGGTTGATGTTTTTCACGTTGCAGGCGACGGTTTTTATCTTGTGCCGATTTATGTAGCGGATACTATTAAGCCGGAACTGCCGAATAGGGCGATTGTTGCAAATAAACCTTATGAGCAGTGGAAAGAAATGGACAACGAAGATTTTATTTTTTCACTTTACCCGAATGATTTGGTTTTTGTGAAACAAAAAAAGCCAATATCATTTAACAAAACACATAAAGAGAGTAGCCTCCCCGAAACGGAATTATATGAGGATGCTTTTGTGTATTACAAAGGGACGGACATAGCTGTCGGAAGTATATCGCTGATAAACCACGATAACAGCTACTCCAAACGCCTTGGCGTAAAAACCTTGCTCGCACTTGAAAAATACCAAGTAGATGTACTTGGCAACTATTCCAAAGTTTCGCGCGAAACTCGGCAGTCTTTTTCGAGGTGACTTTATGGCATATCGACATGTAATCGTTGAAAGCGAAGCAAAACTTTCGCTAAAAAATAATCAGCTTTGCGTAAACACGTTTCACGGCGACGGGACAGTCCCGATAGAGGACGTCTCAACCCTTTTGATAGAAAATCGTCGGAGCGTGATAAGCGCGGCGGCACTTGCCGCTCTTGCAAGAAGCGGTTCGGCGGTTTTTATCTGTGATGAATTCCATATGCCATGCGCCGTTCTTACGCCGTTTTCGCAACACTCGCGCCAACTTGAAATTACAAAAAAGCAACTCGCGCTTTCTGTCCCCGTAAAAAAACAGCTATGGAAGCAAATGGTTGTTGCAAAAATTTCGAATCAGGCAAAATGTCTTTCGCTTTGCCCTCATGCAGAGAGCGCGAACGAAGTCACGGAAAAGTTGAAAAGCATTTCAAAACAAGTGCGCTCCGGTGACGAAGGAAATTCCGAAGGACATGCCGCCGCAATCTATTTTTCCGCGCTGTTTGGCAGCAAATTTTCGCGAAGCGACGAACTTGACCCGCGAAACGCGTGGCTGAATTACGGTTATGCGATTTTGCGCGGGTGTATCGCGCGTTCACTCTGCGTGTACGGTTTTTTTCCTGCGTTTGGAATTTGGCATCATTCGGCACTGAACCAATTTAACCTTGCCGACGATTTTATCGAGCCGTTCCGTCCCGTTGTTGACCTGTTTACGGCACAATTTTCGCCGCAAGAATTATCGCCACAAAATAAACGACAACTTACAAACTTATTAAATTACGACGTTCGCATTTCAAAAAATATGTACGCGCTTTCATACGCTGTCGAGCGAGCGGTTCAGAGTTTTTCCGCAGTATGCACGGGCAAACGGAAGGATTTGCTGCTCCCCGAAATCGTGCCGCTTAAACAGCATTCGTATGAGTAAATTTATGAGAATTTTGATTTTTTTCGACTTGCCCGTTAAAACAAAGGTCGAGCGCAAAGTTGCCACAAACTTTCGCAAGTTTTTGCTAAAAGACGGCTATCACATGCTACAATTTTCGATTTACGCAAGAACATGCAACGGCACCGACGCCGTAGAGAAGCATAAAAAGCGCATATACGACGCCGTTCCCGACAATGGTTCGGTACGAATGCTCGTCATAACCGAAAAGCAATATACAACATCGGTTTGGACATTGGTATTGCGTCGGTAGGTTTTGCGGAATGGCTGTCTTGGGCTACCCGCTCTCGGCTTGAGCCTTTCAAAGATTTCGCAAAGATGGTGAAGCGGCACTATGCAGGCATAATCCGTTATTTCACCTCTCGCCTTACCTCCGGCAAAATGGAGGGCATTAACAGTCGCATTCAAGAAGTGAAGCGCAGAGGCAGAGGTTTCCGCAATATCTACAACTTCATCACTATGATTTATCTCGAAACAGCAGGGCTTGATTTATCTGCTACCCACTTGAAGTAGCGAAGAGCCAATTTTTCTTTTCAGACTAAACGCCACACCTCGCGCCACTGTTGCACTTACTTTGGGAATTTACGTAACGTATAAAGACAGTGGGGGCAGTTAAGAATTTTCTTAGCTGCTCCCGTTTTGTGCTATAATTGCTAAACACGACAACAGAGAGGGTGTTCACTCTGACAGACTATGAAAAAACATTGGAAATGTGGGAGTCTTACGATATAAAAACCGTAGCGGATTTGGATTTACGGCTAAACAGCTTCCGAGTCCAGTTCGCTTATAACAGTGCAAAAATCGAAAACCCGGAGGTAACATACAACGCTACGAGAGAGGTTTTTGAGGACAAGTCAGTAAAAACATTCAAGGGCAGCCCGGAAACATTGACGGAAATAAGCAACCAACGAAAATGCTATGCGTTTCTGCTCCCAAAAATCATGAGCAAAGAACCGATGACGTTGGATTTAATCAAGGAAGCCCATGAAATCACCACTATGGGAACATACGATGACCGCCGCTTTTTTGAGCTTGGGGAACGCCCGGGTGAGTTTAAGAAAAGTGACTTTGTGGTCGGGCGTAACGATGTTGGCTCACTGCCCGAAGAGGTTGAAGCTGATTTAACCGAACTGCTTGATGAAATTGCTGATGTCAAAAATTTATCCGAGCCGAAAAAAGTTATGAAAGCGGCAACGTATTTTCATCTGCGTTTTGAAACAATCCATCCCTTTGCAGATGGAAATGGTCGGGTCGGGCGCACCATGATGAACTATTTTTTGATGGTACACAATCATCCGCCGCTAATTGTCTACGATGACGACAGGGAAGAATACTACAAGGCATTGGAACACTTCGATAAAGGCGAAGATATTGAACCGTTGTTTGATTTCTTCACGCAACAATTGAACAAAACATGGGCGAAAGCCTTGGAGCGGCATAATAAAAGGAATAGCCGTTAGTACGGCATCGCAATAAAACACAACTAAACGGGAATGGTTTGCTTCGATTGGAGCAGTCCATTCCCGTTTTTAATTGATTTTTCGATATCGGCATGATGGAGGTGGATTATGACAAAAATGCAAGCGAAAACCGTTGAAAAAATGTAACCGTCAAACTGCCGCCCGTATTGATTGCGCGAAAAGCGAAAAATTTTAGCCGGCAGAATCGTGATGACCCACGGCGCAAGCAATCTTAACA
>WRGX01000167.1 GCA_009786975.1 Defluviitaleaceae bacterium
CCGCCGCGTGCTGGAGGCACGCAAGGTTTTTCGTGACGCAGACTTTCGGCAAAAAGACAAGGAATGTGTAAAGTTTATTGGTGGGCAATTCCTAAATTCATTGCATTTACTTTTGCTACCGCATCAGCCGCGGTTTTCACGTCCAATTTTTTGTAGATTAGCTTGATATGCGAAGCAACGGAGGATTGTTTTATGCCCAAAAACTCGGCTATTTCTTTGTACGTCTTTCCTTGACAAAGCAGGTTCGTTATTGAACTTTGCCTGTCTGTAAAATCAATCGGATTTATATTGCAAAAATCTTCATCGGTCGTTTCTCGCATTAAGTAGCTTCGGGTTTTCATGTGCAGTATTTTCACGAAGCTGATGTAATGTTTGTCTTTCCGCTGTTCGATTTGCTTTAATAATTTATACAGCATATCGGCAAGCTCCGCGCCGTTGTATATAAACATTTGAACAAAATCGTACTTATAAGCGAGCGAGACGGCAGCGTCTAATTGCTCCAATGCTTTTTTTTGCAACCCTCGCTTCTTTTTCCAATAGGCAATCGATAACAAAATTCGCGCCTCAATGATGTCCGACGGACGTATAAATTGCGTTGCCATTTCCAAAACCCGCTTTAGCAGCAGGATGGCTGAGTCATATTTTTTAATAAATATAAAAGCCCTGCAAGTTGTGACGGCAACATAAATTTCCCATAAAAAAAGGCTGTCGGTTGTTTTGGCATTTAACCAGTCCTCGACATCTTCTACTTTATCGGCGACTATTTTGCGGCGAATAATAAAAGCGTTAAAATTATCGTATAAATGGTATGCTCTTTCTTTTTCAATCATTTTTGGTACGGATTGTAAGAATGTGTCTGCACCTTCTTTATCTCCAAGGGCATCCAGTATGTCGGTCAGTAACAACAGGGTGCATTGCTTGGTGTCGGAGAAGGGATGTTGCTCCAGGATGGCGTATGCATCAAAGGCATGTTCGTAGGCCTCAAACAGCTTGCCTTGCTCGTATAACAGCCCGGCAGCTATAATTTTTATATCCGCCCCAAACCCTCCTGCATACAGCCAGCTTAATTTTGGTAAAAGCCGACATTTTATATTATCAAGCACATCCCCAAGGGCGAGCTCCGATAAATCGTTTATACCGCGGTGCATCATTGAAATGTGCATGGATAAACGCCAGATATGTATCGGCACTTTGGCTAAATCTTCAGGTGTTGTTATCCTGTCTGTCATTTGGTAAATGGTAAAGCGAAAATCCACTATGCGCATAAAGTGAATGCCATGCACAAGACCGGGATAGCGAGATACAATTTCCGGGAAGCGGACATAATACTCGTCCATAAACGCGGCGGCATCACTTGCCCGCCCCTCAATAAGCGCGGCATAGGCAACAAAATACAGCAGGTGCGGATGCTTTTTTGCAGCACGAGTGAATTCCCGGTGCTTTAAAATGGGCAGAACGCGTTTGGCGGCGATACGGGGTGATGCATTTAGCAAAGCGAAGCATTGCTCGATACCATCATGGTTTTTGTTTTGTATAAAACATTCAATTGCGCTGTAAAAGTCCTCTTGTGACAAATGCCAATGCCCTTCTTTTTCCAAAAGCCCCATCTCAAAATCCGCGCCGTATTCCCCTGCGATGTTTTTGAGAAATTGACGGAACAAGTGGTGGTAACGGTAAATACCCTTTTGAGTTTGTGTAATAAACGCACCTTTTCTCACTAATTTTTTGAGAAACTTAGCGCAGTCGGGAACGCCTGTTATTGCTTCGCACAAGGAAGGAGTCAAATCACGCAAAAAAGCGGTACGAATCATAAAGTCGCGGGTTGCGTCGTCCCATTTTTCCCATATATTTTTTCTGACGAAATCTTCCATAAAGCTGTATGTTTTGTCGAACGATTCATCGTCGGACAATAGCGACGCCTTTATGCCTATTGCCCATCCGTGGGCTTGTTGGTTAATTTCTCTTGCTTGCGCTTGTGTTATCTGTTTGCCTCGCTTATCGTACAAAGCCTTTACGTCATCGTCGCTGAAAAGCAGTTGTTCTGTACCAACGATGGCAAATTCTTCTTTTGCCCATAAATCCGAAAAATCGGTCGGCAGTTCGTATCGGCTAATCAGAATAATTTGAAAATTCTTTGGCAAACGCTTTATCAGAACCAAGAGAAGCCGCAAGACCTCATTGTCATTAATCAAATGCAAATCATCTATCGCAACCACAGTCTGCTTTCTGCAGGACAAAGACGCGACGGCGCGAAATGTAAACACATCGGGGGAATTTTGGAAGGATGTATGCGAAATAATCTCGGACAGCGTTTGATTTTGTGGCTGGCATCTGCTGAGGGTGGCGCAAAAGCGTTCACAAAAACCGGATATATTATTATCGTACTCGTCCAATGAAAAAATGGCTTTTGCGCGGGTGTCTTTTGACAACCACTCGGTTACGGCTACGGTTTTGCCATAGCCGGCCGGAGCGCAAACAGCTACTACACGGTGATGCTTTAGTTCGTTAAAAACGTGTATTAATGTGCGTCTTTTCAGCATGACGTTATTTGCGGTCATCTTACACGCCCTAATATTTTAATATTAATCGGATGCGTTATGATGCTTTTCCGTGTCTGAAATACTTGATGCGTCCTGATAATTCTCTCGTTAATCGGGCATTGTTCCGAGACGCATCACGGATTTCAGACGAGGAAAAGTGTGAAAATTCGAAGAAGGGAACGCGGGCGACCAATTTTCATCAGAATTTGTGCGTTCAGCGAATGGAGAAAAGTATGATATCATATTTTGATGCATTTTGCAGAATTATTTGATTAAAAAGAAAAAACACGCCAAACGGGGCTTGCGGCCCCTGTTTGCGCGTGTTTTTTTCGTGGAGAATTCAAAAATTTTCTTCAAGAATTTCGCTCAACCACTTTCCGGTGAAAAAATTTGTAATAATCCTCGGGGGAAAGGGCAAGGTTATTCATAATACATTTTAAGACCTCGGGGGCTCTGCCCCCGAACCCCCGCAAGGGGCGAAGCCCCTTGACCCCTTCATTGGAAGGAAGTTGTGCTGTGTTCAGGATGTTTTGTTTGGAGATTCGGCGTGACCCGTTTGCGTTGTGCGGCGCGATTATTTTGGCGATAATTTTGCCCGCCGTGTTTATTGGCGCGCCGATTGTTGCGCGTTTTTATGACGTTGCGTGGGTTTCGCCTACAATCCTTCCCGTTTCGCCGGCAGAGTCGGAGACGTTTCTCGGCTTGGACGAAATGGGGCGCAATCAGGTCTATCTTTTGTTTGTCGCGGCGCGAAATTCGTTTTTTCTCGCTTTCGCGGTAACGTTTTTTTCCTTTGCCCTTGGCGCGACCGTGGGCGTATTTTCGGGTTTTTATGGCGGAAAAATCGACCATATAATCATGCGCGTGACCGACACATGGTCGATGCTGCCGTTCCTGATGGTCACGGTCGTTTTGCTCAATATTTTCGGCAAAACCGTGTTCAATTTCATACTTTTTTTCAGCCTGTTCACATGGATTTTTCGCGCGCGACTAATCCGCGCCGCCGCGCTTTCCGTACGCGAATCGGAATTCATCGCCGCTTCGAAGACTCTCGGCACGCCGAATATCGTTATAATTTTCCGCGAACTCCTGCCAAATATCGTTGACATCGCCGTCGCAAATTTCGTCCTGACCCTCGCGGCAAATATCGGCATCGAAACCGGGCTTTCCCTGCTCGGTTTCGGCCTTGGATACGACTATCCCTCCTTGGGCGTGATGCTGCAAAATGCCGTCAATCCGTTTTATTTAAGATACTTTTGGTGGACATGGCTGCCGCCGCTTGGGCTTGTTGTTACTATGATGTTGTGCATAAATTTTTTGGGCAATGCGTTGCAACGGGTTGCCGACCCTCGGGGATAGTGGTACTTTTCCGCGTCTGCAAAAACGAGTCGGCGAGTGACACTCGCCGACTCGTTTTTTTCGTGGGCGGGGAAATTGCTTATGGCTTCGAGGGAATGCGTCGATTTCGACACATGTCCCCGGTGTTCACCGCGCGCTTGGCGCGCTTTTTCGTGGGCGGGGAAACTGCATCCGGCTTCGAGAGAATGCGTCGCCACCAACACGTGCCCCCGGTTCCCACCGCGCGCTTAGCGCGCTTTTGACATTACGTATAACATGCGCCATAATACCCGTAAACACTGTGTTTTCGGGAGGGTTTACCATGAAACGAACCATGGTTTTGATTTTTATAGCGGCGGTATTGGCGGTGTCTGTTGTTCTGCTTTCGATGAATCCCGTTGATTTGCCTGAAAGTCCTTTGCCGCCGTGGCCGGTGGAGGCTCCGGGAGCGTTGTCGGAGGCTGAACCGGAGGCTTCGCTTGAGGTTTATTTTTCCGAAAACGGGCATTTTTTCCCGGGCGGGTATGTTGACGTGGAAATTTATTCGAATAACCCCTATGCCGAAATTTTTTTCACAACTGACGGTTCCGTGCCGACGCCGTTGGGCGAACGGTATGTTGAGCCTGTTTCGCTCGAGCGCGGCGCGTTGGGCGAAGTCGTTGTTTTGCGTGCAATTGCTACATATGACGGCGAAAAAACCGTGCCTGTTACGCATACTTTTTTTCTGCGTTCCGACATTTATGAGCGTTTTCACGAGAATATTTTGGTGTTTTCGCTCACGACCGACCCTGACAATTTGTACTGTTTCTACACGGGAATTTTGGTAGAAGGCGTGACGCGCAGAGACTATTTGGCAGAAAATCCCCATACAGACGTTATCCCGACAACCCCCGCAAATTTCAATTGGCGCGGCAGAGAATACGGCGAACGCCCCATGCACGTTGAGGTTTTTTACCCCGACGGGCAGCGCGTTTTGGCGCAGGACGCGGGCGTGCGAGTTTTTGGAACGTGGTCGCGGGCAGAGGTTGTGAAATCCTTGCGCCTAATCGCGCGACGCAGCTATTCGCCGCACGCCGGCCGCTTTAATTACGAATTTTTCCCGGGCGATTTAATGCGCGACGAATTTAACGAGCCGATTGCGGCATACAGAATGTTGGTTTTGCGCAACGGAGGCAACGACCGCAACCACGGTATTTTGCGCAACGAGCTTGGTTCCGCGCTGTATCGCCGCGCGGGAGGCATGAATGTAACGCCGGTTCGCGCGGCGGCGATGTTCATAAACGGC
This sequence comes from Defluviitaleaceae bacterium, assembly GCA_009786975.1. Lineage (GTDB taxonomy): Bacteria > Bacillota > Clostridia > Lachnospirales > WQUN01 > WQVC01. The sequence continues at coordinate 5,164 of WRGX01000167.1, forward strand.
GAATTTTACGGCTTTATGTGGCTGCAAACACGATATGATGCAGGTTATTTGCAGGAACAGTTTGGCACACCCGGGCGCGATTTCGACGTTGTAAGCAGCGGGGAATGGTGGTTTCGGCACGCCACGGAAGAGCAGGAAATCGAGCTCATCTTTAAAAATTCATTCGCGTGGCAGGATTTAACCTGCGACATAAATTTCGCGCTTCTCGAGGAAATCGTGGATGTCGAAAACCTGCTTTTTTACTACGCATTTCAGATTTTTCTGGCGAACGCGGATTGGCCGCACAACAATTTGCGTCGATGGCGATATACGGGCCCGCCCTTTGCAGGAATGGCTCCCGAGCTTGACGGACGCTGGCGTTACGCCGTTTACGACCTCGACCAAACCTTCGGGCTTTTCAGCTCAAATTACCGCCGCAACACATTCGGCCACGTTTTGGAAAACGACAACGACGCAGGCCAGCTTCTTCGCGCGATTTTACGGCGCGACGACATGGCGGAGCTTTTTACGATAATGTTCTGCGACATCGCCGCAAACGTTGTGAATGAAGAAATCGTCCGCGAAATAATGGACGAACTTTTTGCCGACATTGAAAACGAAGTTACGCACACAATCGAAGCGGGCGGGCTAATCGCGGACTGGACGAGTTGGTATTCCATCGACCGATATCGCTATGCCACGCTTGAGTTTGCGGAACGGCGGCATATTTTCATCTTCGAGCGACTCGCGCGATTTTTCGAATTCGACGGTGATGATATGTTCAACGTAACTGTCACGGGATACGACGCGGTAATCGGCACCATACAAGCGGAATCATCGCGATATTTCGGGCATTTGCGCATTCCCGTAACGCCCGTCCCGATGCCGAACCGCGTGTTCGATTACTGGATGCTGAACGGAGAACGCATCCGAAACGAACGAATTTATGTAGACGCATCAATGGCAACAAACGGCACGGTCACGCTCGAACTTGCCATGCGCCCCGCGTATCCGTCCCTAATAATCTACTCCGCAATCGAACCGTACGGCAACGGCGTAGTCATAAAAAACATTTCCGACGAAACAATTCGCGTCGCCGATTTATTCCTCTCAAACCGACGCGAAGAACTTGACCGTTTCCGTCTGCCCGTCGCAACCCTCCCCTCCGGTGCGACGCTCGAGCTCGCAGGTCGCGCAAGCCAAGCCCCCGGCGACAATTTCCGCGTACGCAAAAATTTCGACGTACGCGAGGGTCGCCGACTCTTTCTTTCCAACGAAAGCGGCGACATTTTACACACACTCGTACCCTAGTCCGCATAATATAACCCTACAAATAATTATATTTGGAGGGATTAAACATGGATTCCAATCAACCGCAAATGCTCTCATCGGGAGTGGGATTTTTGCAAGTCAACACAATAACGGCATACGACGCCCTGCCGATTGCAGGCGCGAAAATCACGATTTTAAGCGGCGACGAGGTCCTGTATGAACTCGTGACCGACGAAAGCGGTCTCGCGGAAAAGGTCGCCCTTGAAGCCCCCGAAAAGGCACTGACGCTTGACCCGAACTTCGACGGCGTGCCGTATTCCGTTTGCGACGTGCGTGCCGAGGCAAATGGATTTACAACAATAACAATTCACGACATCCAAATCCTCGACACAGAAGTAAGCATTTTGCCGATACACATGGAACCCGCAACCACACCGGGCGAAACCACCGACCTATACACCCCGCCGCACCATCTGATTTGGAGCGACGACCGCAAAATGGACATTCCGCCCGCAACATCCACCCCCGATACTCCCCGAGTCCTAAGCGAAGTAATCATCCCCGAATTCATCACAGTCCACCTGGGCCGCCCCGACACCCCCGCCCGAAACGTCCGCGTCCCTTTTACCGAATATATAAAAAACTCCGCGTCCCATGAAATTTTTGCAACATGGCCGGAAGCCTCTCTCGAAGCGAATATTTACTGCATCATTTCGCTTACACTGAATCGGATTTTTACCGAATGGTATCGCGTGCGCGGCTTCAATTTCGACATCACAAACTCCACCCAGTTTGACCAAATGTTCGTCGAAGGTGGGCAAATTTTCGGCACAATCGACCGCATGGTTGACAGGATTTTTAACAGATATATCCGCCGGACAGGGCATCTCGAACCATTTTTTGCCGAATATTGCGACGGGCGAAGGGTGACTTGCCCCGGGCTTTGGCAATGGGGCACGGTCACGCTTGCGAATCAGGGGCTTAACGCGCTTCAGATTTTGCGGCATTATTACCCGAGCGATGTACAAATTGTTGAAACTGATAATATCGGCGGGGTGGAGGAGTCGTTTCCGGGCTTTGTGCTTCGACCCGGAATGAGCGGTCCTGCTATTCGAACGATGCAATTGTGGCTTAATCGTATCCGTGTGAATTTTCCTGCAATCCCCGCGATTACTAACGTTTCCGGCATTTACGGGCCGCAAACAGAGGCAGCGGTTCGCGCGTTTCAGCAAATTCGCCAGCTCGGCAATTTGAACCCGAACGGCGTTGTTGACCGAGCAACTTGGAACAGCATTTCTCGCACGTATTCCGCGGTAAAAAGCCTTGGCGAGCTTACCAGCGAAGGTATAATTATCGGCATCGGGCGCACGCCGCCGACGGATATTATCCGCGAAGGCGCGCGCGGACGGCTTGTTCAACAGGCGCAATATCTGCTGAACTTTATCAGTGAATTCTTCCCCGGAGTTCCCGCCGTGTTGCAAAATTCGTCGTATACGCGCGATATGACAAACGCCGTGCGCGAATTCCAGAGGCGTTTCGGCTTGAATCCCGACGGCGTAATCGGTCCCTTAACGTGGCGCGAATTGTATCGTGTTTATTGGAGCATTCGCGACAATATCGCTTTGCCTCCGGGAGGCGGAACCCCCGTTCCGCCCGTTCCCCCGACTCCTCCGACGCCGCCCCCCGGGCAAGTTCCGCCCTATCCGGGTCAGTTAATTCGAGTTGGCTCACGCGGGGCCGACGTCGAACGCATACAGCGTTGCTTGAACGCGATGCGCCTTTGTTTCCCGACAATCGGGCATCTTAATGTTGACGGAATTTTCGGTCCGCTCACCCAAGCAAGCGTTATGGAATTCCAACGTCGATTCAATTTGAACCCCGACGGGATTGTCGGTCCGTTGACGTGGGGCGCACTTATGCCTGCGTGTTACAGCAACGCGATGCCCGAATATCCCGGCTTTTTAATCCGCCAAGGCGCGCGCGGTGATATTGTGCAACAAATTCAACGTTGCTTGAACAGTTTGAACAACGCCGGACTTGCAGTCGACGGAATTTTCGGTCCGTTAACACACGCCGCCGTCGTGAACTATCAGCGCGCGAACGGGCTTGCCCCGGACGGAATTGTCGGGCCTTTGACCTGGGAGAACTTGATGCGCCGTTGCACATGTTGGCAAATTATCCCGGCACGAAGCGTTGTCGCAGGCGCGATGGGTGAAGTCGCGCCGAACGAATCCGCGGTAAGCGGAGCGAGAGTTTCACCCGATGTCACTACTCTTGTCGCCGATGCCGCCGCTGGTGCGTCCGCGCCCGATATTGAATTTTCGCCGAATTTTGCCGCTGTCGATAACTCGTCGACAGAATTTATCGAAGAATGTATCGGAATAATCGCACCCGCCGGGGGGGTCGTTAACGCCGAAGCCAACAATGAACCCGAACCCGACGAGCTGAAAAATCTTCTCATTATGTACCTCAGGCGCGAGCTTGAGAAATAAGCGCGCCAAGCGCGCAGTGGGCACCGGGGACACGTGTCGGAGGCGACACATTCTCTCGAAGCCGGGAGCAGTTTCCCGAAGCATAAAAAAAACGAGTCGGCGAGTGACACTCGCCGACTCATTTTTTTCAGGGCGCGCCGCCACCGACAAATATCCCCGCTACATCTTGACAAACCAACCGCTTATGGCACAAAATCAGCCCTAAGGAGGGATTGCAATGAAATTATTTAAAAAACTCACGGTATTAGCACTTATTCTTGCCATGCTGCTCGCGTCCGCCCCAAGCGCGCTAATCGCGGAAGCGGAACCGGCGACACAAGACCTGCAACTCCAAACAATTTACGTAAACCCCGCCCCGTGGCAGGGCGGCGGAACAACCTGGCGCACCGAGGGCTGGGGCGGCGGCACTTTTGTGCCGAACCCAAGCTGGACTACGCTTACAATTCAGTGCTATTACGAAAACGGCGTCCTCGAATTCGACGTGCGCCATACCGGGGACGGCGACCGTGATTTTCAAATCGGCCTGCGCTCAAACAGGCACGGAACCCCGTACACAATTTATTGGAACGCGGAAATCGCAGGCGTGGAATTTACGGCAACGGAGGACTGGCAAAGTTTTACATTGTCCGTTAAAGACCTCTACGACGCCCACCCCGGCACGCCCTTTGGTTTGGGCGATTTGTGGTACATCCGAGTCGCGGGGCATCCGCTGGAATTTCGGGACGTAAGAATTTCCTCGCCTGACGACGAAAGGCAGTATCCCTTCGTCAAGGTGAATCAAGTCGGCTATGAAATCGGCCGCCCCAAGCCCGCGATTGTCAGTTATTTCGCAAAATTCGGCTCGCTTGACGGAATGAATTTTTATGTAATCAACACCGCGTCCGGCGAAACCGCATACACAGGCAACTTGGGAACTGCGATTCTCGACCCCTTTAACAGCGACGGCTATTCCTGGTCGGGCGAAATGATGCATCATATTTATTTCTGCGGACTAAACGAACCCGGCGAATTTTTTATAAGAATCCCCAACGCGGGCCTCGACCCCGACGCCCGCACGCCCCGCGATATCGCCGAGGGCTTGGACGTTGAAACAATCGAATCCGCGCGCTTCACAATCGCCGAAAACGTCTACGAAGAATTACTCGTTGACCTCATCCGATATTTTTTCTTCCAACGCCAAGGGCTTGACCTCGAGGAGCGTTACGCCGGCGACTTCGCGCGCGAAAATTTGCATCCCGACGACGTCGCCGTAAGGCTTTGGTCCGACAGGAACAACCCCGACCCCGCGCCCTATAATATTTATGATATTTCGCAAGGCTGGTACGATGCGGGCGACTATGGAAAATATATCGCGCCGTCAACAACAACGGTTTCGGATTTATTGTGGGCGTACGAACTTTTCCCTAACGTTTTCGCCAATTTAAATTTGAATATCCCCGAAACAAACCCCGAAAACCCGCTTTTCACAGACGCGCCCGGCATTTTAAGCGAGCTTAAATGGCAACTCGATAAAATGCTGAAATTCGAGCATCATTCGCGAGACGGTTCGTTCTTCATCGCGGCGAATTATTGCAGCGAAAATAATACAATATGGATTGAAGACACCCTCCACAGGCGAAGCGACCACTATTCCGAGGAGCATGAACGCGACCTGCGCTCGCATCACGCCACGGCGAACATGGCGGCAGTTTTGGCGCACGCGTATCTCGTTTACCGCGATTACGACGTTTTCGCCGATTTCGCCGAAGAAATGCTCGAAACCGCCCTGCGCGCATGGGGCTGGGTCAACGACCCCGACAACACAAAAAACCGCCGAATCGACGCCGCAAATCGTGTCTACACTTTCGGCGACGATGAACTCACCCGCTCAATGTTTTGGGCGGCGGGCGCGCTTTACCGCGCGGTATCGGCCTCCGACGGAGACACCGCCGAATTTTCCGCGCATCTGTACGCCAACTTCGAAGACCCCGACGTAGTGCGCGCCTTTAGCGGCTGGAACAGCGTAAATTACAACCACGGCGGAATGGGCTTCAAAGGCTACGTGCATTATTTATTTGAAAATAACGCGCCAACCCCCGCCATTCGCGACCGCTTTATCTCGCCAACAAACGGCTTTCCCGACTGGCGACGCATAATGGAAACATATCACGCAAACGAGTGGCGAATTACCTATCCGCAATGGGGTTTGTGGTGGGGTTCCAATCAAATGATTGTGCAAAACTCCCTCACTATGTTTTTGGGAAGCCTAATCGAATCCCAAATCGACTCCCAAATTAATTCGGGCGAAATCACCGAAGACGTCATCGTCCACATGGAAAGCGCGGCACATTTCATGCTGGGCCTGAATCCGATTTCGTTTTCATATGTATCGGGGCACGGCGAAAACAGCGTAATGAACATCTTCAGCGCGATTTTTTCCCGCTACGCAAGGCTCGACCCCTACAGAATCCCGCCGGGTTACTTCACCGAAGGCAGCAATATTTATGACAATCGCCACCTCTCGCGGTTCGACGGCAAATGTTTCGTCGACAGCGACGGCGAATGGACCACAAATGAAAACACAATTTATCACAACGCCGCGTTAACATTTTTAATGGCGGCGATTATCGCCCATACCGTTGATGGTTTGGAGCCGTTTGCGCCGCTTGCGTCAGGTGAGCCGATTGAGGCAATCGCGACCGCTTCGGCAGTAGACAGCCCCGAAGCAAGCACGGCCGACCCATTGCCGCCCTCTTTTGGTGCCGTCGCAGGCATCGTTGCCACAGGGCTGATTTTATCGGTCGCCGGAGCCGTGGCGGTTCGACATTTCCGCAAGCGTTGATTAGGGCATGTTGCCACTACGCGCCCTAGCCCATCAAATTCACATAACTTTCATACCGCGCGGGGTGAATTTCCTCGCCAACCGCCGCCTTCACGGCGCATCCGATTTCCTTAACATGCGAACAATTTTTAAATTTGCAACTGCCCAAAAACGGACGAAATTCGAGAAAAAGCGAGGCTAACTCGCTTTTTTCAATGTGTTCGATTTCAAGCGACGTAAAACCCGACGTATCAAAACAAAGCCCCGCTTCCCTCAACTCCCAATCAACTATCGGAAACAGCTGGGTGTGTCTCGTCGTGTGCTTACCGCGCCCGATTTTCTCGCTTAGCTCGCCGGTTTCGAGCTTCACGTCCGGCAAAAGCGCGTTGATTAAACTTGATTTTCCCACGCCCGACGCTCCCGCAAAAAGATTCACCTTGCCCGCCATTTTTTCGCGCAGTTCGTCCAAGCCTTCGCCGGTTAACGCGTCGGTGAAAACGATTTCGTAACCCGCCATTTTATAAGCATCAAAAGCCCCCCCGCCGAGGTCTTTTTTGTTAACGCAAATAATCGCAGGAATATCCTCGTGCTCGATTAATATGAGCAGACGGTCCAAAAATCCGGGGTTAAACGCGGGCTGCGCGACCGCGACGGTTACGATTACTTGGTCGATGTTCGCGGCGGGAGGGCGGCGCAGTTCGTTTTTTCGGGGCAAAATCTCTTGAACCGTGCCGATTAATTTTTCGGCATCGCCCACAAGTATTTTTACTTTATCACCGACAAGCGGCGTTATTTTTTTTGCCGTAAAACTGTATCCGGCTTCGAGAGAACGCGCCGCCTCCGACACATGCCCCCGGTGCCCACCGTGCGCTTGGCGCACTTTTTTATGGGCCGCGAAACTGCCCCCGGCTTCGAGAGAACGCGCCGCCTCCGACACGTCTCCCCGGT
>WRGX01000168.1 GCA_009786975.1 Defluviitaleaceae bacterium
CAGATTCCTAGACCACAAAAAAAGAGTCGGCGAGTGTCACTCGCCGACTCTTTTTTTTATGGGCCGGGAAACCGCCCCCGGCTTCGAGGGAACGCGTCGCCTCCGACACATGTCCCCGGTATCCGGTGCGCGCTTTTAGCTATACCCCACCGCGTCGCTCGGCATATTAAAACTGCGCGGGGAAAGCGAAACGGAAAAAACTTTCGGGCCGTCGGGCAGGCAGTTTCGCTTAAATTGTTGCGAAAAAAATCTGCGATAAAAAAGTTCTTGCCATTTTGATATTTCTTCCGGCGTGAATTTTTTTTCGAACTCCTTTTTCGCCAAAGCGAAAATTTGCGCGGGGGCGCGACCGTGGCGCAAAGTGTGCCAAATGAAGAAATCGTGCAGCTCGTAAGGGCCGACAATATCTTCCGTGCGCTGGGTGATTTCGCCGTTTTCGGGGGGCAGAAGCTCGGGGCTTACGGGCGTTGCCAAAATATCGGTGAGGACTTTTTTCAGCTTGCCGTTTGATTCGTCCGCGACGTGCGCAACAATTCGCCGCACCATCGTTTTCGGCACGCCGGAATTTACGCCGTACATGCTCATATGGTCGCCGTTAAACGTGGTGAAACCAAGCGCGAGTTCCGACAAACTGCCGCTTCCGACAACGATACCGCCGTTTTGATTCGCGATGTTCATTAAAACGAGGGTGCGCACGCGAGCTTGCGCGTTTTCGAAGGTTGCGTCGCGGGCGTTGGAGTCGTGCGAAATGTCGCGCAAATGAGACTGCACTGTTTCCGTGATGTCGATTTCGCGGCACGGGATTTTATAAGCCTCGCACAATTTGTGCGCATTTGATTTTGTGCGGTCCGTCGTGCCGAAACAGGGCATCGTAACGGCGATAATTTTATCTTTCGCATAACGCCGATTTTCCAAAGTCGTCGTCTGCTCTTGGATTTTTGCGTTTTTTTCAAGAATTTCATATGCACGCACCGTTACAAGCAGCGCGAGTGTGCTGTCAAGCCCGCCGGAAATGCCTAAAACGGCCTGCGCGCACCCTTCCCCGTAACCCAAATGCTCCAAACGTTTCGCAAGACCATGCGCCTGAATTTCCAAAATTTCATCGGGGTTCGCGCAAGAAAACGGCGCGTCATCACGTGAAACCGGCTCGGGAACGCGACCGTTTTGCGGCGCGCTTAAATCGATTTCCGCCACAGCCCACCCATCCCCGAAGGGCGGCGATTCCGCCAAAATTTTGCCTCCGCGACAAATCAAATTATGCCCGGAGAAAACCGAGTCCGTCGTGCTTTCGCCCGCGCCCGCGTTCGCGGAAACATAGACGCGCGGCGGCTTAACACTTTGCGTCGCGATTTTCATGCGCCGCTGTGCCGCCGCGCCGATAATTTCCGGCTCGGCGCAGGGGTTAGCAACAACGTGTACATCGTCGGCACCGCAACTCGCGCCGCCGATTTCCACGCCGAATTTAAGCCCGTCATGCTCAAAAGCCCCCGACTCCGTAACAATGCCCAAAAGCCGCCCCTCGCAAAGCACTGCCGCCGCGCTGAAAACCTCGCCGCGCCGAAGCGTCGGCATCCCGACAACGGCAATCGCCTTGCTGTCCGCCGTTTGCAATCCAATTTCGCAAAGCGCGTTCATCGCGCCATCAAGCAACGCCTTTTGCAAAAACAAATCCCCGCACGTACTCCCCGTCATACAAAGCGCGGGCATACAAACAAGGCGCACATTTTCCTCGTCCGCCTTTTTAATAATATCAATAATCCGCGCCGCATTGTACGCACAATCCGCCACACGAATCGAGGGCGTCGCCGCCGCCACGCGGAATGGCTGCATTTGCATTTAAATCAACTCCCGGTCACTCGACAAATTTATCAAAATCAAAAATTGCCCTTACTGCATACATTTCACCGCTCCCCTTTACATTTCGCGCATTTGCAATTTTTCTCGCATTGTGGGCGACGTTCGAGGATTTTCATGTCGCCGATGCCGTATATGTCGCTTACGGGGTCTTCGTTTGGTTTGACTTTTACGGCGACTTTTGCGGTTTGGCGGAGGATATTTATTGAAAGGACGTCGCCGTCGCCTGCGGGGGTGCGGACGAGGTCGCCCACGCCGGGCATTCCCTTGAGAAGATATGCGTAGGTTTCTTCCTCGTATTTCAGGCAACACATCAGCTTGCCGCAGATGCCGGAAATTTTTGTGGGATTAAGCGAAAGGCCTTGGTCTTTTGCTGATTTAATTGAAACGGGCTGGAATTCATCCAAAAAAGACGCGCAACAAAGTTCGCGTCCGCAAATGCCGATGCCGGAAAGCATTTTTGCTTCGTCGCGCACGCCGATTTGCCTAAGTTCGATGCGCATACGAAACGTTGCAGCGAGGTCTTTTACAAGCTCGCGGAAATCCACGCGACCGTCGGCGGTGAAGAAGAAAATAATTTTGCTTAAATCAAAGGCAAGCTCGACGTCTACGAGGTTCATTTCCAAATTGTGTGCCCGAATTTTTTCGGCGCAAATTTCGCGCGCTTCTTCCTCGCGCTTGCGGTTTGCGGCTTCCTGCGTGGTGTCGTCGGGCGTGGCAAGGCGCAGAACCTTGCGAAGGGGTTGGCTTATTCCGCGAGTGTCAACGTCTCGCGCCTCCATTGCAATAAGTCCGTAACCCGCGCCGCGACCGGTTTCAACGATAACGGGCGCGTTCATTTCCAAACCGTCGAGCGTGTGCGGGTCGAAATAGTAAATTTTGCCCACATCTTTGAAGCGTACTCCGATAACTATCATAAATTACCTCATTTTTGAAGATTTCTTCGAGCGTGCGTGAGGGATATTGGTATTACCTCATTTTTAGAAGCATCAGCTCAATCGCAAGCTGTGCGTTAGCGTTTTGGGACAGGATTTTTCTTGTGTGCGAAACGGCGGCGGATGCAGAGAAACGTTGCGCTTTGCCGCAAAGAATGTATAGGAGGCTCAAAAATTCCGGCAATTCGTGTTTTTCAAGCGGTTCAATTTTGCGATAAAGCGCGAAAGATTCGGCAATATCCGCGCCTTTCGCGGCGTCAAAAATCTCGCGAGCAAGGGTTTGCAAATCCGACTTTTCACTTCTGCCCTCTCCTGCGATTTTCTTCACTGCGCAACGCGAAATCACTGTCGGCAAAAAACCGTGCGTGTTTTGCGCAAGAAACAAAAAAACCCCATAGGGAGGCGGCTCCTCGATGGTTTTTAGCACAGCGTTTTGCGCGGCGGGGAGAAGAGGCTCGTCCGCGATAAAGACTTTGTGCTTGTATTTGAAGGGCAATTGCGCGGCGGGCATGATAATTTGCTCGCGAACGTCGTCAACGCCTATGCCTGTTTGCTTTGTGCCTTTTACGAAAATCGTGTCGGGGTGGTTGCCGCTTTGAAAAACACGGCAGGAAGTACAGGCGTCGCAGGCGTTTTCGGTTTCGCAGTTAAGTCTCTTTGCGAAATTCAGGGCGCGCTTACGCACGGCCTCGGAATCCTCACCCGCGAAAATAAACGCCTGTGCCATTAAACTATCATATCCAAAAGCAGCCCGTTAATTTCGTCGATTTTCGCCAAAATTCCCAAGCTGTCCTTTTCATTTTTGAGAAGTTCTTGCGCGAGTTCGTCGAGCTCTTGATTTACAAGGCGCACGATGCCGTAAACATGGTGGCGACCGCGGCGGTCCAAAAAGTTTTCGCGCGAAAATTCATGCGAATGCGTGACGACTTCTTCAATAAAATCGGTAATTAACGCGCGATAGGTTTTTAATTCGCCAAAGTCCAAGTGTTGTGCCACGCGTTTGCCTTGCGTGGCAATTTCGCTTATCAAGCCTTGCAAGCGGTCCGCCAAACCTTCGTCGCTCAAACGATTTAACGTAAAACGAAAGTCCTCCTGAACAGGGCGTTTTTCAACGGCATTTGCTTCTTGAAAGCGCGCCGCAAGCATTTCGGAAACCTTTAAAGCAGATGGGTCCATAGTTAGCTTAGCTCCTTTCGGGGTTGATTGGGGCCGGGGGGTCCTACAGATGCCTGAAGAATCAGACTTTTTTAAATTCTTCCACGCTTAGTACGAAAATTGTCGCGCCGCCTACGGTTACTTCTACGGGATAGGGCGCGAAGCCCTCATTTGCGGTAACGCTCACATTGTTCACCGACGTAATTTGCTTGCGGCTTCTGCATTTTGTTTCGATTATGTCGATAAGTTCGGCGATGCGCTCCTCGGTTACGCCACAAATAAGTGTCGTGTTCCCTGCGCGCAAAAAACCGCCTGTGGTTGCCAGTTTTGTCGCGCTGAAGCCTTTGGCGTTAAGCAAATCCATTATGTGAAACGCATCCTCATCGTGAATAATTGCCATTACGAGTTTCATTTCAAGCCCTCCTTGCTAAGGGGATAATAACACAAAAAATCTTTTTGTTCAAGGAAACGTAAGGAAACGCCTCGCCCTAAAAAATGCTAAAAAAAAGAAGCCCAAATCCAAGCCCCAATAGCCGCCAATGCCGCCGCCACAATCGCAAACGGCGCGATTTTTATCGCAACTTTATTGCGAAATTCCCGACCTGCTTTTTTGCACTTTGCCGCGAGACCGTCGGAATCATCGTAGGACGCGGTGGCTTCGAATCGTTTTGCCAGCTTGCCGTAGTGGCGCGCGCGGTAGAATTGCTCGAAAAACTTGTCGGACTCGGGGCGTGTTTCAAGCGCGTCGAGGTCGCGCGTCGCTTCCTTATACAATGCCGCCGTGCGATGCACCTGAAATTTTGCGATTTCGCCGCGGATATGCACGGCTTTTTCGGAGGCGTCTTTGTACTGCTCGACCGACATGAATCGCGCCAATAAGTCCTCGTAATCCGCGATTATTTTTTTTAGCTCGACCGACGCGTGAGAATGCCCCCGCGAATTTTTTTCAAGGGAAATCAACGCCTCGACGGATTCTGCGTAAATCGCGGCGGTTTTTTCGCGCTCGGAATGCGCGACAAGCTCCTCGCATTCCCGCAGTTTTTCCTCCGCGCCTTCGAAGGGGATAATCATCGCGATTGTTTGCGAAACTTCGGCGTATTCCTCCGCCATTTCGCGAAAATGCTTTGAGCCCATGCCTTTTTTTCTGCCCAATTTTTCGAGTTTAAGCGTGGCTTTTTGCAAAATTTCGTCCTTCATGTTTGGGACAAAAGATGAACATTCGTCCGCCAGTTTTTCAGCGTTGCGATAAAATTCAATCGTCTCGAAGGAGTCCGCCAGGCGATTCAACTCGCGCTCAAGCGTGGCAAATTCCTCGACTCCGACGGGCTTTTTCTTTTTCAATTTCTCGACTTCTTCAATGTTCGACAAATAAAGAGGCGATTTTTCGCGCCATTTTTGAAAATTTTTATCAACAATTTCGACCCACGAGTTTTCGGGCAAATGTCCGTAATAAAACAAACAGTCTTCGATGCCTTTCCACTCGCCTTCGCGGAATCCGTCAAGTTTTTGCGCGTCCTCTTTTGCGGCGGCGAGTTTTGCGTGTGCCGACATCGCGTACATTTGCGACTCGCGGTTTTTCGGCGGCGTTGCCGCAACCATGATTTTTCCGCACAACTTTCCCTTGTAAACGGCGGAAATTTTTGTACTTACGCCGTCTTTCTCGCTTTTAACATCGAAGCTGTGTTTTTGCAAAATATCGACGACGTCGAGATACATTTGGTATTGCGTTTCATTTTTCAACATGTCGCTACCCCCAAAGAAGAACTTTCAGCCCGATTAAAATCAAAATAATTCCGCCGGCAAACGCCGCCCCGCCCTTGAATTTTTCGCCGAACAAAACCCCGACGCGCACGCCTGCCACCGACACAAAAAACGTTATTGCGCCAATCAAAACCACCGCAACAACAATGTTTACATCCAAAAAAGCAAACGTAACCCCCGCCGCCATCGCATCGATACTCGTCGCAAGCGCGAGAAGAAGCATCACGCGCGGCGCGAAATCCGCCTTGATTTCCTCTTTTTTAAAACTCCCCCAAATCATTCTAAGGCCCAAGAATAGTAACAAAGCGAACGCAATTAAGTCACTGTATGTGGCAACGTGTTCGGCAAAATGACTTGCGGCAAAAAACCCCGCAAGCGGCATAATCGCTTGAAAAACGCCGAAATAAAGCCCGACAATAATCGGCGTTTTAAAATTGAGTCGGCGAGTGTCACTCGCCGACTCATTCGAACCTGACAGCCCAAGACTCACTGCCACTGCAAAGGCATCCATAGAAAGTCCAACAGCCAAGAAAAAAATTTCGAAGCCGGTCAATTCGCGCCGCCAACCGGCCCCATCGCCCTCGCAAGCCCGCTAATCGGCAAAGTTTGCAACCAAACCTTTCCGGGCCCCGTTAAATTCCCCAAAAAAAATCCTTCGCCGCCGAACATCCTGTTTTTCATTCCCTTAACCATTTCGACACTAAGCGTAACCGTCGGCTCCATCGCCGCAAGATACCCCTGGTCGATGATAAGTTTTTCGCCGGGCGCAAGGTTATATTCCTGTGTATGCCCGTCGATTTCGATAAAAACAAGCCCGTTTCCGCTGAATCTTTCCAAAATAAAACCCTCGCCGCTTAAAAACCCTGCGCCAAGCCGTTTATTAAAAAAAATATCAATGTCAACGCCGTCGGTACACGCGATAAACGCGTTTTTCTGCGCAACAATATCGCGCCCGCCCGAAATATCAAACGTTTTTATCTCGCCCGGAAAAGACAATCCGAACGCAATCTCTTGTTCATCCTCAATCGCGGTATAATGATTCAAGAAAAAATTATTCCCCGCAAGCGTACGCTTCAAGCCCTTCATTACGCCGCCCGTCGAGTTCGTTTCCATTGTAATGCCCGCCGAACGCCAGCTCATTCCCCCGCGCTGCGTAATCATTTTTTCTCCTTTTGCAAGCGCGCAAAGAAGAACGGGGAACGGGTCACCGATTATACGATGTGTCATTTATTATTCTACTCCTTCCGACAATACTATTTGCACAATTTGAAAATATTAACAACGTCCTGCCACATTAATTTTTTAAAACCGCCTATGCCGTGTTCGTCGCCAAAGTAGGCTCCGGTGGCTTTTTTCGCCATGTCTTCAAACGCGGGTTCTTGGATATTTAACTCCGAAAGCGTTAAAACCAGCCCGATTTTTTTGTAAAATTCTTCGAGGCGTGAAATTCCTTCGAGAACGATTTCGTCGGGCTCGCGGAAACTTTGCGTCACGCCCATTACGTTCACGGCGAATTGTACGAACATATTAATATTCTCTTTGTATACATATTTCATCCACGCCGGAGTAAGAACCGCCAAACCCGCGCCGTGCGCAACGTCGTTGTACGCGGAAAGCTCGTGTTCCATGCCGTGGCACGCCCAATCCTGCGCGCGCCCGATGCCGAGCCAGCCGTTATGCGCGATAATTCCGCCCAATCCGACCTCCGCCCAAGCGTCGTAATCGGACATATCCTCCGCGCACAAAAGCGCGTTTTTCATAACGCCGCGCAAAATCGACTCGCACATTCCGTCCGTGATGTCACACTTGGTTGTTTGCGTAAAATACCGCTCAAAAATATGCGACATAATATCCGCAACGCCGTAGCCAAGCTGTGCCAGCGGCAACGACGTAAAATATTCCGGGTTCACAATCGCAACAACGGGGCGAATCAAATCGCTGCCCATGCCATATTTTCGGCCGAGTTTTTCATTCGTGACAACGGAATTGCCCGACATTTCACTGCCCGCGGCGGGAATCGTTAAAATAACGGCCATGGGAAGCGCGGCGGTAATTTGCGCCTTGTCGTCGTAAATGTCCCAGACGTCGCCTTCATGTTTCACGCCGACGGCAATGGCTTTCGCGGAGTCAATTGCACTGCCGCCGCCGATTGCAAGCACAAAATCAACGCCCTCTTTTTTGCAAAGTTCAATGCCCTCATAAACCAGCGACAATCGCGGATTCGGCACAACGCCGCCCAGCTCAACAAACGAGATGCCCGCCGCCTCAAGCGACTTTTTCGTGTCGTCATACAGCCCGATTTTTTTTACCGACCCACCGCCGTAATGCAGCAAAACTTTTTTCGCGAATGGTTTTATTAATTCGCCGATTTGATGCTGCGTATTCTTGCCGAAAACCAATTTTGTCGGCGTTTGAATTTCAAAATTTTGCATGAAAAATCACTCCTATGGATTAAATATAGTTTGGATTAAAGCCGAATTTGACCCGCTTCGATTTTGCGCAGGGTTTCGATGCCGTCTTCGGCTTGCGAAATCATGGCCTTACTGCCGTTGCGATACGAGCGCGCCTTGACGAAAAATAATTTCGCACTGGGTATGTCTTTTATAATCAGGCTCAATTCGGCAACAAGTACGCAAAGTTGCTGGATAACCTCGGGCATCGCGTCGGTTCTTTCAAACGCCGTAAGATACGCCTTATGCGCCTCGCGCACAGCCATCGCCGCCATTTCAAGGTCGCCGACATCTTCGTAAAGCCACTTTAGGCGCAGCCAAATTTTTGCGGTGTTCATCTCGTGGTCCTTGTAAAAAAGCGGCGCGCCTTTAAGCGCGAGATAATATCCCGCAAACACGTTATTTATATTGCGGTCTTCAACCATGTCGCCTCCGAGATGCTGTTTAAATTCGGAAATTTGTCCGATTTGCTCC
Source organism: Defluviitaleaceae bacterium (assembly GCA_009786975.1). Classification (GTDB taxonomy): domain Bacteria; phylum Bacillota; class Clostridia; order Lachnospirales; family WQUN01; genus WQVC01. Next base: position 8,630 of record WRGX01000168.1, read on the forward strand.
TTGAAACGCGCAACAATCGGTTTCGGGAACATCGCGTCAAACATGCTGAAATAGCACGACGGGCATGTAATAATTTCGTAATACGTTGTATCAACGCCCTTGTAATGGTTGCGGAAATCCTTGTCGCGTTGTTCCGCTTTGAGCTTCGTTGTACGAACCGCCATTGCGGCAAATCTGTTTTCGCAAACGGGGCAATCAAACATTTTTTTATAAATCAGGCCGGGGTCGGCGTCGGGCGTTTCGAATTTGTAGAGCTTATGCCCCTGCGGCAAAAGTCCCTCGATAAGCGACTCGCCTTCCTCCGGGGCCTGAATAACCTCGGCGGGCGCGTTTTTAAGTTTAAGCGCGGGCATAGGCGCGGCGGAGGGTGCAGGCGAAGCCGCGCCGGCTTGCGGCGCGGCTGCAAGCATCCGATTCGCGTTTTCAAGCCGCTGACACAACGTTTTTATCACCAAAAATGAAAGTTCCGGGTTGCCCTGAAGAAACTCGCGCGTTGCGGCTCGTCCGACCTCAAGCAAAACGGAATCCTCCGCGGCAACCTCCGTTGTCGCATACTCTTTTTGAAGGAACAGCGCGGTTTCGCCGAAAAAATTGCCCGGCTTTAAGGCCGCAAACTTTTTTTCGTCGGGTTTTTGATAATTTTTAAAAACATCGACGGCTCCTTCGATTACAATGTACATTGCGTCACCCGAGTTTCCCTCGGCAGCAATGACTGTCCCTTTTGGAAAATTTTTCGCAAACGGGCTGCTTTTTAAAGAATTAATGTCCAAAAAAATTCCTCCCATATTAACTTTTTTTTGATACTGCGAATATAATATCATATCAAAATGCAATTGTAATCGTTTTGTAATTGCATTTTTCCCGGGCGCACATTCAAAAACGCTATCAGCGAAAATTTGCTGATAGCGTTTTTGTTTCACATACACCGGCAGAGCCGGTGCAGTGCGATACTGCCGTGGGCTTTCGTGCCTATCAGCTCGAAAGTGCGAATACTTTAATCCTCCTGCAAATGTCGCCCAAGATTGCAAGCAGGCGTTCTCTTTTCCATTAGACTTCCAGCCTGTAACAACGAACAATAATGAGGGCAAGGCTGTCACAAAATCATACCACGAAAGCCTACCACAAACATCGCAGTATTGTTCAGAAATTGCTTCTGGTCTTACAGAAAAATCTTTTTTCATATTGCGTAGCGGGAACACGCCCTATAATAATTCCGCCATCTCCCGCGCTTGATAGCCGCACGCGGGGGTGAGGGCGGGGTTTACCGGCAAAATTTCCCCCGTGTCGCGCGTGATTGTGCCGCTTACTTCGCCGAAGGCGGGGGCGGGCAGGATTACTTGCGCGTCGCGGGCGGGAATCCCGGTGATTTTCGCGGTGTAGGCGGCTTGGACGGCCAGAAATTCCGGGAGGTGTACGCCGCCGCTTTTGCCGTTTTTGCCCGATTTTGCAAGCTCGGCGGGCAGTTCCTCTCCGAAAATAACAAGCCCTTTGATTTCGCCCTCGCGGATTTTTTGCAGGAATTTTTCGCTTTTGGTGCTTACGCCCGCTTTTTTCAGGCCTTCTGTGTTGCAATAAGTTTTTTCTTCGTCCCTGACGTCGGCGAAAGTGAATATGTGCGGCGTGCCAAGTCGTGCCGCAAAGTCGACAATCGCTGAAATGTCCTCGTTTACATATTGCGGCGAAACGGCGATGCCGATACTTTCCGTGCCATATTGTGCCGCGATTACGGACAGGCCCTCGCGGATGGCTTTTGTTGCGTCGCGCAGGGTTGCGCGGCGAAGCAAACCGTCGCGTCGCACAAGCGGCGTTATGATTTTTTCGCCGAAATTCAGGAATCCGAAGCGTCCGTGTTCGCATAAATTCGACGGTTGAAGTATGAGTCGGCGAGTGTCACTCGCCGACTCAATTTTTTCATGCGCCGGGAAACTGCTTGCGGCTTCGAGAGAATGTGCCGCCGCTGACACATGTCCTCGGTGCCCACTGCGCGCTTGGCGCGCTTTTTCATGAGCCGGGAAACTGCTTGCGGCTTCGAGAGAATGTGCCGACTCCGACATGTGTCCTCGGTGCCCAACGCGCGCTTGGCGCGCTTTTTCATGAGTTGGCAAACACCGCAAAATTTCCCCTGCTTTTGTCGCGATTTTCATGCCACATGTGTTTCCGCAAAGCGTGCAAACCGTTTCCGTAAAATTCTCACGCGCGACGAATTGTTTCGGCAACGGACTTGCTTCCGTAAGCGCGCCGACGGGGCAACGCGCGACGCAGTTGCCGCAAAGAGAGCATTCGTCGCGGTTTTGCAGGGGTTTCTCGAACGCCGCCGAAATTTTCGTGTCAAATCCGCGATTTATCGCACTTATCGCCGCGTGCCGTTCCCCGGCTTCGAGAGCATGTGCCGCCGCCGACACATGTCCCCGGTTCTCACTGCGCGCTTGGCGCGCCGCGTGCCGTTCTCCGGCTTCGAGAGCATGTGCCGCCACCGACACATGTCCCCGGTTCTCACTGCGCGCTTGGCGCGCCGCGTGCCGTTCTCCGGCTTCGAGAGCATGTGCCGCCACCGACACATGCCCCCGGTTCCCGCTGCGCGCTTGGCGCGCCGCGCACGCGGCAACGCAAAGTCCGCACAAAACGCATTTGTTCATATCGCGATGAAAATAAAAATTACTCGTGTCGATTTCGTGTTTCGGTTTTCTGTGAAATTCCGCCGAAAACTTATCCGCTTCCGCGCCGTAAATATTCGCCAGCGCGACCAGTTTGCATTCGAAAAAGTCCGCGCATCCGCAAGAGAGGCACCTTGCCGCTTCGGCGGCGGCCTCCGCGGGCGAAAGCCCCGCTTGCACCGGCGCGAAATTTCCCCGCACATCGTCGGGAATCATATGCGCCGCGTTTTGCCGCGCCGCTTCATTCATGTGCGCCAAATCACGGGCGGTTTTTTCCTCGCGCACGAGGATTTCCGGGAGCTGTTCGGAGATGGGGCAAGACTCGGCAGAAGCTCCGCGCCCCGCGATTGCCGCGAACGAGCAAAACTCCCCATGCACAATCTCCGCCACTTTTCGCCCATGTCCAATCGCGTCAATCGCGTACCAACTTTTTCCCGTGGCGTCACCAATCGCGAAAACGCGGGGCAGGTTCGTGCGAAAATCGTCGGCGACCTTCAAACTTTCAAGCGGATTAAGCCCGTCCGTCGACACATCCTGCCCGATTGCCGCGATAATCGTATCGGCTTCGAGGGTTTCCTCGCCGCCTTCCACGGGAACGGGGCTTCTGCGGCCGCTTTCGTCGGGTTCGCCAAGCCTCATTTTTTGCAGTTTTATCGCATAGGTGCGCCCGTTTTCCGCCAAAATTTCAAGCGGCGCGGTAAGGAAATTAAATTTCACGCCCTCGGCAAGGGCTTCTTCGACCTCGATTCTTTCGGCAGGCATTTCGTCTCGCGTGCGGCGATACGCAACGATTACATCTGCCCCAAGCCGCCGCGCCGTCCGCGCCGCATCCATCGCGGTATTGCTCCCGCCGATAACGACCACGCGCCGCCCGATTTTCGGCGGCTTGTTCTCCGCCACGGTTTTTAAAAAATCTATCCCGCCAAAAACGCCCTCGGCGTCCTCGCCCTTGCACCAAATCGGCTTGCTAATCCCCGCGCCGACCGCGATAATCACTGCGTCGTATCGCGCTTGCAAAAATTCAAGCGTCAAATCGCGCCCGATTGCAACGCCCGGGAACAAATCTATGCCCATGCGCTCAAGCGCGCCGATTTCCGCATCCAGAACGGCTTTAGGCAAGCGATATTCGGGAATTCCGTAACGAAGCAACCCGCCAAATTTCGGCATCGCCTCAAAAACGACGGCACCATGCCCCGCTTTTTTCAAAAAAAATGCGGCGGTCAACCCCGCCGGGCCGCCGCCGACGATTGCAACAGAACGCCCCGTAGCATCGGCGGTTTTCGGCGTAATATTCAATTTCGCCGAAAGCGCGAAGTCCGCCGCAAATCGCTTAATCCCCGCAATATTTATAGCCTCGTCCTTGACCGCGCGACGGCACTTTTCCTCACAAGGGCGCGGACAAATCCGCGAAACCGACGCCGGAAAGGGATGCGCATCGTGCATAAGCTCAACAGCCTCGCGAAATTTCCCCGCCGCAACAAGCGCGATAAATCCCTGACAATCCGTCTCGGCGGGG
>WRGX01000169.1 GCA_009786975.1 Defluviitaleaceae bacterium
CAACCGTTTGCGGGAATTCCGCGGCGGACAAAAATAGCGGTCGCTATAAAAAGGTGTACCTTTTTATAGCGGTCTAAAATTGCCCTTTGGTTGTCGTGGCTTGTCAACAAAATGCGAAAAATGGAAAAAAAGGTATTGACTTCCAACTTTTTGCGTGATATTCTCCCCACGAGCGGTCGCTATAAAAAGGTACAGGTTTTTATAGTTGGCTCACAGGGTAGAAAAATTTTTTCCAAGTTAAACCAAAAGCAACATGCAACAAGCAACATAAAAAATCAAACAGAAAGAGGGGACAAAATGAAGAATCCGAAACGAATGGCGGCGGTGCTTTTGGTGTTTGTGCTGATTTTTAGCATGATGCCGATGGCGTTTGCGCAGGAGACAGGCGCAGTAGGCGTCATTGAGCCTACAAGCAGCTTTACCACCGAGCCGATGATTTCAGCGGGTGGAGACCATACTGTAGCTCTCAGATATGACGGCACTGTTTGGGCTTGGGGAGATAACAGGGACGGTCAATTAGGCGACGGCACTACAACCGGACGCCACACCCCGGTGCAAGTACGCGGTGTCGACAACAATGGGTTTCTGGAAAACATAGTGGCGGTTGCGGCGGGTAACATGCATACTTTGGCACTTCAAGAGGATGGTACGGTTTTGGAGTGGGGGGAGGGAGTAAATCACACTCCCGTGCAAGTGCAAGGTCTCGACGGCAATATAGTAGCAATCGCGGCAGGTTCAGGTCAAAGTGTCGCCCTTAGAGATGACGGCACGGTTTGGGAGTGGAGTCTTGGTTGGTTCGCCGAGCAAGTGCCGGGGTTTTATGGTGGGGCAACCGCAATTGCGATGGGTTCCCACCTTGTGGTTCTTGACAGCAACAGCAGAGTTTGGGAAGTGCGTTCTAACACCGAAATGGTAGAAGGTCTTACCGGCAACATAACGTCAATTGCGGCGGGAGAGTTCCATTATGCAGCCCTTCGAGAGGACGGCACGGTTTGGACTTGGGGAAATAATTATAGAGGCCAACTGGGCAACGGCACATTTACTAATAGCTGGGATGCTGTGCAAGTACAAGGGCTCAGTGGCGTAACTGCAATAGCCGCAAATGGTCAGAATACCGTAGCCATTGTCGATAACGACAGGGTTTGGGCGTGGGGATGCAATATTGCTGGTCAACTGGGCAATGGCACATCAAGTTCGACGGGAATAAACGTCCCCGTGCAAACACTTAACATCCGCAACGTGGAAGCAATTTCGGCGGGAGGCGGGCATACGATAGCCATTGACGGAAATGGCGCGGTATGGGCTTGGGGGATTGGTGAATCAGGCAACTTAGGCGACGGTACATCTTCCGATAGCTACGTCCCCGTGCGGGTACTCGGCGGCGGAACAGGCGAAACATTTTTGAATTTGCGAGCGGCATCCGGGCTTTGTTCGGGGTGCAATAATTCCGAAGCAAATTGTGCGTGTTGCCTTGATTGCGAGAGATTCCCCTGTGTATGCGGCGGCGGTCTGGGAGACATAATCGTACACGCCACAAACAACGCTAATGTATTTATAAACCTCACAACGGAAACAATCCACGGACTGCCCTTTGCGGCGGCGGAATTTAGTGCGAACGGGCGAAGCTGGAATCGTCGCGCGGCGCAACAGCCCGGAAACGGCGGTTCAATCAGCCACTTGCTTAATCGGGAACTGACGCTCACAGTCCGCGAAGCTCGCGGAAATGAAGCAACGCAAATCGTTTTTCCGACAATAAACCGTCGCCCGCGAGCCAATGCCGAGCGGCTTCGCCCATGGTACGGCGCGGACACATGGACGCTTCGCGCAAGACCCGCAAGGGACAATACCGCCGCAAGACCGCCCGCCGCGCCCGGTCTTTTGTACGAACGCGTAGAGGGTGACGACAGAGGGCGCATACCGACAAGCCCTCAATGGGAGACATTGCCGCAAGGATTCAGCATCGAGATTTTGCCCACGGGCGAACGCTCAACACACTTTTTTCGCAGCGTTGCTTCCGCGCCGACGGGGACAAGCGGCGAAGCCGCGAATTTCACCCCCGCAGGCAGACCGTTTCGCGTTCGCCCCGCACAATTCCGAAGGGCATTGAGCGTCCGGATAGCTTACGCACCGGAAACTCTCAGGGTCAGAATAGGTGATGAATATTCGGTTGACGGTGGCGAGACATGGCGCAGACCAGGAGACACCGGGTTCGAGCTTGATGCAAGAAACCGCGCGGTGCCGCTTAATGTCTCTCAATATATTACAGGCGAAACGACAATACTTCTTCGCACGGCAGCAACCGGCAGAAGAACGCGAAGCATGAATCAAGTTATAGTCCCGCTGACGCGCGCACCGTTAATGCCGCCGGGCATGGTAGGAACGCGGATAGTTCCTATTATTGCAAGCACTCGCAGGCTCAACCCGGCTCATCTGCAGCGAACCGTTAGCGTTGCGGGCGTTAACAGAAGCGTTGTGTACAATATACGGAATCCGGACACATCACGCTGGGTGGCTGTGCCGCGATTTACCTCGCCCACAACTACACCAATTTTCACCACCGAAACCCATGATATTCGATTGAGCGCGTCTGCGAGATTTGTTGGGGGTCAATGGCACGGTTACGCCGCCAGTTTGCCCGGAACAATCACTGTGCATACGGGAGAAATCGGTCCGGACAGCAGAGGTCGTATCATATTTGGTGTTACACACGCGGTGATAGCACCGGCGGGAACACAATCGCTTGAATCGTCTCTGTCTCTTGACGTCAATGACGGCGCGCCTAGCGTTACGACAGGCGCGGCACTGCAAATTGACGTTACGACAGGCGCGGCACTGCAAATTGACGTTACGACAGGCGCGGCACTGCAAATGCCAGATTACGAGTAATACCGATGTGAACACAATCGTCTCGAACGAACGGACGAACGAACGAAGTAGATAGCTTCACCGATTCAAATAAAAAGCGGCTGTCTTTCGCGTTACTTTGCGAAGGATAGCCGTTTTCTTTGTCCGCTACCATATTATCTGTAAATGCGACTAATCTACCCGCAGGCGCAAGAGTAACGAGAGTTTCCGTAAACGTAGGAAGCGCAAGTGGTGCTATCACGCCGTCGAGCTTATTTGTAACAAGCTCTTCGCGTCCCAACCACACTATGGACATAGCGTGGGAAGGGCAACAAAACGCTCCGATGGGTGGTCATATGCTTGATTTTTGGAACCATTTAGCAAATGCCACATGGACAGTTAGCTGGTACGGGAGAAACAATTCTTTGTTCCCGGATTCCCGACAGTTCGGCAACGTAAGCCTTACAATCGAATACACATATACGAATTGATTGCAAATCGAAGTGCGTCCCTAATACAAACGAGAAAATATGCCGATGCACATGGTAAGTACGAAAAAAAATAGCAGGAGGTTTTTATGTTAATAAATGGTGTTTCATCTGTTGGACTTGGCACGGGCGCAAACCGCACAGTACAGCCCCGCGTCAACTTGCCTGCCTTCATACTTTCCCGAAGCGAACCGAAAATGAGCGACGAGGAATTTGAGCAAAGGATTGCAGAAATAGCAAAGCGCGACCATGCTGCGGGAAGGCGTCGAAGCCAAGACCCAAACAGCGAAATTCGTGTTTTGGAACGTAGCTTTATATCCGTGGTTTCCCCAGACAGGGAAGGAATTATAAACAATGCGCTTCCAAGTGCGATGTCTACTATAATGAACAGGGCGAGGACATGGAATGAGTTTTCATACGAAGAAATGGTTTGGAAGTTAATGTTTGGGGATGTACCCTTTTCCGCCAGTTCAAATCATGGGCAACAAAGATTGCTGTACGAGTTCAAAGACTCAAGCGGCAATGTAATTGCAGAATTAACGACAGGTGGTTGGACTATGCGCTCCACTCCCGCCGAGAACGCAAGAGCTGCTGAATTTATTTCCATCTACAATGAGGCATGGGACGCTGCCGACCACGAAGCACGAGTTGGTTGGCTTCGTGCGTTGCCGCAGGAATGTGGCTGGGCGGAGGGCATGAGTGAAAATGAAATGTTAGCCGTCCTTGCCGCCGCCATACCAAGTTGGTTTGCGGAAAACATGCCAACGGTGGACGTTTCCACACTGCAACCACAACAAGGGCAAGCCGCAAAGCAAACCGCCGCCCGATACGAAGCGAATTTGCATGAAGCATTGGACGCATAGCGGGACAAAGAGGACGGAGAAAACAAAAACAGAGCAGGGGATTATTACAATGAAGCGACGTATGGAGAAATCCGTCGTCGCTTTTTTTGTATGAGGAAGAGCTTTTGGGTATAGCAAACAAGGCGAGCAGATTCTCGCCGCTGTAAAGACTGTGCGAATTATGCTATGCGTGTATACGCAACTACGCATCATGCAGGATAACACTGTCATCATCTTCAACATCAGGCAAGTATTCAGCCACATCGTGCAGTTTACAGCCAAGGATTTTACAAAGAGCATCAAGTGTATTGGTTGATACTGATTCATTAGCTTTCATTCTGCGGATTGTTGAACTGCTTATACCGCCTTTGACTTGCAAGGTATATGTTGAAGCCTTCTTTTCTTCCATCGTCCTCCACAATGGCTCATACGAAATCATAAAATATTCTCCTCGGCACCATTGACATATAAACATTATTGCCTATAATTAAGGTGGGTAGTGATAGGCAATATTGCCTATGTATTGAAAGGGGAGAAAGCCGCATGAGAGCAAACAAGGATAAAACGGCGTGTTTCACAGGACATAGGATTCTTTCACATAAAAAGATTGAGCGAATCATAAAACGACTGCATGAAGAAATAGACCGACTTATCCAGCAAGGAGTAACGGTTTTTCTGTCTGGGGGTGCGTTGGGCTTCGACCAAATAGCGGCCTCATTGATAATCAGCAAAAAAGAGCAAGGTGTTGACATTCGCTTAAATTTTGCCTTGCCATGCCGAAACCAAGATGAAAAATGGACGGGCAAACAAAAACAGCTATACCGCTCATTATTAAACGAAGCTGACGAGATTTACTATGTATCGGAAGAATATACGTCCGACTGCATGAAGGAGCGTAATCAGTATATGGTGGATAACTCGGTTTTTTGTATTTGTGCGCTAGTCAAGGATATTAGCGGAACAGGGCATACGGTGAGATATGCACAGCGACAAGGGCTACAGGTAATAAACGTAGCAAAATAGCCGCTTAGGCGCAGACCGTTTCCCCACATTTTGCGCGGGTTTATTTTTCGCTTCAATTGAGACATTATCGCAGAACCTACACCCCCAAGTCAGACTATCGCGCTTCTCGTTGATGTGTTATAAATATGTAAAATTACAGCGTAAACGATTCGCGCCGAAAGGCGCGGTTGTCGGATGGCTAACTTGAAAATGCGTGGGCTTTCTGCTTGTTTCCCTTCCCGCGCTCCGAGTGTACCGCCGCCGTCACGTCGTATCAAGGACGGCGCAAAGAACGCAAAAAAACAAAAAAGAGGTGAGGTTATGACGCAAATCGATTGCGAGGCTATTTTCAATCTGCAACTCGAAATCATTGATGCAGAGGACATATCGGACGCACAAAAATTAAAAATGCTCAAAGGTTCAATCAAAAAAACCTTAGGCGAAACCGAAAAAGGAAAGGAATAAGAACAAAAGCCTCCACCGGAGGCTTTACATATTCCGCGCCGCGCGGCGGCTTTAACTGAGGAACTGTCCGGAAATAACTTGACTGTTTGGGCGCAGGATTTTTGTCGCAATGCGAGGAGCAAAAACCGCCGCGACCTAGAGTGTCGCAAGGTTTTTTGCGACGAAGCAGTGCGGCAAAAAGACAAGCCCAAACAGTCAAGTTATTTCCGGACAGTTCCTGAGTCGGCGAGTGACGCTTGCCGACTCAGTTTTTGTTTTGCGGCTCGTTTTGGCCGGTGATTAGATAATTTATCGATTAAAAAAATGCATGGGGGTGGAAAAACCACCACCCATGCCGAACTAAAAAAGCCCGCGGGGACGGCAGATAAAATCTCTGCTACCACCCACGAGCCGGAAATTTAAATCCAAGCTAAAGACCCCGTTTCTACCACACAGAAACAAAGCAACACACATAAAAGTCCAGCCAAAAAAACGGGCGTGGATGAAAGAGGATAAATGTGGTATGCTTGAGGTTGCCGTAATGATAGGCGTTTGCCTTGGTACGTAGGTGATGGGGTTTCGTCCCTACTGCCGCTGTAAGGTGGTGAGACACCTTACAGCCATTGCGGTTTTTTTATTTCCTCCAAATTTTAACACATCATTCCAAAAACTGCAAACCCCGCGTTTCGTTGACGAATCACATGCCTGAAACGCAGATAAATTCACATCAAGGGGATTAAAAAAAATCGATGATGTTAGTGACACTAACACCACCGATTGTACGGGCGTAACTTTTTTGCCAAGCGGGATGGGACACTAATATTTACCATAATCCTTCCGGTCGTACTCATGCGCGCCGGAAGGGGCAACTATTTTTGTGGATTTTAACGAGGGTACGGTTGCGCCCGGGGTTGAGAAACGGCGGGTGGAGCGGATGTCGTCGCGTGCCGATGCGGCGGGCGGGGAAAGCGGCGAATAAGTGGTGCGTGCGGGCATCGGTTTCGTAGCCCCCGCGACCCCTGCGGGGCGAAAACGTTCGGCGCGGCGTTCGGCGGCGGCGGCCTCGCGGCGCGCGTTCGCGGCGTCCGTATTTGCGGTAGAAGCCTCGCGACGCGCGATTGTGGCATCTTCGCGGGCGATGGCGGTCTCTCGCCGTGCCGTGGCGACTTCGATTCGTGCGATTTCCGCGTCTTTTTTCGCGGTTTCGGCTGATGCAAGCGCGCTTTGGTGTTCCCGATGTATATTCTCAATTTTTTTGCGCAAATCATCCGTTGCGGCACCGATTTCGGTGCGCCCGAGAACGGGGCTTATTTTTAAATCTCCCGATTCAAGATTTTTCAGAGACATGACAACGGCGGCGTCAATATTCGCCTGCGATGAAATTATCGCGTTAATTTTCTGCACAACTTCGCCAAATTCGTCGGAATACTTAGCGGCATCAATTGCGGTACCGTTTTTCGAAAGCGTGTCAATATCGCGGAACAGGTTTTTTTGCATTTGCGAAAGCTGGTCGTGCGCAAGTTCGGCTTGCTCAATTTCGCCCTTCATTTCGTCCGCCAACTTCACAATACCGTCCCGCACAAAAAAAATTCCGATTCCTGCCAAAAAAAGTCCACCCACAACCCCGGCCCAAACAAATTTCGGCAAAAAAAACATCAACAAAAAAACAGGCGCCGCCGCCAATAGCGGAAGCAGAACCACCAAAATAGTCAAATTTCTAATTTTCACATCAACCGATTCACGACCCACAAAATCGCCTCAATAAGAAGGTATGTTCATAGCACGAAACTCCGACTTGGCGGTCAAATTTTTGCCGCGCCAATTCGGCATTCCGTGCTATGAACACACCTTCTAAAAATACGGTGCAATAACATCCCAAAATTCATCAATCGCCAAAACCCGCTGCCAAGCGGCGACGCCCGCCAAATTATTGCCGGAAAACACGTGCATTTTTTCCTGAATCGAGCGCGCGTCTTCAAGCCACACGCGGTAAATTACGGTTTCGCCGTCCTCGAATGCCGCGACCTCGCCGAAATACGAGCCAATTTCCGAATCCCATATCCAAGTCACGCCGCGCTCTTCGAAAAACGCGCGTGTCGAGTTTGTCCCCAACGCGCGTTGTGAAATTTCACCGGTTCCAACGACCTCGCGCCACACGCGATTATAAAACGGCAAGCCCAAAATCAGTCGATAATTCGGCACCTCGCGAAGCATATTGTCCACGCCGCGCCGCACCCAAGGAAGCGACGCGTTCGGCCCCGCAACGGGCGACGTCGCCCAATGCTCGTCGTACGCCATAAACATAACGAAATCCACGGTCATGGCGATTAAATCGCGCCGATAAAACGCGGTTGCGGGAAGCGGAAATTTCACCGCCGCCGAAAGCACAACGCCGCGCTCGCGCATGGGAATTTGAAGCTCGCGCAGGAACTGGATTTTATACGGCCCTTCCGCCGCCGTGAGATGCTCAAAATCAATGTTAATCCCGTCAAGATTATACGTATCAACGGCGGCGACAAGCTGATTTATCGCATAACGCCGCGCGTTGCGATTTGTCAAAAACTCCGCGCTTCGGTCGTACCAAACATCGAAAACAAGCGGCCATACATAAACGTCCTGTTCGTGCGCCCAATCAACGTATTCGCGGCTTGCAAGCGACGTTAAATACGAACCGCACGGGCTGATTCGAAACCAAACCGGCGAAACCGCCGTCAAACTCGGGTCAAGCGGCGTTTGCATCCCGGCGTGATTTGAGTCGAAGCTCTGAATATCTTCCCAAACAAGATTAACCCCAACCTCGCCGCCGGACCAAATTTGCGGAAAATGCTCGGTATTGTCAACAAAATCGTCCAACAATGTGACGCGGTTTCCGAAATGTTCGTCGGGAATTTCCGTCACAAGTCCCTCGAGTTGCGTCGCCAAAACATAGCCCAAAAGCCCGTCCGAGGTGCGGACACGAACAAAGTTGCCGACATCTTCATCGCTTTCGAAAATAATCAGCCCGTCACCGCGCTCGAGCTGTGCGGTAATCGGGGCGCGGTCCGCCGGCCAATACCGCACATTTGCGCGGCTTGCAGAAACCGTCGCGCGCGTTTGCGACTCAAACCGCGACGTAATCACTACCATATTATATGCCTCGCGAAACTCAATAATCAGCGGATAAATCATCGCAACAAGCTCGGCGGGCATAAAAATATCGCCTTCCCGCGCAACGATTGACTCATCAAGCCACACCTGCGACCCGTTTATCAAAACATAGTCATCCGCCGGCGAAAATTCAAGCATTTCATATCGCGTCGACACAAACAAAACGCCCGCAAGCGCGTCCCAAAAAACAAACGGGTCAACCTCGTCGCGCAAAAACGATGCCCGCAAATAAACGCGCCCATCCTCAACAAGCGGCGGTTCAATATCCCGCACTCTCTGCCCGTCAAAAATAATCTGCGGCACGTTCGGGTTTAGCGAAAAATGCGTATGAAAATCAACGAAAGTCGTACCGGGCAAGATGTCTTGCAACGGCTGAAACTCCCGCGCCCACGGCATTATAACAAGCACAAACAAGACAGCCAGAACCGCCACCGCGACCGCCAGCGAAAGTATCGTATACGCCACCCTTTTCGGCAAACTTTTGTTCATGCAAGTTCACACTTTCTCATAAATTTTCACGCACACACGCCCTAAGCTCATCCCAACACTATCGGTTTAAGTTTCCAAATATCGTCCGCGTACTCCTTAATTGTGCGGTCACTGGAGAATTTGCCGGAGCTGGCGGTGTTCATTATCGCCATTTTTGCCCAACGCGCGGGGTTTTTATAGGCGACATCTACGGCGGCTTGGGCTTTTTTGTAGGCGGCAAAGTCCTGTAATACGTAGTATTCGTCGGGGCGCGCGCCTCCGTAGCCGTTGAGCATTGCGTCGTAGATTTCGCGGAACAGGTCGTGGTTGCGGTCGAGGGTGCCGTTGATTAGGGTGGTTAAAATGTTTCGGATGTCGTAGTCCATATTGTATAAATTCCATGGCGAATAGTTGCCGGAAACGGTTAGTGCGTGGACTTCCTCGGCGGTCATGCCGAAAATGAAAATGTTTTCGCTGCCGACTTCTTCAAGCATTTCGACGTTGGCTCCGTCGAGGGTGCCGATTGTCACTGCGCCGTTGAGCATGAATTTCATGTTGCCGGTTCCGCTTGCTTCTTTGCCCGCGGTTGAAATTTGCTCGGAAACATCGGCGGCGGGAACGAGTTTTTCTGCCAAAGATACGCGGTAATTCGGCAGGAAAAGGACTTTCAAGCGGCCGTCAACGGCGGGGTCGTTGTTCACGACTTCGGCGACGGAATTTATCAGCTTGATAATCAATTTTGCGCGGTGATAGCTTGCCGCCGCTTTTGCCGAAAACATGAAGGTGCGCGGCCAAATATCAATGCTTGGGTTCATTTTTATTGTGTTGTACAGGTCGATTACTTGGAAAATGCACATAAGTTGCCGCTTGTACTCGTGCAGGCGTTTGACCTGTATGTCGAAAATCGAGTCGGGGTCAACGCCTATGCCGTATTCGCTGCGGAAATAATTCGAAAGCTGAACCTTATTTTCGCGTTTTACGCGCATGAAATTTTCCTGAAAAGCGGCGTCGCCGGCGAGAGGCTTTAGTTTTGTGAGTTGCGACAAATCTGAAATCCATCCGTCGTTGCCAATGGTTTTTGTGACAAGTTGTGACAAAAGCGGGTTGCATTTTGCAATCCAGCGGCGCGGCGTTATGCCGTTCGTTTTGTTGTTGAATTTTTCTGGATAAATTTCATAAAAATCGCGCAGTTCGATTTCTTTTAAAATGTTGGAGTGAATCGCGGCGACACCGTTGACGCTGTGGCTTCCGACGATTGCGAGATGCGCCATGCGAACCTGCCCGTCGGCGCAAACCGCCATTTTGCGGATGCGCTCGGGGTCGTTGCCGTACCATTCGACGAGATTCGCGCAGAAACGGCGGTTTATCTCCTCGACTATCATATATATGCGAGGCAAGAGGCGGCTGAAAATTTCCACCGGCCATTTCTCCAACGCCTCGCTCATAAGCGTGTGATTCGTGTAGGCACAGGTCGCGCGGGTGATTTCCCACGCTTTGTCCCATGGCAGGAAGTTTTCGTCGAGCAACACGCGCATAAGCTCCGCAACAGCAAGGGCGGGATGAGTGTCATTTAGCTGAAATTGCACGTAATTCGAAAGTTTCGGGAGTTCTTTCTCGCCGTGACGCTCTTTGAACTGCTCGACAACGCGTTGTATCGTTGCTGATATGAAAAAATATTGTTGGCGCAGACGCAGTTCCTTGCCGGAAACGTGGTCGTCGGCGGGGTACAGGACGCTTGACAGCTTGCGTGCGAGATTTTGCTCTTCAACGGCAAGTTCATATTGACCTTGATTAAATGTTTGCAAATTGAAGCGATTAATCGGCTCTGCGTCCCATAAACGCAAAGTGTTCACGATTTTTGTATTGTAACCCACAACGGGATAATCGTACGGAATCGCCATTACGCCTTGATAATCCTCGAGCGTAAAGTGATATTCGCCGTCATCTCGTCGCGTTGCAACAACGCGTCCGCCGAATTTTATCTCTTTTGCGTACTCGTCGCGGCGGATGCTCCAGGGGTCGCCGTTGCGAAGCCAATCGTCGGGCTTTTCGACTTGGTATCCGTCTTGGATATGCTGTTCGAAAATGCCAAAGTGATAGCGAATTCCGCAACCGTATGCAGGGTACCCCAGCGTTGAAAGCGAGTCCAAGAAACATGCCGCAAGCCGCCCGAGGCCGCCGTTTCCGAGGCCGGGGTCGGGTTCGGACTCTTCCGCCATGTTCATATCAACGCCAAGCTCGTCCAGCGCACCTTTAATATTTTCCTCAAGCGACAAATTCAAAATCGCGTTGCCCATAAACCGTCCCATAAGGAATTCCATGGACAAATAGTACACCGTTTTAACATCGGCCTTTTCAAAATGTTCGTGTGTCGCAAGCCAGTTGTCGGCGACGAAATCCTTGATTGTCATCGAAAGGGCGTTGTAGATTTGCCCGTTCGACGCGGTTGCGATGGTTTTGCGGTATTCCTTGCGCAAATGCTCTTTTATCCTCTCTTTGATTTGTTCACGTGTTAAGGGTTTTTCCGTTGTTTTTTTCACTGTAAAGCCCCCTCTTTGGGATTTTTTTTTGAGTATTTTTTGGATTATATCAATAAGTGGGAGAAAAGGCAAAAAAGCGCGCCAAGCGCGCATTGGGCACCGGGGACATGTGTCGGAGTCGGCGCATTCCCTCGAAGCCGGGAGCAATTTCCCGGCCCACAAAAAAGCGCGCCAAGCGCGCATTGGACACCGGGGACATGTGTCGGAGTCGGCGCATTCCCTCGAAGCCGGGAGCAGTTTACTAGTGTCCCATCCCGCAAAAAAAGAGTCGGCGAGTGTCACTCGCCGACTCTTTTTTTTCAAATTTACTCAATTCTTTAAACCGCCAAAAAACTCTTTAAATTTTTATTAAGAAATGTTATACTTGTCTTAATAATTTTTCCCCGGGGGGAAGAGCATGGAATATATTGTCATTAAAGGTCAAAAAGCCCTGTCCGGCAGGGTTAATATAAGCGGCGCGAAAAACGCCGCCGTTGCCATTTTGCCCGCGGCGATTGCGTCCGAGGGCATTTGTATTATCGACAATTTGCCGCAAATCGAGGACGTTACGAACATGATTGCCGCAATGGAATCCATGGGCGCGACGTGCAAATTTATTGACGCGCAGACCCTAGAGGTTGACGCGCGAGGGATGACGGGCTTCGCCTTGGACGAAAAGTTTGCGAAAAACATGCGGGCGTCGTATTATTTTATGGGCGCGCTTTTGGGGCGATACAAAAAGGCGGAAATCCCGCTTCCCGGCGGTTGTGACCTTGGCTCGCGCCCGATTGACTACCATTTAAAAGGCTTTCGCGCGCTTGGCGCGGAGTGCGAGCAGGAACACGGAATTGTGAAAATTTACGCAGAAAAGTTGACGGGCGCGAATATTTATTTGGACTGCCCGTCTGTCGGCGCGACGATTAATATAATGATGGCGGCGGTTTTCGCCGAAGGCACGACGCTTATCGAAAACGCCGCAAAAGAACCGCATGTCGTTGACGCCGCGAGCTTTTTGAACAAAATCGGCGCGAAAATTTACGGCGCGGGAACGGCAACGCTTCGTATTCGCGGTGTTCCCGCCCTTGGCGGAGGCGACTACACCGTCCTGCCCGACCCGATTGAGGCGGGTACATACATGCTTGCGGCGGCAGTCACCGACGGCGATGTTACCGTTAACAACATCATTCCCAAACACATGGAATCACTGACTTCGAAGCTAAAGGAAATGGGATGCACCGTGACCGAGGGCGACGATTGGATTCACGTGCGCGGCTGCGAAAACCTGCGTGCCTGCGATATAAAAACCGCGTTCTACCCCGGTTTCCCAACCGACCTGCAACCCCAAATGGCGGCACTCCTTTGCAAGGCCTACGGAACAAGCACAATTACCGAAAACGTTTTCGAGCAACGCTTCCGCTATGTAAGCGAAATGAAACGCCTGGGCGCGAACATAAAAGTCGAGGGTCGCATGGCTGTAACAAAAGGTTCCTGCATATACACCGGCGCGGTAGTAACCGCGACCGACCTGCGCGCCGCCGCCGCTCTGGTAATCGCGGGGCTTTGCGCCAAAGGCGAAACAAAACTGCGCGGCGTAGGCCACCTCGACCGCGGCTACGAACGTTTCGAAGAAAAATTACGCGCGTTAGGCGCGGATATTAAGCGAATAAAAATTTAAGACCTTGGGGGAGGGGGATTTTTGAAAAAATCCCCCTC
>WRGX01000170.1 GCA_009786975.1 Defluviitaleaceae bacterium
CCTCGAAGCCGGGAGCGGTTTTCCGGAGCACAAAAAAAATGAGTCGGCGAGTGACACTCGCCGACTCATTTTTTTCGCGCCGGGAATCCCCCCGGCTTCGAGGGAATGTGCCGCCGCCGACATGTGTCCCCGGTGCCCGGTGCACGATTGACGCGCTTTGATGATATAATGTGCTTGTAATCGCGAAAACTTATACTAGGGGAGAGATATGTAATGAAAAAGGGAACCATCTTGCTTGCACTACTTACGGTTTTATTTGCCGCAACCGCAGCGTATGCCGACAGTGGCATAAGTGTGGTTGCAAACGGTCAAAATGTGAATTTTGCAGACCAACAGCCCATTATGATTGACGGGAGAACGCTTGTGCCTGTTCGGGGTGTTTTTGAAATGTTGGGCTTTAATGTGGACTGGGAGTACGAAACAAGCACAGCTGTTCTGGCGAGTGAAAACCATGTTGTCCGAATAACCGTTGGGCAAAGTGTTTTTTACACAAACGGGGTCGCGCACCAACTGGATGTTCCCGCGCAAATAATCGGCGGAAGAACGATGGTTCCGTTGCGCTTGCCGCTTGAAAGCGTGGGCTATTTCTTGGGATGGGACGGCACAAATCAAACCGTTCTCATATCGACCGAATTCATCGACGATGTAAGCGTTGATGCCCCGCTTATAGCTTCGCCGACAACTTCGCCGCAGCCCGTTGTACTGACGGAGGAGTGGATTAGCGATTCGCAGTTTATCGACTGGCTTGTTTATTATTTTTACACCGGCGGCATGAGCGAAATTGAGTGGGACGTTATTCAATATATAAATGAAGAAAGGGCTGCTGTCGGCGCGCCGCCGTTGGAGTTTTGCCGAAGGCTGACCATGGCGGCAAGGTTTAAAAGCCAAGAAATGGTTGACTTGGGCTATTTTCATCACGAAAGCCCGGTTTACGGGAATTTTAGAACAATACCGATGATGCTTTTTGATGCGCACAACATGATTTCGGAAAACTTATCGCGCCGTGTTGTGCGTGAAAATATCGCGAGAACTTTGGTGGATGGATGGATGGAATCCCCCGGCCACAGGGAAAATATGCTGAATCCCCATCACAGAGTTGTCGGCGCGGGGGTTGTGACTGCAATGGGCGTTGGCGTAAATTTTGACGGCACGCCGATAACGGACAGATACGCGTCTATGGGAACCGCCATGTTCGCCCCGATTCCTCACGAAAGCCTGTGGATGTATGCAGAAAATCTCTTTCCGCCGTCATGTGAGGTTTGCGAGTGGTACGGCCCTCAAATAACACGCATGGCGCAAGACCCGACGTCGCTTGTTTTAAGGTACACCGTTCCCTATTTCGGTAATGTAATTTTTATCGACTACGAATATCGGCATGACTTTGAAGGGGCTTTGGTGAATTTGGAGGATTTTATTGCGGATGAAAGGGCTTTGGAGGCTTTGACACTTTGGGTTGAATCGCATTCCGACGAGTATTTTGTGAATCTTATTGAAAATATTGCACCGCGTTCCGCCGACGCCGATGAGTATTTTGTGTATTTGATGGAATATCATATCGGTCAGCTTATGGTACGCGGGATGCAGGACAACGCCGCCCATATATTTCCCATTCCCCTCGACCCGTCGCAAATAGGAATCAGACCCGATTTGATTACGCCCGTAGGCTCTGAATTTTACAACTTGCTTAACGCTAAGGCTATTGATTTTACGGCGTATTTCCAAAGGTGAGCAGGCATCTTGTAGTAATGGCAGATGGAAGCATAACCGGCGGCGTGTGGGCAGACTTGCGCCGTGTGCCGCTGTAAACTATGCCCTTACAGGATTATGGAGCGTAACGGTATGCGACGCGAAGCGTTGCATCTAAAGAAGTTCCGGGCGCGTATTGACAAGGAATGGATTGATGAAGCCGTTTATGCCATCCTTGCTGATGAATATTTTTCGAGAGAAAATCAGTTGTAACCTTGGGATTTCTTAAAATACCGGAACGCAACCACAGCAACAACCAATATCACAGCGGCAGCAACGAAAATCACAACCCACGGTGCCGCTGTAAATACATAGAACAACGATTTTTCAAAAATTTTCAAAACTCCAACTTGCACCGAAAAACCCCTCGTCCAGCCATTTTTGCGGTGTTTTCGGCATATAATTTAGCAACCGAGGTTTCAAAGGGCGGCCAAATGAAGCAGTTTACAATTCATACCGCGCGGCATGAGGCGATTTTGAAGGATTTTGCGGCAAGTGCGGCGTCGGCGGAGATTATTTACATAAACAAGGTCAGCAAAACGCGGACGGAATGTTCGCTGAAATTTGCGGTTGTGCGCCGCGAGCCTTTTTGCGGGCTGCTTTTGGCGTTTCTTGCGGATATTGCGGCGTTGGAAAATCCGGTTTATCGCCACTCTGCAAAACTGCGCGAAATGGCTGTGTCGCTTAGAAAAACGCCGCTTTATAAGCGCGAATTGCGGCTTCTTCGCGAATTTTTTTTGCAAAACGAGGATTTAAACATCGAGGGCTACACGACCTTCCGCATGTGCGAATATCGAGAAAAACTCGACACAATGATTTACACATTGGTAAAAAAAATAAAATTCGGCCCCCCGCCAAGCGGGTAGTGGTCACCGGGGGCATATTTTCGGTGCGACACATGCTCTCGAAGCCGGGGGGAAATTCGAAAGATATTTGGGCAAAAAAATTATTGGAATTTTATGGGAACGTGTGATACAATCCCATTTATTACCAAATAAGGGGATAGATATGCTGGAACAACTGCTTGCAATTGAAAGCGACGCACAAGAGGCGATGAACGACATAGAGAAAGAAACGGCGGTTTTGGCGCAAAGCGCGCGCGAAGGTTTGGCGCGACGAATCGCCGAAATCGAGCGCGAAGGCACCGAGGCGATACATCGGCTCGCCGTCGAAGCCGAACTCGATACCGCCACGCAAATCGCACGAGCGCAAGAAGAATGGCGCGAAAAAAACGAAAACTTGGAAAAATTCTTCGTCGAAAATCGCGAAAAAATGCGCGGGAAAATTTTTCACGACGTATTGTATGGTGCGCCGGAATGAAATATGTTGCGGTGAACTCGAAAATTCTGGCGATGAGGGCAACGCCGCGCGGCGTCGAACTCGAAAAAATTTGCCACTATCTGCCGAAAAACGCCCGCGATTTTTTAAAAAAATTCGCCGACGGTTTTAAATTTTATGAAAATTTGCCGCGCCTCGCCACGTTGGACAAGCCAAGCCGCGACTCGCTTCGACGCGTTTTTATAACGGAAACGAACCTGCGAAATATTTTGAAAATCTACAGGCTCAAGCGATTTTACAACCTGCGCGGCGACGAAATTTTGCCCTATCTCGCGCCCGTCGGCGGAAATGCGGCGGAAATTTCGCGCCTTGCGCAAACCGCCGGTCTCGACGATTTCCTGCGCGAAGCCGCAATCGGCACGGGCGCGGCGTTTGAAAATAATTTTGCGCACGGAGAAAAAATGCTCGCAAAGGCGGTTCGCGCCGCGTTTAAAAGGGAATATCGCCACGAAAATCTCGCCGTTGCCTGCGGATTTTTGTACGAAAGATGGGGTGCAAATGGTAGCGAAGATGAAATTCATCAGCATAACGGGCCATATCGAGGGCATGAACCACGCGATTAGCCGCTATTTAAGCCGCTTCGACATCCAACTTGAAAAGTCCCGCCACGCCATGATGCGCCCGTTCACAACGCTGAACCCATACGCGCAGACCCTGCAAAAAGCCGAGCGTTTTGCCGAAATCGCGGGCGAAGCGCCGCTTCTCCACGTCCCGATTTTGCCCGCCGAGGCGGTAAACCTCGTCGAATCCGTCGAAGCCGTCTTCGAATCCCGAGGCGAACGTCTGCGCGAGCTCGAAAAATCCCTCGCAACCCTGCGCCGCGAGGCCGAAGTTTTAGAAAATTTCACCGACCTAAACATCGACCTCGCCGCCGTTAAGACTCTGGAATTCTTCCACTTCCGCCTCGGCCGCCTCACCCTCGAAAACGCCCGCCGCCTCGAAAAATTCGCCTCCGGCGACGCCCGCTTCTCCTTCCTCCCCGCCTCCCGCAACAAAACGCACGTTTACGGCATTTTCTTCACGCCCTCCCCACACGCCGACGAAATCGATGCGTTGTTTGCTTCGCTTGATTTTGAGGCGTTTGAAATACTAAGCCGAACCCCCCTCCCCAAAACTGACATTGGGCGGAATTTTACGGCTGAAAAGGTTTCTCCTGCGAAACTCCTTCATTATATAAAGAACGAAATCCATGAAAGCGAGTGCGAAATTGCGGCGCAGTCGGCGGATATTTTCAGCGGTATATGCAGTGCGGAAAAGTTGGCGATTGCTTGCGCTAAGGTGCGGGGGCTTTACGCGGCGTTTGATGTAAAAAAATTTGCGGCGGTAAGCGAGGGCGGGCGGGTTTTTACTTTTTCGGGATGGGTTTCGGCGGACGATGCCGACGCGCTTGAGGCGGAAATTGAAAGCGACGACGCACTTGTTTTCACGCGACATGTGACGGAGGCTAGGCCGCCGATTTTGTTGCGAAACCTGCCGATTATTCGGCAGTTTGAATTTTTCACGCGGCTGTACGGCTTGCCCGAATACGGCGAAGTTGACCCGACTCCGCTTTTGGCGGTGACGTACACATTGCTTTTCGGGCTGATGTTCGGTGACATCGGGCATGGCGGGGTGCTTGCGGTTGCGGGCATTTTTGTGCGGCGCAAGCATGTAAATTTGGGCGGAATAATGACCGTTGTGGGCATTAGCGCGGCGTTTTTCGGGGTGCTTTACGGCAGTGTTTTCGGCGTGGAATTCTCGCCGCTTTGGCGACGACCTGCGGAAAATATCGCAGAAACGCTGATTTTCGCGGCGGCGTTGGGTGCGGGACTAATCGTGTTGTCAATGCTCGTTAATATGTACAATTCTTTTCGGCGCGGACGCATCGCGGATGCACTTTTCGGCGCGAACGGCGTCGCGGGCTTGCTTTTTTATTCCGCCGCGATTTGGCTTGCCCTGCGGATTTTTACGGGGCAACCGCTTACACCGTTCGTTATCGCGGTGGCGGCGTTACCGCTGGTTTTCGTGTGCCTGAAACATCCGCTGGAGCAGTATTTCGCGGGCGCGCCAAGCGAGCCGCCGAAATCACATGACAGCGGCGACACGTTCTCTCGAAGCCGATTGCGATTTTCTGTTTTGGGAAATATCGCAATCGAACTGTTCGAAACCCTGCTTTCATACGCGACAAACACGGTTTCATTCGTGCGAGTCGGGGCGTTTGCCGTAAGCCACGCGGGCATGATGCACGTTGTTTTGCAGATGGGGCGCGGCGCGGCGGCAAGCGGAATAATTATTTTGATTTTGGGCAATGTGCTTGTCATGGTAATCGAGGGCTTGCTTATCGGGATTCAAGTTCTGCGGCTCGATTTTTACGAAATTTTCAGCCGCTTTTACAAAGGAACGGGGCAGGCGTTTCACTCGACCTCCAAAAATTCCCCGTGAATTTTCTTAGAGGTCGAGGCTCACACAATTTCACTGAAATGAGGGATGACATGCTTCTAATCGCTTCTTTGTTTCTTCTCACGCTGGCACTTCCGTTCGCGATATTCAATTTTAAAGTCTTTTGGAGGGGGGGCGCGCCTCCCGAGAAATCGACGGCGCGAAACAGAGTCGGCGAGTGTCACTCGCCGACTCTGTTGGAACTGCCCCCCGAGAAGTCGGCGACGCGACGCGACGTACCGCGCTCCCGGCGCGGAAAAATCGCGCTCGTCGCTAATTTAATTTCGTTCGCGTGTGTGTTCGTCTTTGCGACGATTTGGATTTTTGGCGGGCGGGTTTATGGCGTGGAAACCGGGGAGAGCGTGTCGGAACTTGCGCTTGCGGCGGCGTTTATCGGCGCGGGGCTTGTTACGGGGCTTGGCGCGATTGGCACGGGCATTGCGGTGAGCTCGGCGGCGGCGGCGGCAATCGGCGCAATTAGCGAAAACGAAAATAACTTCGGCAAGGCGATGATTTTTGTGGCAATGGCGGAGGGTATCGCGATTTATGGCTTGCTGATTTCATTTATGATTTTGGGGCGTGTTTAGGTGGCGAAAAAAATGGAGAAATCGGAATATTTTGAAGAAATTATTGCGCGCGAGGTCGAGGCGCGGCGGCGGCGCGTGAAGCACCAGCTTGCGAATGATTTGAGCAAGTCCCACGCGGCGGAAATTGAGGCGGCGCAAAAGCGCGTAAACCTGCGCGTTGATACCGCGCGGAAAAATTTTTCGCGTAAAGCGAATCGCGATACCGCCGTTGCCGTCCGCTGTGAAAAATCGGCGCATTCAATTTTGCGAAATTCCCTTCAAGCAAAATTACTTGATGACGTGTACAAAGAGCTTGTGACCTTTGCAAATTCGCCGAAATACGAGGAATTTTTGCTGACGAAAATCAACCTTTTGCGAGGCGAATTTTCCGTCGTTTTACTGCGCCCCGAAGATATGCGGTTTGCCGAAAAAATCCGCGAGGCGACGGGGCTTGCGCCGAAAGAAGGCGAAAGCGATTACATCGGCGGATTTATTTTGCAAAGCGGGGACGGCAAAATTCGCGCAGACTTCACGTTCAAATTGCGGCTGGAAAACATAGGTGCGACATGGACAGACCTGTAGCGACAGTGAGCGGCGAGCAACGCGAAAATTCCCCGTTGCTTGACGCGAACACTACCCGCCGCGCTGTAATTTCCGCCGTAAACGGGCCCGTGATTACCGTTCGCGGCGACGGTTTCGCTATGGCGGAAACCGTTTTAATCGGCGGCCTGCCGGGAGAAGTCATCGCGCTGAAACCGGGACGCGCGACAGTCCAACTTTACGAAAGCCCGACCGGCCTTCGCCCCGGCGACCCCGTCGAAAAAACCGGTTTGCCCATGTCCGTTTCAATGCGCCCGGGGATTATCGGCGGGATTTTTGACGGGATTATGCGGGACTTGCGCGGGAAGGAAAAAATCGCGTTTGATACGAAAATTTTGGTGCGGGAAGGCGACGTTTTAAATGAAGGGGATGTTTTCGCGACGGTGAGAGAAACCGAGTTTTTCACGTATCGCGCAATGGTTCCGCCGGGAGTTTCGGGCGTTGTAACGTGGGCCGCCCCCAATGGCGAATACTCCGCCTCACAAAAAATTTGCACAATAACCCAACATGCCCCCAAGAACTTGACACTATCCCAAACATGGCCAATCCGCACACCGCGTCCGGTAAAAACAAAACTGTCCGCATCCGCGCCGCTAATCACCGGGCAGCGCGTTATCGACAGTCTGTTTCCGATTGCCAAGGGCGGAACGTGCGCAATTCCGGGCGGGTTCGGCACGGGAAAAACGTCGCTCCAGCATCAAATCGCTAAGCACTGCGACGCCGATGTGATTATTTACATAGGCTGTGGCGAACGCGGAAACGAGATGACGGAAGTTTTGCACAGTTTTACGCGCCTCCGCGACCCGAAAAATGGTGCGCCGCTTTTGGAGCGCACGGTGCTTATCGCAAACACGTCGGATATGCCCGTTGCGGCGCGCGAGGCAAGCATTTATACGGGGATTACCCTTGCGGAATTTTTCCGCGACATGGGGTATCACGTTGCGGTTATGGCGGATTCGACGTCGCGCTGGGCGGAGGCACTGCGCGAACTTTCCGGACGCCTGGAGGAAATTCCCGCCGAAGAGGGCTATCCCGCCTACCTTGCGGCGCGGCTTGCGGCGTTTTATTCGCGCGCGGGGTATGTAGAAAATTTGGGCGGAACAAGCGGCTCGATTACGATAATCGGGGCAGTTTCGCCCCAAGGAGGCGATTTTTCCGAACCCGTCACGCTTCACACAAAGCGTTTCACGCGATGCTTTTGGGCATTGGATTCGCGCCTTGCACACTCGCGACACTTCCCCGCGATTGACCCGCTTCAAAGCTACAGCGACTACACGCCGCGGCTCGACGAGTGGTACGCGCAAGAAATTCACGAGGACTTC
This sequence comes from Defluviitaleaceae bacterium, assembly GCA_009786975.1. Lineage (GTDB taxonomy): Bacteria > Bacillota > Clostridia > Lachnospirales > WQUN01 > WQVC01. The sequence goes on from WRGX01000170.1 coordinate 7,991, forward strand.
CCCGCGTATAGGGCAAAAATCCTGCAAATCCTGCACCGCGAACACGCGATTATCGAGGTAATCAAGCTCGCGGGACACGACGCGCTTTCCGACGACGAGCTGCAAATCCTGCAAACCGCGCGAGAAATCCGCGAAAATTTCACCGCCCAAAACGCCGCTGTTGACCCGTTTTGTTCACCGGAACGGCAGTTTGAGATAATGAAAAAAATGGTAGTATAATTTACCGGCTCGCGCCGATGTCGGCAAGAAGGCGAATGCAATCGCAGTCTGCGGAAAGAAGAACTCCGCTGAAGCCGTTACCGGAAAGGCCGCCGCTCTTTGTAAAAATGGTTACGGTTTGGCCGATATGCCTTATCATGCTGTCAAAAAGGCAACATCTTGTTTCTCCCATGGTTAAAACCTCCTATTTACATAAAATTTCAGAAGGGATTGTACACTTCTACTTGCATGATATGAGGCTTGGGAGAAAAGGTGAGGAAACGTGCAAAAAAAATTTGCGACTTGTCCAAAGTATGGTATAATCGTGCGATACTCATGAAACGAAAGAAGTTCACTTTCGTTTCGGTTTGGCGGTTGCTCGCGAACCGAAACATCAAATGAATTTTGGAGGACGTTTCGGTTCGCGAGTTGGACAACAGAGCATAGGAGGCAAAACAATGCGTTATGTATTTACGGGAAAAAACATGAGCGTCACCGAAGGAATCAAGGAACGCGCAACCCGAAAACTCGGACGGCTTGAAAAACTTCTGCCCGACAACGCCGAAGTTTACGTAACCTTCAGCGAAAACAAGCATTTAACAAAAATGGAGGTTTCCGTGCCGCTTCACAAACGCGTTTTGCGCGCCGAAGTGACCGACACCGACGTTTCAAGCTGTATCGACCAAACCGTCGACATTTTGGAAAAACAAGTTGTAAAATATAAATCGCGCTTGCGTGACCGCCGCCGCCGCGCCGTCGCAACAAACGACGAGCTGACCTTCCTCGACGCACCCGACGCGCCCGAAACCGACGGCTCAAACGAAATCATCATCACGCGAACAAAGAAATTCGCCCTAAAGCCCATGGACGCACAAGAAGCCGTTATGGAAATGGAGCTTCTCAACCACGGTTTCTACGTTTTCCGCAACAGCTGGACCGACGAAATTAACGTAGTGTACAAACGAAACGACGGCGAGTACGGCTTAATTGAACCCCAATGAGTGCGCCAAGCGCGCTCGTCTTCGCCACGAACAACCCAAGCAAAATTACCGACCTTAGCGCAATGACTCAGTCGGCAGGCGTTGAACTTTTGACACTTGCCGATTTGGGTCTTGTTTGTATACCGGAGGAAACAGGCGGGACTTTTGAGGCAAACGCGCTGATAAAGGCGCGTGCGGTTGCCGCCCTTGCGCCGAATTACACCGTCGTTGCGGACGATTCGGGCTTGTGCATTGACGCGCTTGACGGCGCGCCGGGTGTGGACTCCGCGATTTTCATGGGTGAGGACACGCCGTACAGCGTAAGGAACGCCGAAATTTTGCGGATGCTTGCGTCGGCAGAAAATCGCGCGGCGCGGTTCGTTTGCGTAATTGCCGCCGTTTTTCCCGACGGCCGCGACTGTACGACGCGCGCCACAATCGAGGGACAAATCGCCCTCGCCCCCGCCGGCGAAAACGGCTTCGGCTACGACCCCATTTTTTTTGTTCCGCATCTGGGCAAAACAATCGCCGAACTCACGCAAGAAGATAAAAACGCGATTTCGCACAGGGGCAAGGCGTTTCGGGAAATGTTGAAGGTGATGAAAGCCTCGGAATTCAAATAAGGGAAACTCGAATGAAATTCAAATAAAGGAAACTCAAAGAAAGGAACGCGGACGGCGAATTTCACCAAAAATTTGCACGTTCAGCGAATGACCAAAAAAAGTGAAAATTCTGCTCATGAGCGACACGCACCGAAGCACGACCGAAATGGAAAATATCATCACGCGGCACGCCGACGAAGTACAACTTGTGTGCCACCTTGGTGACCACGCACGGGATTTGTTGAAACTTCAGCAAAAATTTCCGGAGCTTAATTTCGTTGCGGTTGCGGGGAATTGTGATTGGGAAGGGGAGTCCGCGCGCGTTTTGGACTTTTCGCCCTGCGCGGATTCGCAAGACGCGGTGGCGCGGATTTTGCTTGTTCACGGGCATCAATGCGGCGTAAAACGCGGGCTGGACAGGCTTGCATATGCCACGAAGGAAGCAGGCGCGATTGCGGCATTTTACGGGCATACCCATCTCCCGATTGTGACCACGCACGCCGATATTTTTATAATGAACCCCGGCAGCCCATCGTTTCCGCGCGGCGGAAGCAAGGCGTCGTACGGGATTGCGGAAATTTCGCCCGAAGGCGAAATTTCGGGAAGGATTTTTCCGGTATGAAACCTAATGAATGGATTTTGAACGAAACAGACGCAGATTTGCCGCTTATGGCGCGAGTCTTGGGGATTGGCGAAACAACCGCGCGAGTTATGGCGAATCGAGGCATCCGCACAAAAAACGCCGCGCTTGCCTTCCTCGCCCCCGATATTTCGCGAATGCGCGATTTTTTTCTTCTGAAAGACGCGCAAAAAGCAATCGAAGTCGTTTCCGCCGCAATTCGAGACGAAAAAAAAATCGTAATTTACGGAGACTACGACGTCGACGGCATAATGAGCACCGTAATTTTATACAAAACGCTTCATGCAGCGGGCGCGAATTGCGAATACTACATACCACACCGCGTGGACGAAGGCTATGGCATGAACCTGCAAGCCGTGGAAAAACTCGCGGCATCGGGCGCAGGGCTTATTATCGCCGTAGATAACGGGATTTCTGCGATTGAAGAAATCGCCGCCGCCCGCGCGCTTGGAATCGAAACCGTAATAATCGACCACCATGAACCTCCAACCGACAACCCGCCCAACGAGCCATCACATTCCCTCGAAGCCGCAGACAAAAAACCTGCCGACATTTTGCCCGACGCCGCCGCGATTATCAACCCGAAACAAGCGGACTGCGAATTTCCGTTCAAGGAAATGTGCGCGGCAGGGCTTGTATTTTTGTTTGCAGATGCATTCGCTTCGTTTCACCGAGAGCGCGTATCCGACGCGACGAGCCCTGCCGATACCGAGTTCGGTTTGCGTGATGAAGCTCTTGCCCTTGCGGCGATTGCGACGCTTTGCGATATTGTTGACCTCGTGGATGAAAATCGCATTTTGGTAACCGCCGGCCTGGCCGCACTTAACGCGAACAAGCTGATAAATCCGGGCATCGGCAGCTTAATAACCGTGCGCGGATATTTACAAAAACCGATAGACACGTTCGCAGTAGGATTTATCCTCGGCCCCTGCCTGAACGCAACGGGCCGACTGGACAGCGCGGAATTGGCTGTAAAATTACTGCTGACCCCCGCCGAAGACACCGAAAACCGCATGAAACTGGCAATGAATTTAACCGCGCTGAACGACGCGCGAAAAAATTTAACAGCGGAATGCTTTGACCGCGCAATAAAAACCGTAAATGAGGGAGCCAAGGAAGGCGTCGAAGGCATCGAAGGAATCAGGGAAGAGTCCGTCATAATCCTAACCGACCCCCTTGCCCACGAAAGTGTCGCGGGCATAGTGGCGGGGCGAATTCGCGACGCGACGTGCCGCCCGACGATTTTGCTTACAAAGGGCAACTCGATGTTCAAAGGCTCGGCGCGCTCCGTCGAAGGGTACAATATTTTTGAAGCATTGCATCGGCATCGGCATCTTTTTCACCGCTTCGGCGGTCACGCAATGGCGGCGGGTTTGACTTTGGCGGAGGAAAATATTGAAATTTTGCGCCACGTGTTGAACGACGAATGTGAGCTGGGGGATGAGGATTTTCGGCAAAAATTTTTGTATGACGGCGAAATTTTACCCGACGAAATCACCCTCGAGCTTTCCGACGAATTTGCGCGCCTCGCGCCCTTTGGCCGCGCCAACCGCGAGCCGCTTTTCGTCGCCCGCGGCCTGTACGCGCAATCCGTGCGCATCATAAACGAGAAAAAAACGCTGATTTTCACTTTCGTATGTAACAATGGCAAGCGTTTGAAGGGCATCGCTTTCGGTCTGAACGAAAAATACGCCGAAATCTACGCCGCCGCAGGCGCAAATAAAACCGGCGGCATTACTCTTGACGCATTGTTTCATATTGAAACGAATGTTTGGAACAATGTCGCAGGGGTGCAAGTTCGATTGCGGGATTTTCGGGTTCATTGACCTAGGGCGTGTTGCCCAATATTCAGGAGGAACAATATCACGCTTGCCAACCGTGGAGTCCGGCAGTGCAAAAAATTTGCAAAATTCCAAACAAGTCCAAACAAGAAAGGATGATAAAATTGGAACAAGAAATCACAATGAAAAACACGAAGGCAGAGATGCTTGAGGCGTTAAATAGCGCGCTTTCTCGCGCAAAGGCAGCTGAAAGCGGCAAACTAAACCCTGTGAAAATGGAGAAAGAAAAAGTGGAGAAAAAAGCTGTTGAATCTGCCAAAGCGTCTGTGGAGCAAAATATTTTTTCGGCGGAGCTTGTCAACAAGTTCAAAGACTTGCAATCGGCAATCCGTACAGAGGAAGCCCGATTGCAAGAGCTTTATGGTGTGTCATCAGAATTGCAGAAACTGGCACTCGTGATTGAATCCGGGCGTGAACGGCAGGAGCAAATTGATTCAGAAAATGCCGCAAAAATCGAAAATGCCTCACAATCACTCGACAACCTGAGGGCAGAATATATCCAAAAGAAGTCTGAACTTCAAGAAGAATACGATACGTTAACCAAAAAGTTGAAAATCGAGCGTACTCGTGAAGCCGAAGAGTTTCAGTACAATCTCAAACGCGAGCGTGAAAAAGAAGCCTTTGCATGGGATGATGAAAAATCCGCCCGCGAATCAGAGCTTGCGAAAAAGGAAGAGCTTGCGGCAACCATGCTCGAGGAAGCACAAGCGAAAACCGAACATATAAAAACGTTGGAAATAAAGGTTGAAAACATCCCATCTTTAATTGAGTCCGAAAAGAATACCGCTACCGAGGCGGCTTGTGCCGAGCTTGCCCGCAAGTACGAATTCAAAACTACACTGGCAGACAAGGATTATCAAAACTCTTTGGCGCGTAGAGACGACCGAATTGCATACTTGGAAAAAGAGCTTGATGCCGCCGGCAAAACAAACACTTCACTGCAAAATAAGCTGGATAAAGCCTATTCCGAACTTCGCGAACTTGCCACAAAAACCGTCGAATCCGCCAGTGGCGTAAAGATTATTGGCGGAAACGCAGAGCAAAAATAATCACCGGTCCACAAAATTATTGAAACAACTTTGTTGAATGCGCCGAACAAAAAAACTTGACACCCGCACCTTTGTTCGAATATACTGTGCACGAGTTACGAGGCAACACCTTCTAACGCCGTCTCTTGCAAGCGTCCCTGTACGACAAACGGTAGCCCCGTCCCTGCGTAATAAACGCCTCTGA
>WRGX01000171.1 GCA_009786975.1 Defluviitaleaceae bacterium
ACAACGGCGAGACGCTTCTTGTAAGCACTTTAGCCGCTAAATTTAAGGGCAAATACGTTCTCAAATTTGAAGCAAAAGACGGCAAAAAGGTTGATTGTAAAATTTCTATTGTTCCTGTATTTCTGCCCGATTATCCGGATAAACCGCTAAATCTCGTAATTTGCAGAGGGTATGGAAAAGAGCCGTTAATGCTTCTGACAAACCTTAACAGTGATGATAACAGGCTTTGCGTTACCATTACCAAAGTGCATCTCATGCGTTGGCGCATTGAGGAATATTATCGCTTCAAAAAGCAGAATTACGGTTTTGAAAAATTTCTTGTTCGTTCCCTGCATTCAGTCCGCAATTTAGACCTTCTTCTTTCTATGGCTATTGGCTACATTGGCATTTTAAGGGAAAGTTCCGCCCGAATGGACAGTTTCTTAAAGGGTGTTTTGCACGGCTAAATCCTGTAAAGGGTAAATTGAAGGGTATAGGGGTAAAATGGACAATAAAAAACCCCCGAAAACACGCAGTTTTCAAGGGCTTCACATTTCGGAGATGAGAGGATTTGAACCTCCGCGCCGGTTGCCCGGCCTACATCCTTAGCAGGGACGCCTCTTCAGCCGCTTGAGTACATCTCCATTTGTGCGGTTGGTGTATAAAAATAAAACGAGCAAGCCTGTAAGCCGAGTTCTGTCTTGGACAGCCATCTATCTGTGCGGGGCGTTGCCGCCGCCGCTATTGCGACACTACCATAGCCGGGCGGGCCGCCCGATTTGCTAAATTTGGCCTTGCACCGAATGGGGTTTACATAGCCTGTTTTGTCGCCAAAACAGCGGTGCGCTCTTACCGCACCTTTCCAACCTTGCCTGCGCGCGCGCCGGCGGTTTATTTCTGTTGCACTATCCCTGAGGTCGCCCTCGCCGGGCGTTACCCGGCATTCTGCCCTGTGGTGCTCGGACTTTCCTCGTGCCATCAAGTTAGCGAAAAAGCGCGAGTGATTCACCCGTGCTTTTTGCGTTCCGCTTCCGACGACACGCGACTGCCCGGCTTACTCGTCTGATGCTTCGATTGGTGCTTCGATTGGTGCTTCTTCTTTCGGCATTTTTTCCGGCATTTTTTCCGGCATTTCTTCCGCTGCGGCTTCATATTCTTCTTCCGGCGGCGGTGGATTTAAAATATAGTCGGCCTCGCGTTTGGAGAGGCTGATTCTTTGGCTTTCTAAGTCGACATCCAGGACTTTTACTTGGATTTCTTGACCGAGGGTGAGTTCTTCGTCGGGCCTTGCTATGCGGCGGTCGGCGATTTGGGAAATGTGGACGAGGCCGTCAATGCCGTCTTCGAGGGTGACGAAGGCTCCGAACGGCGCAAGGCGCGCTACGATGCCGTCAACAATCGAGTCGACCGGGAATCTTTCCAAAATACCGTTCCACGGATTTGTTGAAATATCCTTAAGCGAAAGCGAAATTTTGCCTTTTTCCGTGTCAATGCCTACGACGGTCGCTTTTACAACGTCGCCGACGGACAAAACGTCCGACGGCCTGCGCACGCGCTTCCACGAAACTTCGGATACGTGAATAAGACCGTCAACCCCGCCGATGTCAACAAACGCGCCAAAATCCACAAGGCGGATTACCGTGCCTTCGACTGTTTGGCCGACTTCGAGTTTGCCGAAAATTTCCTTGCGCGCGTCGTCGGCTTCTTTTGCGGCAAGTTCGCGGCGGCCCGCAACAATGCGGCGTTGCCCCTTGGAATGCCCGTATTCGAGGATATTAAATTGGAACTCCTTGCCCTTAAACAGCGCGAGGTCGGGTTCGTATCGCGCGGAGATTTGCGACGCGGGAATAAAAGCGCGCGCGCCCATGATGTTTGCGACAAGCCCGCCCTTTACAACGTCCACGACCTTGCCCGACACAGGGGTTTTTTCCTCGAAAGCCGTTTCAAGCGCGCGTAAATTCAGCTGGTTATCCACCTTTTTCTTGGAAACCAAAACGTTTCCTTCCCCGTCATTCACGCGGATTACGAAGACTTCAACTATGTCACCCGGTTTGGCAATTTCCGTAAGTATGGCGGCGGAGTCGTCCGTAAATTCGAACTTTGTGATAATTCCGTCGGATTTGAAACCCAAATCGACAATCGCCTCCGTGCTTGTCACACGGACAATTGTCCCTTTTACAATCGCCCCGTTTCTAAGCGACATTAAAGACCCGTCAAGCATGTCCTTAAATTGTTGCGCTTCCGATGCTTCATCGAGGGTTTCTTGCATAATTGGCTCGCTCATATTGTGCGCCTCCTAATCAGCGAGCAAAAAGTCGCGACGTTTCAACGCGCTTTTTGCGAGCGGTTTTTTCCTTCAGGCAAAAAACAGGCAATAAAGATTTCCCATTCAAAAATACCCGGTTAACTTTACAAATACATTCTATCACCCATACCCGATTTGTGCAACAAAAAATGTAAAAATGTATGCTCATGGCGCGGATAGCCTCGAAACCCGTTCAACAACGACGCCCATTACTCGCTCAACCAGCTCGGTTTTGACTTTTTCGCCCGCATACTCGTCCATACAAATCGGCTCGCCGTAGTTCACTTGAATCTTTGAAAATAACTTGTACGTCGAGACAATCCCAACAGGCACAATCGGTGCGCCCGATTTTAATGCAAAAACCGCGACCCCGCTTTTGGCGTTTTCAAAGTCCTTCATGCGCGTCCCTTGCGAAAAAATCACAAGCCCATGCCCGTTTTTAAGCAAATCCATAGATGTGCGATACGCCGTCATATCCGCCGCGACCGACCTGTCAATCGGAAACGCTCCGTAGCTGCGAAAAAACCAGTTGTAAAATCCCGGCTTAAAAAGTTCTTGCTTCGCCATAAATCGCGGCCTGCGCTTTATGAAAATGCAAAGCACGATTGGGTCAAACGCATGGATGTGGTTTGAACACAACAAAAACGCGCCCTCTTTGGGGATATTTTCGCGTCCCGTAATCTCCATGCGAAAAAATATAGCCGCGACTATCCGGCAAATAACCCGACAAACGTTGAAAACCATATGCCTTCTCCTCTTTTTGAAAAATTACTGCAAAATCGAGTCGGCGAGTGTCACTCGCCGACTCTTTTTTCCCGTCGTATTTCTGCCCCCGCTTAGCGCGCTATTTTTCCACGACTTTCACACTCCCCGCGCCGAGCAAACTCTGCATAGCCCCCGACAGTCCGTCGCAAGGCGTGACCCAAAACGCGCTGTTTGCCAAAAATTTTTTACCCAGCGATTCGTTGTAAATCATAACCTGCGTATCGCCCGGGAACGCCGCGAGTACGTCGGTTATGCTTTTGAGGGAGACGTCGGCGTTTTTCGGGACTTTTATCCAGAACGTTGTTTTGGGGGAAGAATCCGGCAGGGGCGCGCGTTCTTGGCTCGCACTCTTGGAGGGAACGCTTGCACCTCGCGCATGTGTCGGTCTCTGATTCAAGTTTTGGTTCAAGTTTTGATTCAAATCTTGCGGGATGCCTTGCGGGATTTCGTCGTAGAAAAGAAATTCCTGCGCGATTAGTTTTGTCGCCTCGTCCTCGCGGGCGGAAACGCGGCCCTGAATAACAAGCACCACGTCCTCAGCAAGTCGCGCGCCGACTTTTTCGTAAATTTTCGAGAAAACGATGACTTCAACAGGCCCGAACATGTCCTCCACCGTGAGAAAACAAAACGGTTTGTTATCGGCTTTTGTGTATTTTACGGACTTTGCCGTGATAATTCCGCCGAATTTTACGACGTCGCCGTCCTTGGCGGAGGCGACTTCCGTGAACTCATCTTCCTCTTCCCCACTGCCAAAATCAAGGCTCCGCACGGAAATATGCGGGCGCAAAGCATTTTCGTACTCCGCAAGGGGATGCCCGCTTACATACACGCCAAGCAAGTTTTTTTCGTCCAAAAGACGCAGCCGCGAGGGGAATTCGCCCATTTCGGGCAACTCGTCGCCTTCGGGGATTTCCTGCGGCTCTGGGTCGGTGTCAAAAAGGGAAAGCTGGCCGGAAAGGGTGTTTTTTTTCTGTTGCGAAATGCCGTTCTGGATATTCACGAAAACCGCAATGTATTGCGAACGTTTGCCGCCAAGGGAGTCGAACGCCCCGACACGAATCAAACTTTCGAGACACCTCTTGTTTACGTCGGCGTCGGAAAGTCGCTTGATAAAGTCGCCCAGCCCCGTGTATTTACCGTTTTTTTCGCGTTCCGCAACAAGCGCGTCAACGGTTGCTCGTCCCACATTTTTAATTGAAGAAAGCCCGAATCGAATATTTTTTCCCGCGACGGAAAACGCGCCGAATCCCTCGTTTACGTCGGGAGGAAGCAGCGTTATGCCCATTTTTTTGCACTCGTTAATGTACTGCGCGACCTTCGCGCTTGCGTCCATCACGGAGGTCATCATTGCCGCCATAAATTCGACGGGGTGGTACGCCTTGAGCCACGCGGTTTGATAGCCTATTACGGCATACCCTACGGCGTGCGGCTTGTTAAACGCGTACGCCGCAAAACTCTCCATAGCGTCCCAAATTTTCCGCGCGGCAGCCTCGGGAACGCCGTTTTTAAGGCATCCCGGCACGCCCTCCGACTCAAGCCCGAAAATAAAATTCCGACTTTCCTCCTCCATAACAGCTGCGCTTTTTTTGCTCATTGCGCGTCGAATTAAATCGCTTCGCGCAAGGGAATAGCCCGCCAAATCCCGCACGATTTGCATAACCTGCTCTTGATAAACGATGCATCCGTAAGTCGCCTCCAAAATCGGCTTGAGCGACTCGTGCAAATATTTCACCTTTGATGGATTGCGTTTTCCCTTGATATATTGCGGAATAAAGTCCATCGGTCCGGGACGGTAAAGGGAAATCCCCGCCGTTAAATCCTCGAGGGATTGCGGCTGAAGCTCGCGCATAAACGAGGTCATTCCGGCGGATTCAAGCTGGAAAACACCCGCCGTTTTACCCGCCGAAATTAAGCCGTAAACAAGCGGGTCGTCGTATCCGTGCTGCCAATCATGTACATCCACGTCGATGCCCTTCCCGCGAAAAACTTCTTCGGCGGCAATTCGTAAGACAGTAAGTGTGCGAAGCCCGAGAAAATCCATTTTTAAAAGCCCGAGTTCCTCGCAGGTCCCCATGGGAAATTGCGTCGTAACAACGCCGTCGTTCAGGTTCAGCGGCACATATTCGCTAACGGGCTTGTCGCAAATTACAACGCCCGCCGCGTGAGTCGACGCGTGGCGCGGCAAGCCTTCGAGCCGCAATGACATTTCAATCAGCTTGCGCGTGTCATCCTCTTGTTCGTATGCCTGTTTAAGCTCCGGGCTGATTTTCACTGCCTTTTCAAGCGTCATGCCCAAATCGCCGGGTATCATCTTCGCCACGCGGTCAACATCGGCGTAAGGCATCGCCAAAGCGCGCCCGACATCTCGCGTAACCGCCCGCGCCTTCATCGTCCCGAACGTGATAATCTGCGCGACATGGTCCGCGCCGTATTTTTTTATAACGTAGTCGATAACTTCCTGCCGCCGTTCGTAGCAAAAATCGATATCAAAGTCGGGCATAGAAACGCGTTCGGGGTTCAAAAATCGTTCAAAAAGCAGATTAAACGGAATCGGGTCAACATCGGTAATTCGCAAAACATACGCGACAATACTGCCCGCGCCCGACCCGCGCCCCGGCCCGACCATAATTTTATTTTCCCGCGCATACCGAATAAAATCCCACACAATCAAGAAATACTCGACGAAGCCCATGTTTTTTATAACGCCGAGTTCAAAATCCAGCCGCTTCTGATACGGCGAAAGGTCTTCGTTGGGATAACGAGCCTCAAGCCCCGCCTCGCACACTTTTTTCAAATATTCAAACGCGCCAAGCCCGTCCGGCACATCAAATATCGGCAGCTTGTACTCGTTAAATTTAAACTCAACGTGGCAGCGGTCGGCGATTTTCTGCGTATTTGCCAAAGCCTCCGGCGCGTAAGAAAACCGCGCATACATTTCCTCGGGCGTTTTCAAATAAAATTCGTCGGTGGTCATCGACATCCGTTTTTCTTCAAGCACATTCGTTGCGGTTTGTATGCAAAGAAGCACGTCCTGCGCCTCGGCGTCGGATTTATCTATGTAGTGGATGTCGTTCGTTGCAACAAGGGGCAAGCCCGTTTCTTCCGACATTCGAAGAAGCAACTTGTTCACCTGATTTTGCTCGTCGATGCCATTTTCCTGAATTTCAAGAAAAAAATTCCCCTCGCCGAAAATTTCTTCATATAACTTAGCACGTTTAACGCCCTCATCGTATCCGTGCGAAAGAATCGGCCTCGCAACCACGCCGTTCAAGCACCCCGAAAGCGCGATTAATCCTTTTGAATATTGCCGCAAAATTTCAACGTCAACGCGCGGCTTGTAATAAAATCCCTCGGTAAACCCAAGCGAAACGAGCTTTATCAAATTGTGATACCCCTCGTTATTTTCCGCCAACAGCACAAGGTGCTGGTAAGTTCCCTCGTCGCTGCGTTCCTTCACAAATCGCGACGACGGCGCGACATACACCTCGCATCCCAAAATCGGCTTAATCCCCGCCGCCTTAGCCTTCTTGTAAAAATCTATGACGCCGAACATCACGCCGTGGTCGGTAATAGCAAGCGAATCCATGCCCATGTCTTTCGACCGTGAAAGCAACTCGCTTATTTTCGCCGCCCCGTCCAAAAGGCTGTACTCTGTGTGAACATGCAAGTGCGCGAAGGGTGTATTCATGCGAATATATACCTCAAATCATCCAAAGTTTGCAACGCCGCAATAAAATTGAAGTCCTTTATTTGCTTGACCAAAACGGCGGTTTCCGGAAAAGCGCGCAACTTGTCGGCGTAGGCGTGCGCACTTGCGTTTCGCGACGTTAGAAGCGGGTGAAGTTCGTCGAGCAATACGAGGGCGTTTTCTTTGTCGAAATGCGCGACGGGCGTCACTTCTTCAATTTTCCCGATGGCGGCAAGCACGCGGCTTGTTTCTTCGCCCAAAACGGACAGCAAATCATCGCCGGGAATTTTTTTGTCCGCAAGCAGGCGTTCGATTTTTTCTGCGGTTTGTGTAAGCGCGGGTTCTTGTATCAGGCCGCCGATGCCTTTGAGCGTGTGCGCCAAAAGATGCGCGGTTTTTGTGTCGCCGGAATTTAACGCGGCGGTGATATTGGCGAAGGTGTTTTTATGATTTCGTACGAACTCCGATTTTAATTGCTTTTGCAAATCGGAATTGGCTTGATAGTTCTCGATTTCACTGTTTTTTTTCGCGGATTTGGCGGCTTCGATAACTTCATTTGGCTGTTTATCCCTGACGAATTTTTGCAAAACCTTGTTTAGTTGTTGGGGTTGGATGGGTTTTGAGATGTAGTCGTCGTATCCGGCATCTATAAATTCCTCTGCCATTCCAATCAGCGCGTTGGCGGTAAGTGCCACAATCGGTTGTGTGTAGCCTTTTTCTCGCATGATGTGCATGGTTTCGGTTCCGTTTTGACCCGGCATCATATAATCCATAAACACAATGTCGTAAACCATGCCTTGCTCGATTTTTTTCACGGCTTCGTATCCGCTGTCGCAGGTTTCGACCGTGAGGTCGTAAAACGCCAAAAGCCCCTTTGCTACATATAAATTTGCAGCCGTGTCGTCAACCACGAGGATTCGCCCGTAGGGCATCGGTTCCGGCGAGAATTTGAATCGGCGGGACGGGGTGCCTATGCTTGTGTCGAGATTTTGCAAGTCAAGCGACGCTTCTTTGCCGATAATTTTCGCATGAGTCGGCGTTTTTTGCGGGACACGAACGATAACTGTTGTGCCGACGCCGGGTTCGCTTTCCAGGTCAATTTCGGCGTCAAGCATTCGCACCAAATTGCTTACAATCGACATGCCGAGCCCCGTGCCGACTACGTTTACGCCTTCGTGGAAGCGTATGAACTCTTCGTAAATCATGGCCTGTTGCTCCACTGTCATGCCCGAGCCCGTGTCGTGTACGGAAATTTCAAGGCCTTCGGGGTAACATTTGAAAAATACATCGACGGCACCGGATTCGGTGTATTTGAAAGCGTTTGACAGTAAGTTGCCTATAATTTGCTCGACTCGGATTATGTCGCCGATTAAATAATCCGGCAAATTCGGGTCAACGTGAATGTTGAATTTAATATTCTTGTCGCCCAAATACGCGAGGTGCAAATGCGCGATATCGTTGATTGCGCTTGCAACGGAGTATTCTTTGTCTGCCAATTCCATTTTGCCCGCTTCGATTTTTGACAGGTCCAGGATGTCATTTATTATGCCCAAAAGCAGTTTTCCGGACGTATGGATTTGCCCGAACGCTTCCTCCATGCGCGGCGATAAATCCGTGTCTTGGAGCTGTATTTCCGACACGCCTATTACCGACGTAATGGGCGTGCGGATTTCGTGGCTCATTCTCGCCAAAAATTTGCTTTTTTCGCGGTTGCGCGCTTCGACAATTTCTACGCGCTTTTGCTCCTCGGCTTGCTCGGCGCGGGTGTACGCGCTTGCCATCATCAGGGACGCAGTGCGGATTATATCCATTTCCTCGTTGGATAAAACGCGTTCGTTTTCGCAGTCGTCGATTGTGAAAATCCCCCATACTTTGTCCTGCATGAAAACCGGGATTATTACGACGGATTTCAGTCCGCCTTGCGTGCGCAGAAACTCTCGTTCGCCTTCCGGCAAATTCGAAATCGGCCCGTTAAAGCACTCTTGGTTTAGCAGCATTGTCTCCCATCCCGACAATTTTCCGAAGGGTATCACAAATTCCGGGGGGAGCTGCGGGTGTTGCTCGCCGATTTTCGAAAGCCATTGCGTCCGCAGTGTGAGGTGAATATCCTCTTGCAAATCAACGCGCCATAATTGCACGCGGTCGGCGTTCAGGCTTAACCCGAGCATCTCCAAACACAGAATCAGCGCGCAATCAAAACCCTCGATGTCCCGCGTTGCAAGCAAAACCGACGCCGCTTGATTCACGGTACTCAGGAGTTTTTCGCGATGCTTTAGCTTTGCCATCATTTCGTTTTGCTCGCGCAGGTCCCGCGCGTGGGTGATAATACGGTCTTCGCCGTCTATTTTTACCGGGGTCAGCGTGACTTCAATGGGGCGCATTTCGCCCGACAACGTTTGATGCATCCACGGAACGTTTCGGGTTTTTTTGCCGGTACGAATCATTTTTCTTATAGCCATCAAAGCCAAATCCTTGGATTTTGCGCCATTGGGTTGATATTCCGGCGAAAGCGACCAAAAATTGTCCGAAAAATCCTGCTGGGTTGACAGCTCGAAAAAATCCAGTGTGGGCTGGTTTACGTCAATGACCATGCCGTCTTTGTCGAAAACAGTAATTATGTATGGTGAAGAATCAAGCATAATTTGAAGGCGATGTTTGAGATTATTTTCGGCTTCTTTGTGTTTATAAAAATCGCTTAAATCGCGTATGTGAATTATCACAAAGTTGTCGTTGTCCAATTTAACGCGCGATATCGTCCACTCCGAAGGAACGAGTTTTTGCGTTATTGTGTGCGCCGTCCACTCGAACTGTGTGTAGCCGATTTCGAAGGCTTCCTGTATTTTTTCCAAAACCATTGAGCCGCCGGAATATAGGTCTTCGTCGGTAAATTTGGGGGCAATTTCGAAAACGGAGCTTATGAAATGGTGCTTATCGTTAAATTCAAAAAGAGAGACTGCCATTTGATTGCAGTCCACCACTTTGTACGATTCGTCCATAATAAAGGTGCATAGCGGTGAAGATTCCAGCATTGCGCGCAGTCTTTGCTGTGCAATCATTGTATCTTTCCCCCTTGTTAGTAAAAAAGCAACGATTTATCATCAGATTGTCGGGAATCTTGTACATCGTCAATAAACACGGTATTGTCAACGATTTGATAAACGATAAGATACCTTTCGCATGACACCATATATCGATATTTTCCGCTTTTCAAATATGGCCTGTTAAAAACAGGATTGCGAAACGGTAAACGCTCCAGCGATTGCATGTCGTCAGCAAGTTGGTCTAAAATCCTTTCGGCGGCTGATTCATTCACTCTCGCAAGAAATTCAAAGTGGTCGTACATCCTGTCATTGACAGCAGGGTCTACAATTACCGTGTATTCCTTGTCAACTTCATACATCTTTGCCGACTCCGTGTTTGATTGCCTGCTTCATATTCGTTTTGAATTGGTCTATGGTATAACCCTGTGTACCCATAAATCTTGCCGTTTCTGCTGCCAGAAGGCGTTCTGCGGTTGCCAAATTTTCTTCTCTTCGTCCGTAAGATTCAATATCCATAAGAACCATATCGCCTTCACCATTACGTGTAAGAAATACAGGGACTTTATTAGCACGGCATATTTCCGCTACATTATTATAATTTTTCCGTAATTCACTTGATGGCTTAATAATTGGTTGCATTTGCCCGGCTCCTTCCGTTGTAATTCCACTACACCCTTTACAGCGGATGCTCTACAATATAGTCGATTTTGTAAATTTTTGCAATGGTGTATGCATTGTCGGAGGAGGATGCGGTTTGACGGTAAGCTGTGTTTTGCGGGGGCATGGGCATCGGTATGAGGTGCAGGTTGTTGTGCAGGTTTTTTTTCCGGGGGCGAGGTTTTGTTTCCGTGAACATGTGTCGGAGGCAGAGGGTTCTCTCGAAGGCGGATACTGCGTCGAGAGTTTTTTTGATGGGGAAAATGCGGCTTGTGCGGTTGTTTATAAGGATGGAGCGGAAATTGCGCGGAAGCGGTTTGATGCCGACGAATTTAATAATGCCGCACGTTCTGTTGACGTCGGAAAAAATCCGAAAAGCAATTTCTTGAACCCGCGGC
This sequence comes from Defluviitaleaceae bacterium, assembly GCA_009786975.1. Classification (GTDB taxonomy): domain Bacteria; phylum Bacillota; class Clostridia; order Lachnospirales; family WQUN01; genus WQVC01. The sequence continues at coordinate 10,834 of WRGX01000171.1, forward strand.
GGGTTTTGATGCTTGCGGTTTATCATGCTTTGCAGACGGCGGTTGGGGCTTATACGCCTTGGGGTGCGCTTACCGGGGTTCGGCCTTCGAAGCCGGTGCGGGAGTGGATGAGGGACGGATGCGACGATGCGGAAATTTTGGAGCGGCTTGGTGACCCGTTTTGTGTGAATGGGGATAAAGCGCGCCTTGCTGTGGCGGTGGCGCACGCGGAGAGGCGTGTGGAGGCGCGGATTCGCGGGACGGTTGGTGTGTATGTTGGTGTACCGTTTTGTCCGTCGCGGTGTGTTTATTGCTCGTTTAATTCGACTGATGCGGTGGCGAGTGAAGATGTTTTGGATGCTTATATTTCCGCGATTATTGCCGAGGCGCGCCAAGTGCGGATTGGAGGGTGCGGGCGAAACGGGCGAAGTCTCGAGGTCGGTGCGAGAATTTCTTCAATTTATATAGGCGGTGGAACGCCGACTTTTTTGCCGGAAAAGTTGCTGGAAAAAATGCTTTTTGCGATGCGCGAGAATTTTGCCTTACTGCCCGACGCGGAATTTACTGTCGAGGCAGGGCGGCCCGACACGTTGACGGCGGCGAAGCTGAAAATTCTGCGCAAATACGGCGTAAATCGCATTGCGGTTAACCCGCAAACCCTGAACGATTCGACCCTCGCGGCAATCGGGCGCGGACATACCGCCGCCGATTTTTTCCGCGCCTTCGCCCTCGCCCGCGACGCCGGATTTGACTGCATAAACACCGATTTAATCGCGGGGCTTCCCGGCGAAACCGCCGACGACATGCGCCGCAATATGGACGCCCTCGCGGCCCTCGCCCCCGAAAATATCACGATTCACACCCTCGCGATAAAGCGCGCCTCACGTCTGCACGAATTGCGACACACGCCGAACTCGGCGCATTCCCACGAAGCCGGAAGCCGTTTCCCGCCGCACGAAAAAAATGAGTCGGCGAGTGACACTCGCCGACTCGATTTTCACCGCGCGGAAAATACCATCCGGCAAAGCCGAGACTTCCTCGCCCAAACCCATCAAAAGAATGCACGGCAAAATGCACAACACCCCGCATACACCGCCGATATTCACCCCGTCGAAGCCGCACTTTCCGCGGCAGCGACCGCTTGCGCCGCAATGGGTCTTTCGCCGTATTATTTATACCGCCAGAAAAACATGGTCGGCCTCTTTGAAAACGTCGGCTACGCCCTGCCCGGCCGCGAATGCCTGTACAACGTGGGCATGATGGCGGAGATGCAAACGATTTTGGGCATCGGCGCGGGCGCGGGCAGTAAATATATAACGGAATCGGGCTTCGAATCCGGCTGCGAATCCGGCTTCGAATCCGAATTCGAGAGAACGCAAACGCCCGACAAATGTGCAAACGGTGTCAAAATCCGCCGCGAATTTAACGCGAAAAATCCGGAAATTTACATCGAACGAATCGACTCGTGAATGCCACCGACAAGCGCAATTTTGACATCCGCGAAACTCGGGTTATAATTTTATGCAAAAAAGGAGCGACCCCGATGATTCAAGCACCCCGAGGCACTCAAGACGTCTACGGCGAGGACATAAAAATTTGGCACCACATCGAGTCCTGCATACGCGAAATTACCGCCACCTTCAATTTCGGTGAAATCCGCGTGCCGATTATCGAAAACACAGAGCTTTTTTTGCGAGGCGTAGGCGAAACCACGGACGTCGTGCAAAAAGAAATGTATACATTCGAGGACAAAGGCGGGCGAAGCATCTCCCTGCGCCCCGAGCTTACGGCGGGCGCGGTGCGTGCATACATCGAGCGCGGCTTGCACAATCGCCCCCAACCGACGAAGCTGTGGTATTTCGGCCCGAATTTCCGATACGAACGCCCGCAAGAAGGTCGCTTCCGCCAGCACAATCAGTTCGGCGTGGAAATTTTCGGCGCAAGCGGCGCGGCGGCGGAAGCCGAGGTCATTTCAATCGGCAGGGAGCTGTTAAAAAAAATCGGCGTGCGAGGCTTCGATATCTGCATAAACAGCATCGGTTGCCCCGATTGCCGCAAGGTTTATCACGAAAATTTGAAAAATTTCTTGGGCGAACGAATCGAGGAATTGTGCGGGCTTTGCAAAACGCGGTTTGAAAAAAATCCGCTTCGCGTGTTGGACTGCAAAACGCCGTCCTGCGGCGAAATTGTCGCGAATGTGCCGTCTGTTTTGGACTCCCTGGGCGACGAATGCGCCGCGCATTTCGCCGAGCTTCAAACCCTGCTTACGCGCATGGAAATTCCGTTCCGCGTTGACCCGAAAATTGTGCGCGGGCTTGATTATTACACGCGCACGGTGTTCGAATTTATCGCGCCGAACCTGCCGACGGTAATCGGCGGCGGGCGATACGACGGTTTAATCTCGCAAATCGGCGGTACCGCGACGCCTGCCGTCGGCTTCGGCATGGGCATCGAGCGGCTTGTAATTTTGCTGAAAAACGAAAACGCCGCACCGCAATCCACAGACGCGCCCGACATTTTCATCGGCGCAATGGGAGCGGAAGGCGCGGCAAAATCCCACGAACTAGCCTATCGCCTCCGCACGGCGGGAATCCGCGCCGAAAGCGACCTCCTAGGCCGCTCCGTCAAAGCGCAAATGAAATTCGCCGACAAAATAAACGCCCGCTTCACGATGGTAATCGGCGAAAGCGAGCTTGCGCAAGGCGCGGCAAATGTGAAAAATATGCAAACCGGAGAGGCAACCGGCGTGGACTTTGACGGGCTTGCAAAAATTTTCATCTAGGGCGTGTTGCCACTACGCAAATGTACAATATATGCGACACAGTAAACGCCCGCGCCGCCACTGATAAAAAACGGATGAGTGTCGATGCCCGCGATTTCGCCGTGCTCAAGCAGCAAAATTTGGTCGGCGTCGATGATTGACAAAACGCATTGCATGATGACAATCGTTTTGCATTAGACCAGTTTCATCGAATGCGTCGGACAAAAAAACTTGACACCGTACTATTGTTCGAGTATACTATGCACGAGTTACGAGGCGACACCTTCTAACGCCGTCTCTTGCAAGCGTCCCTATACGACAAACGGTAGCCCCGTCCCTGCGTAATAAACGCCTCTGAATTGTCAGGCTTTTTCGG
>WRGX01000172.1 GCA_009786975.1 Defluviitaleaceae bacterium
TCTGCCGTCTGCGAGGGTTGCGCCGGATACGGTCAGGGTCAAATCGTCGGCGTAGAATGTGCCGCCGAAGGTTACGACGCCTTCCGCCGCGTTTGCAGTGTAAGTGCCGCCGACGGGGACGTTGTTTGCGGTCAAGCCGCCGGTGGGAATTCCGAGGGTGTTGACGAGTGTTGCGGATGCGGATGGGACGGGGATGGTTGTGTCGGTTTGCGAAACTGTGGGGGCGTCGAGGCGGAAAAGGTTTGTGCCGAGGATGAAGCCGGTGTCAAACAGCGCGGCGTGGTCGCCGATGAAGTATGCTCGGGGAGACCAGTTGCTGATTATTCTGCCGTCAGTCCCGAAAGCCGACGCGCCCGTGTCCGTTAAGAGGAGGAAGGAGAAATTGTTTATCCTCATTGTATATGCCGGGTTCACATTATTGCGAATAGTGCCTCCGTTTATGACGAAGTACGCATCAATAGCTTCTATTGTTCTGTTTCCGGTTGATGTTCCGGAGTTTTCAACAGTACCGCCATTAATGTTAACGGTTATTAAATTGGGGGGCAGGAAACCCGAAGCCGCCCAGATTGCCGCTGTATCGTAGGCGCGTACGATTCCGCTTTCAATCGTAAGGATATTATTGTCCCCGGAAACGGTTATCGCGGCGTTCGAAACGCCCGGATTGCTCACGCCGCCATGTTCTACCGTGCCTCCGTTGATTTTCAGAGAAACAGTATCCCGTACCGAAACGACATCATTATTTCCGCCGTTTTCGTAATGCAATCTGCCGGTCGGACCGACGATAAATGTGCCTGCACCGTGCAAGCGCATTAATGAAGTAAAATTGCCGACCTGCTTCCTGTAGTCAGCATTCCAAAGAACCGTGATGTTTTCGGGGATGGTTATGTCAAGCTGACCGATGGCGTTTGGAAGCGAGCCGGTTACTTCGACGGTTGCGCCCGCCGGTGCGGTGTTCAGCGCGGCTTGCAGCGCGGGCTGGAACGCCGCGCGGGTTGTGTATTGGCCTTGGCCGTCAATCATAAGATACGGCAAATTTGACCGATGAAGTGCGACGGTTTGCGGGTTGCCGTTAAAGACGATGCCGTCGATATTTCCGACGGAAACAGTAACATTTGCGGCATTATCCCACGTTCCCGCAATTGTAACGACGCGGGTGTTGCCCGTGCCGGAAATGCCGGTTACATTAACGTTTGTGCCGCCCGCGCCCGTTACGGTTATATTGTCGGCGGGGAAGTCGGGCAGTATGCCGCCGAAGTTTAGCGTCAGCTCGGTCGTTGTCGCTTCGTTTGACACGCCGTTTGCGGTTACGCCGTCGAAAGTTACAACTGCGTCGGCGAAAATGCGCAACGTGGGCCGACTGTTTACATAGCACCAACGCCAAACATTAACGAAATCCCAACCCGTCCAGTTTTCGCGGGAATTCTCCCACCACGCTTGCGTGGCGATTTGCGCGGGGGTGGCGTTTGCGCCGTCTCGATTGTTATGGAGTCCTCCCGTGACAGGCGCGTTGTTTACCAACACATTGTCGCGGGCGAATGTATTTCTGGGTGTGGCCGGCGTGCCCACCGTATTCGTTGCACCAAATATACGACCGGCTCTGCCGGGGGCGACGCTGGTGATACTGCCGTTTAGGGACACGCTGTTTATAATACCTTCTGAAATTCCCTCGAACAAAAGCATCGAACCTGCAATGCCGCCGGCGGAGGCAACCGCATGAGTCGTTGTACTCGATATGTTTCCTGCGGAAAAAGAGTTTTCTACAGCACTGTGGGCAGTTCCCACCAGCCCGCCGGCAGTATCGGTGCTTGATACATTACCTGTGGCGTAGACATTTCGCATCATCGCATGAAAGGTACTCATAGTTCCAATGAACCCGCCCGCCGAGCCGTTAGCGGTTACATTTACCGATGAAAAACTGGTTTCAATCAGCGCATTATCGCTCGTTATTCCCACCAAGCCACCTGTGTGGTGGCCGCCCGTTACACTACCGGCAACGCCAAGATTGCGAACCACACCATTATCGGATATTGAGCGAAACAAGCCTATCACTTGAACACCGGTGTGGATTATATTAACCGTAATAATATGACCGTTGCCGTCGAATACACCGGTAAACGGGGTTAGGTTAGCGGGAGGGAAGCCTCCAAAATCCCCAATCATAAAATTATCCGGCGCGACGATATTATTCATCAAAATAAATTGCTGCCCCATCCGCGCCGTGCCCCCCTCATTCATCCACAACAAATGCTCGGGCGTGGAAATTTGCCACGGGTTCAGCGCGGTGCCCGCGCCGGGCGGCTGTTCGGAGGCGTAGGTCGTAATCGGCGGCATTGCGCCGAGTTGCCCGAATACAAAAATCATTGCCAAGAAAATTGCTAAGAATTTTTTTGCGGTTTTCATAAAATTTTCCCCTCTCGAAAATATGTATTACAAATTGTGCATTACATCGAATAGTATATCAGATTTTTTGGAGATTTTCGACGTATTTATTTTGGACTGCATAAATTTTATGAGTGGTTTACAAAAATGAGTCGGCGAGTGACACTCGCCGACTCATTTTTATTTATTCGTCTTGGGCCGAATAAATTTGCAGATTAACTCGCGAAGTGTAGCGGAAAGGGATGGCGGTATCGAAGTAAACGCTTAAACCGAGTCATTATCGTAGCCGACCGGGGGCTTAATTCCAAAGGAAATCTGAATCTGATAAAGGCGGCGGGCTATGGCTATATCATGGCATCGAAGGTGAAGGGAGCCGCCCGCAGCTTGCAAGAACAAATGTTTGCCGATGAAAACTTCACCGATATTTGCGACAAAAGCGGGAATCTTGAACTCCATTACAAGGTCATGGAGTACGAAAATATCTTCACCGACGAGAACAAAGAACTACATCAGCTACCGCGTCGCATATTTCTTCATCAAGGGGAGCGTTTTCGACGGAATCGGCATCAATTTCCTCAACGCCTTCAACCATCTCCGATGTCACGGAGCGCGAAACCTCTGAAACTGTTTCTTTATTGGGAACGGGAATCGCAACCGACATTCATATCAAGATGATTTTTATTATCCAGAGCGACTTTATTGTACTTTGCAAAATCAACGAGCTTATGTTTGTGTATAGGTTAAATTTCATGTGAAACCACCCATTCCATATGAGCGACAGGCAGAGGGACATTTTCATATTGTGGTAACGGCAATTTTCTCGCGTCAAATTCAATTCCTTCGCGACCGTTGAAAAACTTTCGCGGATTACATCGGCGTAAAGGGGTAGATGCTCCGGCGAAAGCGGAGCAATCTGCACGGGCGCGTTGTCGTATTTAGCACCTCCGCTCACGTCCAAATCCCCGTCGCACCAACGGCGGCAAGGGTTTCCTCAACATCCCCAAGCATGCTAATATGCCCCATTTTTCGCCCGGTTTTGCCTTCGGCTTTGCCGTATAAATGTAGCTTTCCGTTCGGGAGAAGCGGCAGATACGGCGCGAGGTCGGACAAATCGGTGCAATTCAAATGGTCGCCCAAAATGTTTACCATTACTGCGGGCGTGTGCAGCGAGGGGTCGCCGAGGGGCAGGCCGCAAATGGCGCGGACGTGCTGTTCGAATTGGCTTGTTACGCAGGCGTCGATTGTGTAATGCCCGGAATTGTGCGGGCGCGGGGCGAGTTCGTTGACTACGATTTTGTCATCGACTACGAACATTTCGATGCCTATTACACCGACCGCGCCGAGGTTCGCGGCAATTTTTTTTGCGCATTCGATTGCCTCGCGCTCAAGCTCCGGGGAAATCCTCGCGGGGACGATGCTTTGGTGCAAAATATTATTTACGTGAATGTTTTCCGCGACGGGGAATGTGCTTACTTCGCCCGTTGTGCTTCGCGCTACAATCACGGAAATTTCCTTTGAAAACGGCATGAATTTTTCCACGATGCATTCGTGTGCGGCGGCGAGTTCGCGCGCGGCAGGCATGTCTGCTTCGGAGCGAAGGACGATTTGTCCTTTGCCGTCATAGCCGCCGGTTGTGGTTTTTATTACGCAGGGGACAGTCATGTTTTCAAGCGGAATTTCGCGGAAAACGGGCGCGTAAGCCGTATCCGGCTGCGAGGGAATGTGTCGCGGTGAACACATGTCCCCGGTTCCCACCCCGCGCTTGGCGCGGGCGAAATCCGCCCCGCAAACCGTATCCGGCTGCGAGGGAATGTGTCGCAACGGACACATGTCCCCGGTTCCCACCCCGCGCTTGGCGCGGGCGAAGTCCGCCACGGGGATGTCCATGGCTGAAATCGTCGATTTTTCCAAATATCTGTGCCGAGTTATTTTTAAAACCTCGCTGCCCTGTGGCAAATACGCGTTTTCTTTGAGCCACGAAAGCGCGTCGATGTCGATGTTTTCGAACTCGTATGTGATTACGTCTGAAATTTCGGCGAGCTTTTTTATTGCCGAAAGGTCGTTGTATTCGGCGGTAATTTCCACGTCGGCGACCTGCCCGCAGGGGCAGTTCGGCGTGGGGTCAAGCACCGCGACGCGATAACCCATCGCCTTCGCCGCAATGCACATCATGCGACCAAGCTGTCCGCCGCCGATTATGCCGATTTGTTGGTAGGGAAAAATTTTTTTCAAAATAAAAACCCCCTTTCTCGGAGTTATTATAATATAATTGAATCGGATTCGCGCAAAAATATTATTTTTCGACAGGAGGGATTTTTGATGAAAAACATTTTGGATTTATTTGCCGACAAAAATATCCGCGTGGTGTGGGACGAAAAGTCGAGCAAATGGTGGTTTTCCGGCGTAGATATATGCGCCGCGCTGATGGACTGCGACCACCAACGCGCCCGCAAATATTTGGCATGGTTAAAGGGAAAAATGCGCCGCGAAAAAATTGAGTCGGCGAGTGTCACTCGCCGACTCAATTTTCCCGCCGCAAACGGAACAGGCTGTTTCACCGACGCAATGGACTTTGAAAGCGTCTTGCGCCTGATTATGGCTTGCCCAAGCCCGAAAGCCGTTCCGATTCGCCTGTGGTTTGCCGGGATGTTGGCAGAAAACCCGCTTATTGCCGAGCAGTTTAACAAAATCGGCACGGCGTCGCAAAACAAACTGGTCACGGAAGACGCGCTTTTGCGGACGGTTCGGTCGGAGGTTATTGAGTAGACGATCAAACTTTATGCTCGCTAATCACCTTATCCCGAATTTCCGCGCGGTACGCTTCCAATTTTTCAAAAATCGCCCGGTCAAACGCGCCCAAAATCCGCGCCGCCATCAGCCCCGCGTTTGTCGCCCCGGCGACGCCGATTGCCATTGTCGCGACGGGGACGGCGGCGGGCATTTGGACGATTGAAAGAAGCGAGTCAATGCCGCTTAGGGCGCGGGATTGCACGGGTACGCCGATTACGGGAAGCGACGTGTACGAGGCCGTCATGCCGGGCAAATGTGCCGCGCCGCCCGCGCCCGCTATGATTACTTTTATGCCGCGCGATGCGGCGTTTTTGGCGTATTCCGCCATTAACTCGGGCGTGCGATGCGCGGAAACAACCTGTTTTTCATACGCAATACCCATGCTTTCAAGGATTTCGCACGCGTGCCGCATGGTTTCCCAATCCGATTTGCTGCCCATAATTACTCCGATTTGTGGTGTCATTTAAATCGCCTCCAATTTTTTTAATAACTCGTCAAACCATTCACCCGCCAGCGGGATTTTGCGCCGAATATCGTCAAGCGAAGAAATTTGCGCGAAAAATTCAAGCCGCGCCGCGTCCGTTTGCGCAATATGCCGCGAGATATGCACCAAATAATATTCCGAGTGCGCGGGCGTGTGAATCAGGCGCAAAAGGTCAACAAGCGGCTCAAAAACATAGCGAAAATAATACGCGTGCGCCTCAAGGTACAGCCCGCGTCGTACATATTTTTCCGCCCGAACGTATTGCGAACGGCGATATTTTGCCTCCTCGAGACGAGCGGTATTTTCCTCCGCAAATTTTCCCGCGTCCTCGCCCGGCGGCGAAAATTGAACCACACCGCTCTTATCAAAAATTATTTTCACCGTTTCAATCGTGTCATCCTCGCAAAACACGCACTCCTCGCGCGGGCGACTGTGAAGTTGCCAGCAAAAATCAAGCAAAAGATACTCGCTTGTCCCCGCGAGATGGTATACCCGCTGGCGAATTTTCGGATGTCCGTGCCGCATAATGTACTTGTAATCAATCTCGGCAAGCTCCGAAAGCGCGTTTTCAACGGCTTCGATTGCCGCCTCTTCGTGCGCGTCCTCAACATCTGCCCAAAAATCAATATCGCTGAACTCGTCCGCCACGCCCGTCGCGTCCGCGCCTTCAAGCCAAAATGCGTGAACAAACGGAAGCGGCTCAAGCACGTCGGTTAGTTTTTTCACTATCGCATTTTTATCAATCATTTCGCATCACTCCATTCTGTTTTGGAATCTGTTTTTGAATCTATTTTGGTGTGAATGCCTGCACTTGTCAATTTGACACCATCTAAACCGCATAATAAGCCGCATAAATACAGGCGTCAGACGCTTAATCTAAAAATTACAAATGTATGTTCGCTTGACCTTAGGCGTGTGCATGTTAAAATTTTGCCAATGATTCACTTTGACAACTTAGCAAACGCATCTTTATCGGTATACAACTTGCTGCGTATGGGCAAAATATGGACGCTAGTTTCGTTTGCCCCGTTTATAAAAAATCACCTCAATTCGCGAGAGCTTAGCATAAAAGGAGAGTTTTCATGGAAACCCAAAAAATCAGTCCGTACCAGCGCGTGGCGCAGGAAGAAGTGCGTGCGAATTTAGAGCTTGTTCACAGTGCCTTGAAAGAAAAAGGCTACAATCCTATTACTCAAATTGTCGGGTATATTTTGTCGGGCGACCCTACATACATTACGAGCCACAAAAACGCCCGCGCGTTAATCGGTCGCCTCGAGCGCGACGAACTTTTGGAAGAAATGGTGCGGGAGTTTTTGCGTGACGTGATGTAAATGGCAAAATATTTAGGCCTCGACTTTGGCGAAAAAACAATCGGTGTGGCAATATCGCACAACGGACGCGTAGCAACGGGAATTACAACCCTGCGCCGAAAGGACCCCGCCGCCCTGCGTCCATGCCTCAAAGAGTTAAAAATTATTCTGCGCGAATATGATATTAAAAATATTGTGCTTGGTTTTCCGAAAAATCTTGATGGTGACGAATCCGCCCGTTGCGCGGAAACTTTGGCGTTTAAGGAAAAACTGACGCGGTATTTTAAGAATATAAAAATAATCCTGTGGGACGAGCGTTTATCAACGCGCGCGGTTTCGCGCGTTTTTTCGGGCGGACGCAGGCGAAAAAAGCAAGTCGATGTAATGGCCGCTGTGTACATTTTGCAGGGGTTTTTGGACAATGCGAATAGGGAGGAGGAAATTGCTGTGGAAAATTTCGAAAATTTCAATGAAGACGACGGTTTTGTCGTTGTGGACGAGGACGGAAAGGAGCATCCCCTGCAAATTTTATCGAGCCGCGACGATGAAAGCGGCGTTTATTTGCTTGCAATTGAAGCTCCCGGAAACGAAGACGAAGTTTATTATTTCAAATGCCTTCCCGCGGACGACAACGACGAAGACGTTGTTTTAGAACAAATCGACGACGAAAACCCCGATTTCAAGCGAGTCTTTGAGATGTTCAAGGACGATTACCAGGAATTCGGAATTGAATTTGATGAATAGAAAAAATGTGACAGGAAACCAAAACAATTTTTGAGAGGAACATTTGACTTGGCAGCCAAAAAAAAATTGAAGGTTTTTTCCCTCGGTGGACACGGCGAGGTCGGAAAAAACATGACCGTACTTGAATACGGCGACGATATCATTGTGCTTGACTGCGGGGTTGCGTTTCCGCAGGACGAAATGCTTGGAATCGACCTTGTTATCCCCGATTTCACATACTTGCAGGAAAACCGCGCCAAGTTGCGCGGCCTGTTTTTGACGCACGCGCACGAAGACCATATCGGCAGCGTGCCTTATTTTTTGCGCGAGGTACAGCTGCCTCTTTTCGGAACAAAGCTCACCCTCGGCCTCGTCGGCAACAAACTACGCGAACACGGGCTTTTAAACAAGACCCAAATGACCCCCGTTGTGCAAGGCGCGACGGTTTCTGCGGGATGCTTCAAGGTTGAATTTTTGCGCGTAAACCACTCCATCGCCGACGCTGTTGCGTTTTCGATTACAACGCCCGTCGGCGTCGTGATTCATACCGGCGACTTCAAAGTTGATTTCACGCCGATTCAGGGCGAAATTATCGACCTGCAACGCCTGGGCGAGCTTGGCCGCAAGGGAGTTAAATTGCTTTTATGCGAAAGCACAAACGTGCTTTACAGCGGATATTCGCTTTCGGAACGCACGGTGGGCAGCATGTTCCGCCGCGTATTTGAAGAATCGCCGACACAAAGGCTTATTGTCGCAATGTTCAGTTCGCATATCGACAGGATTCAGCAGGTCATAAACTCCGCCGTCCAGCACCGCCGCAAGGTACTTTTCATGGGACGAAGCATGGTAAATGCCGTGAAAACCGCGACGGAGCTGGGATATCTTACCGCGCCGACCGGGATTATAATCGAAGTGTCGGAGCTCAAAAATTACACACCGAACCAGCTCACGATTATCACAACGGGTTCGCAAGGCGAACCAATGGCCGCGCTTTCGCGCATGGCCGCCGGCGACCATCGCCAAATTACGATTTCGCCAAGCGACAAGGTAATCATTTCCGCGTCGCCAATCCCCGGCAACGAAAAGCTCGTTTCCCGCGTAATTAACGACCTTATGGAGCAAGGCGCGGACGTAATTTACGAAGGCCTCATGGACGTACACGTTTCCGGTCACGCAATGCAGGAGGAGCTAAAGCTCATCCACGCCCTGTTGAAGCCGGAATATTTTATGCCCGTACACGGCGAGTTCCGCCATCTCAAGCACCACAAAGATTTGGCGATTTCGATGGGTATGCCAAAGGAAAATATTTTTATCACGGACATCGGCGAAGTTTTAGAAATTTCGACCAAAGACGCGAAAATGAACGGCACCGTTCCGTCGGGTCAGCTTCTTGTTGACGGGCTTGGCGTGGGCGACGTCGGAAACGTTGTTCTGCGCGACAGGAAGCACTTGTCCGAGGATGGATTAATCATCGTCGCCGCCGGAATTTCCATGGCGGACGGTTATTGTCAAGTCATATCCGGGCCGGAAATTATCTCGCGCGGATTTGTTTTCGTCCGTGAGGCCGACGACTTGCTTGCCCACGCAAAAACCGTCGTCGCCGACGCGCTGTACGATTTGGAAGAGAAACGAACGTCCGACAGGCAGTATATCCGCAATCGCGTCAAGGACGATTTGCGTGAATATATTTGGCAAAGCACCAAGCGCAATCCAATGATTTTTCCAATTTTAGTGGAGGTGTAAAAATGAAAAATGTACACATGGGGTCCGCACAAATCGCGCTTGACCTCGGAGACGGCAGCGAACGCGGCGAATATGTTAATCAGGACTACATTTTGCACACGCTCGGTCGCCCGCACCGCGCAATTAATTTAATGTACTGCTACTATCCGCTTGACGCGGGCTGGCCTGCACGCGCGTCGGAACTTCCCCTTCCGGAGGAAATTACGGAAGTAAACAACGCGTGGGTTTATGCCTATGACGATTATTTCCCGTACGAAGGCGGGCTTGAGGGCGATACGACCGGGGAGCCGTTTAAATCCATCCGCGACGTGCGTCGCCACGGCCAGGACGTTATCTTGACCCTGACCGTAGACTGTGCCGTTTCCAGCGCGCAACTGATTAAAATCGCTGAGGATTTGCGACCCTGCGGACGAATTATGCTTCGCATTAATCACGAGGCCATGGGCAAATGGTTTGCGTTTAATAAGCGGTATTCGTATCAGGAAGTCGCGGATTTTTACGTGCGATTCCATAAAATTTTAAAGAAGCACGCGCCGAATGTCCGTACGATTTTGTGCGTCGGAGACGGGCATGTTCACGAAAGCGGCAAAATGGTTTACGAAGACGAATTTGCCGAAGCGATTGCCGTAACCGATATGTGGTCGGCGGATTTGTACCTCGCGCTGCACTGGGGCTGGCCGTTTGATGTGGCGGAAAAAGGCGGAAACACCCACAAGCGCGTCACAAATGACAGCGTTTTCGAGGGGCTTAAATTTGAGTTCGAGCGATTTATGGCGCGCGGCGACAATAAGCAACGCCCGTTTGTAATCAACGAATTTAACGCCGACGGCGATGTCACCGGCCCTTACGAACAAGCCGAACAGCTTGAGGATTTTTATCGCCGCTTGCCAACCGAAGCCCCGTTTATCAAGGGCGTAACTCTGTACCAGTTCCGCGACCGCGGGCGACTCGGCCTTGAAATTGAGGACCCGTCGAACTCCGACACGGGATACGCGCAGCCCCTTTTGGAAACTTACAAAAAGATTATGAGTCAGCCGCAACACTTGCCGAAATTTACAGATGGCGCGGCAACCGCTTTCCCCGCGAAATTGCGCTGGGGCGGAAGCGAAGATGCCGACGGCGTTGCTGTTTCGATTGCCCTTGAAAAGCCGCCTGTTTTCTGCGAAGTTACATTTGCGGACGAGGACGAAAATTTAAATTTGATGCTTGAGATAAACGGTCGCTGGTTTTACAAGCGTCCCGGCGCGAAAACGATTGATTTAATGCCCGCGTTTTTTAACGCGGATGCGCCGAAAGCGTGCGATTTACGCATTTTCGCGCCGCCGCCCGACGGAATTAATGACCCCTCGCAGGGCGATGATTGGGCGATGAACTATTACGCAGAAATTAAAAAGTCGCCGGAAATGCGCGTGCGGTTTGAGCCAATCATGTAGGGTTTTTTGCGACCAAATGCGTAAAAAAATTGTTGTAATCGGCGGGGGACACGCGGGGTGTGAAGCCGCGCTTGCTGCGGCGCGGCTTGGTGCCGATGTGACTCTTTTCGCACTCAGCCTCGATTCCATTGCAAATTTGCCGTGCAATCCGTGCATCGGCGGCAGCGCGAAGGGGCATTTAGTCCGCGAAATCGATGCGCTTGGCGGGCAAATGGGCAAGGCTATCGACGCAACTTTTATACAAAGCAGAATGCTTAACACCGCAAAAGGCCCGGCGGTTTATTCGCTTCGCGCGCAAGCGGATAAAAAAAATTACATGGCGTATATGAAACGGGTTTTGGAAAATGAGCCGAATATTTCGCTTGTTGAGGGCGAAGTTGTTGAAATAATCACGAGTGAAAAAAAAGTAACCGACGTTCGTACAAACTTCGGCGGTATTTTTGCGTGCGACGCGGTTATTGTTTGCACGGGTACTTATTTGAATGCGCGGTGTTTGTACGGAGAGACGGTTACGCATACGGGGCCGGGCGGGCTTAAAAATGCAACGGGGCTTAGTGAGAATTTACGCAAATTGGGGTTTGAGTTGCATCGGTTTAAAACGGGTACGCCCGCGCGGATTCATCGGCGCAGTGTGGATTTTTCAAAAATGTCGGCTCAGCATGGGGACGACAAAATTGTTCCGTTTTCGTTTGAGACGAATCCCGCGGACATTGTGCGAGAGCAAGTGCCGTGCCATCTCACGTACACAACGTCTGCGACTCACGAAATTATCCGCGCGTCGATTCACCGAAGCGCGATGTACAGCGGGCTGATTCAGGCTACGGGGACGCGATATTGCCCGTCGATTGAGGACAAAATCGTACGTTTTGCCGACAAGGAGCGGCACCCCGTTTTTATCGAGCCGGAGGGGCTTGGGACGCTCGAAATGTACGTACAAGGGATGTCGAGTGCGTTGCCGGCGGATGTGCAACTTGAGGTGTATCGCTCGGTGCCGGGGCTTGAAAACTGCGAAATTATGCGTCCCGCGTACGCCATCGAATATGACTGCATCGACGCGACTCGGCTTTCGCTTTCGCTTGAGGCGAAGCATGTGCGCGGGCTTTTTTTCGCGGGGCAGATTTGCGGCTCGTCGGGCTACGAGGAGGCCGCCGCGCAGGGCCTGGTCGCAGGACTCGCCGCCGCCGCCGCCGCGCCAAGCGCGGAGTGGGAACCGGGGACAAATAGTGGGGGCGACGCGTTCTCTCGAAGCCGGGTACCGTTGATTGGTCGCGCCGATGGGTATATTGGTGTTTTAATTGATGACCTTGTTACTAAAGGTACTCGGGAGCCGTATCGAATGATGACTTCGCGGGCGGAGTATCGATTGCTTTTGCGCCAGGATAATGCCGATTTGCGGCTGACGCCGATTGGGTTCGCGGCGGGGCTGATTCCGCGCGAACGTTATGAAAAATTTTTGGAAAAATCGGCGGCTGTTGACGCGCTGATAAAGTTTTTGAAAAAACATACCGTTAGCCCCGGTGATGTTAATGAAATCCTTGTTGCAAAGGGGTCGTCGCCGATTAAATCGGGCGTTAAGTTAGCGGAGCTTATTAGGCGACCGGAGTTGTCGTTGCGTGATTTAAGACCTTGGGGGCTCTGCCCCGGACGCATGGGCGAGCAGTCTGCCTTTAGGCGGACGACCAGCCCCCAAACCCCCGCAAGGGGACGAGGCCCCCTTGACCCCCTAACCTTGCTTTGGGAGGTTTCCGAGGACGTTTTGGAGCAGGCGGAGATTCAGATAAAGTACGAAGGGTACATTAAGATGCAACTTGAGGAAGCGGAGGCGTTTCGAAAAATTGAAAGCAAAGCGTTGCCGCCGGATATTGATTACGAAAAAATTTCGGGCTTGCGAATCGAGGCGCGGCAAAAGCTGGCGGCGTTGCGGCCGATAAATTTCGGACAGGCGTCACGGGTTACGGGGGTTTCGCCCGCGGATTTAAGCGTGTTGGCGGTATATGTGAAGGCGGGCGGCGCATAAAATGTAGCATGATACCACAACATTTTTACACACGCGGACCGCGCGGTTACGAAACCGTCGCAAAATCGCCGGAGCTTTCCGACGATTTTATCGCAAAAAACATCCGACCCCTTTGCGTTTACGGCGGCGTTGACGCGATTACGCTTGCGCATTTGCCCTGCGGAAAAATGCTTTTCGGCAAGGCAACGCGGCAAGCTACGGGCGAACAACGCGCCGCTTTTTTTATGCATAATTATATTTTTCCGTCGGGGGAAGTTGAGGGGTTTTTGGCGGAAATCAGGGGGTTTTTGCACATACCGTTTGAAGGGTACGCTGAGGACATCGGGGGCATGTGTCGGTTGCCGCGCGTTCCTTTGAAGCCGGAAACAAAGCCGGAAATAAAGCCGGATTCGGCGGTGCTTCCTATAAAAAACGATGCAATTTTACATATCGCCGCCCTCGCTGCCGCCTCCGTTGAAAAGTCAAAAAAAACATACGTCTTGTTGTCGCCGGAAACAGACCCCTGCGACGCAATTGTCCAAATCTACGCGCATCTGCCCGACGCAACAAAGCACCGCCTCGGCTTCTGTACAGCGGCAATCACACCGGAAAAGCGCAAAAACATACATTTGATTTTCACACAAAACGCATCAGCACAGCAATTCGGAGATTTTTTCCTGAACTTAAACGACGAAAATTTTCGCCACGAAAAAATCGTTGATGTTAGTGACACTAACATCAACGATTTTGATTTTTCAAATCTCTCCGCTTACATCGCCCAAAAATCCTCTACTCTTTCCCCGGAAAAAATCCTTGCGGAAAGCGAGTTTTGGCTTGCCCGCACGCCTCATTTGCGCGAAGAAATATCCCGCGCCGAAGCCGTATGGCTTGAAAAAAAACTCGACGAGCTGACCCCGCGCCAAATACTTTCCATCCCAAAGGAGTTTATAAAACGCGGAAAAAGCGGCGAAAGCCCCGAACTTTTCGTACAGCTCGGAATTTTACAATCCGCGCTTAAAAGCAAAAAAATTCCGCCGCGATATCTTTTGGGCAGCTATTCCCTTTCCCGCGAAGCCCGCACGCGCACGGAGCAAAATCTCACCAGAATCCTTGAAAATCGCGACAAATCGGGTTGTAATTGCGGAAACGTCAAGCATGGGAGGCAAGCGACATGAACGAAAACCTCAACCTAGGGCGTGTTGCCACTACGCAAATGGCACGCTTTTTGGTCAAATTTCCGCCTGTTTCCGCCGCTTCCTTCTTGCGACCCGCTAATGTTTCCCTTCGTAAATACATCGACCACAATAAACGATTCAGATTTTGAGAAATTTGCCTTTAAAGTTCCACTGAAAGGGTTTCATCAAATATCGGT
>WRGX01000173.1 GCA_009786975.1 Defluviitaleaceae bacterium
CTCCAACTCTCTGCTTGCAGTGGGTTGGATGGTTTTGGAGTACATTGTAGAGAATTACAGTTTTCTGTTGTATGTGGGCGAGGTCTTGACGCTTACCTCAAAAATTGAAATTCGCCCCACAAAACACGTGAGAATCGGACGTGTGTCGGAAGGGCGAATTCCAATTTTCTGAGCGGAAACAGTATGAAAAAATCGAGCCGGCGAGTGTCACTCGCCGACTCGATTTTTTTGACGCAGTTTTATGGCAAAAAAAAGTAAGCGTCAAGTGACGCTTACCCCGGCTTCGAGAGAATGTGCCGACTCCGACACATGCCCCCGGTGCCCACTGCGCGCTTGGCGCGCCTAACATCACACCATATTATAATTCGGCGACTCGCGTGTGATTTGAATATCGTGCGGGTGGCTTTCGCGAAGGCCGGCGGGGGTGACTTGTACGAAGCGTGCTTTTGTGTGCAGGTCGGGTATTGTGCGACAGCCCGCGTAGCTCATGCCAACGGCAAGGCCGCCCAAAAGCTGTTGCAAAACATCGGAAAGATTTCCCTTGTAGGTGATGCGGCCTTCTACGCCTCGCGAAATTATTACGCCCGATGTGCGGGGGTGTTCGCCTTCGATGTCCAGGCTTGTGAAATCGGGTTCGTCGTAAGTTGTGGACTCCATTCCGCGATAAACCTTGTATTTTCGGCCTTGGAAAAGCTCCGTCGTGCCGGGGCTTTCTTCGCATCCTGCGAAAAGATTGCCCATCATACACGCGCTTGCGCCCGCCGCCAAGGCTTTAGCGATATCGCCGCTGAAGCGGATTCCGCCGTCGGTGATAATCGGGACGCCCTTTTCGCGAGCGGCTTCGGCGCAGTTCATTATCGCCGAAATTTGCGGCACGCCAATGCCCGCAATCATGCGCTTCGTCGAAACCGACGACGCGCCGATGCCGACCTTTATCGCATCCGCGCCCGCTTCGATTAGTGTGCGCGTTGCCTCGGGGGTCGCGACATTGCCCGCGATTACGACAATTTCGGGGAAATCGCCTTTAATCGCGCGAATTGCGGAAATTACGTCTTTTGCGTGGCCATGAAAAACTTCCAGCGCGATAACGTCAACTTTGCGCTTCGCAAGGGCGTGAACCCTTTCCATATAATCGTCCTTAATGCCGACCGCCGCGCCGACAATCAGCCGCCCTTGCGAGTCCTTGGCGGAAAGCGGATATTTTACGGACTTGTTAATGTCCTTAATCGTGATTAACCCCTTGAGAACGCCGTTTTCGTCAACAAGCGGCAGTTTTTCGACCTTATGCTTGGTCAAAATCAGTTTCGCTTCTTCAAGCGTCGTCCCGACGGGCGCGGTAATCAGGTTTTCCCTTGTCATTACCTCAAAAATTTTCTTGCTGTAGTCGGTTTCGAAGCGCAAATCTCGGTTTGTGATAATGCCGACGAGCTGGTCGTATTCGACAATCGGCACGCCGGATATCCGATATTTCCCCATTAATTTGTCCGCTTCATATACATAGTGATTCGGCGACAAAAAAAACGGGTCGGTTATAACGCCGTGTTCGCTTCGTTTTACGCGGTCAACCTCGCTTGCCTGCGTCGCAATCGGCATATGCCGATGTATCACGCCCATGCCGCCGCACCGCGCAATCGCAATCGCCATTTGGCTTTCCGTAACCGTGTCCATTCCCGACGAAAGAAACGGAATTTTCAGCTCAATCCCTTTAGCCAAATGCACCGACGTATCAACGTGCGCCGGCGGGATGTCCGAAAACTCCGGGACGATTAGAACATCGTCGAAGGTTAATCCGTTTCCGAGTATTTTTTCCATATGTGCCTCCCTTATCCTACCAACACAACGCCGCTTCCCGGGCGCAGGTGGAATTTCCTGCGGGAAATTGCGGTGCTGAAGGCTTTTAGCATTTTTTCGTTTGGGTCGAGGATGACCTTGATTTTTTTGGATTCGTGCGTGGTTAAAAATGTGTAAGTGTCGGGCCCGTGTGTGCCGGAGGAGAAATCGCGGGTTTCTTGGGCGGAATTCATCGCGTGTGCGTGGCTTGCGTCGTCGATGTGCGCGAAAACTTCGACCTGTTTCATGTCAACGGTCAGGGCGCGCTTGCGGCGCGATTTGTTGTAAATTATATCAATGTCAAGCTCGCCGTTTGTAAAAATATATTCATACTCGATGTTGAAAAATCCCATTACAAAATGCGCGCCAAAGGCTAACGCGAAAATCGCCAGCACCCCGAACGCCTGCAAGAAATACAGCGCGGGCAACGCGAGAAGAATCACCAAAATTACAAGGCAAATTTTTATCGCCGTGTCTTTGGCGGTTTTATTTCGCTTAACGAGTTGTTCTTTAAATGTGTCCATATTTTTACCATTCGCTGACACGCATCAATTCCTGATGAAAATTGGTCGCCCGCGTTCCTTTCGCTGATTTTTCACATTTTTACCCTTACACGCTGCTTATATATGAAACTTTATTTTTGTCGAGTTCGTGCGGGGGTTTGCCGCTTTTTACTTTGCCGACGCCAACGGACATGCCGAAACTGTAGCCCTCGGGGAATTTAAGCCGCGCCAAAAAATCCGCGCCTCGTGCGCCCTCAAGCGGAATCCGCGCCATGCCGCAAATCACACTGCCAAGCCCAAGCGAGTGTGCGGCAAGCGCGATATTCTGCGACACAATGCCGCAATCAAGCGGCGCCCATTCGGTTTCATTTATTCCGATAAAAATCATGCAGGGTACGTTGTAAAAAGCGTTTCCGCCGCGTTCCTTCATGCGTTCGTACCATTCCGGGTCGTTTTTCACATGGTCCATCGTCGCCGCGTCCATTTCCTCGATAAATTTCTTGTCGGTGACGACAACAAGATGCCAGGGCTGAAGGTTCATCGCGCTGGGTGCCGCAAGCGCGGCGTTAACAAGCGCGTCAATTTGCGCCGTTTCAAGCGGCTCGGGTGAAAAATCACGACAGGTATATCGTTCGGCAATCGTCTTTAAAGTTTCGTTCATTTCATACACGCCCTTTTTAGGATAATTGTAATATTCCGCGAGGTTTATTGCAAGTGCGGGGGACGCTGGTGTCCCTCTTCGCTGCCTTGAAGTTTCTTCGCTTGGTCGTGCGTAATGCATGTATCCAAAATTTCGTCCAAATCGCCGTTCATTACGGCGTCGAGGCGGTGCAGGGTAAGCGAGACGCGATGGTCGGTTACGCGGGACTGGGGGAAATTGTAGGTGCGGATTTTTTCGCTGCGGTCGCCGCTTCCTATTTGGCTTTTTCGGTCGGCGGCGTTTTCTTTTTGCAGACGCTCCTGCTCCGCCTCGTACAGGCGTGCGCGCAGGATTTTCAGGGCTTTGTCCTTGTTTTTCAATTGACTGCGTTCGTCTTGGCACGCTACGGAGATTCCTGTGGGGATGTGTGTCATACGAACCGCACTGTCGGCTGTGTTGACGCTTTGTCCGCCTGCGCCGCCGCTTCGATAGATATCGACGCGCACATCCGCCATATTTAAATCAACGTCAACGTCCTCGGCTTCGGGGAGAACCGCTACGGTGCATGTTGACGTATGGATGCGTCCTTGCGACTCCGTTTCCGGCACGCGCTGTACGCGATGCACGCCGCTTTCATATTTAAGCCGCGAGTACGCGCCTTTGCCGTTAATCATAAACACGATTTCCTTAAAACCCTTGAGGCCGTTTTCGTTCGCGGACATCACCTCGGTTTTCCAGCGACGCCTCTCGGCATAATGGCAGTACATACGATACAGCGAGTTCGCGAAAAGCGCGGCCTCGTCGCCTCCTGCGCCGCCTCGAATTTCCACGATGACGTTTTTTTCGTCGTTCGGGTCTTTTGGCAGAAGCAGAATTTTCAAGTCCTCCGCTATTGTTTCAAGGGCGTCGGCGGACTCTTTTATTTCGTCCTTGGCGAGCTGGCGCAGGTCTTCGTCGCTCTCCTCGTTTAACATTTCCTTCGCGTCCTCGATTTGCCGTTTTTGGCGTTTATATTCGCGATACGCGTCCATAATCGGCGTTAAATCGCTGTGTTCCTTCATTAAATTGCGAAAGCGCGCGTTGTCGGCAATAACATCCGGGTCGGAAATTGCCGTTGATAACTCCGCGAATTTTTTTTCAAGCTCATCCAGTCGGTCAAACATTTTTTTGTCACAACCTTTCTTACATTAATAATACGCAAATATTAGCATTGCCGCAAATTATTTAAAAACGAGTCGGCGAGTGACACTCGCCGACTCATTTTTTTCGTGGCGGGGAAATTACTCCAGGCTTCGAGGGAACGCGCCGCCGCTGACACATGCCCCCGGTGTCCACCGCGCGCTTGGCGCTAGGAAGTGTCAAACGCCCGGAGGTTTCGCCGGGGGTGAAATGTGCGGAGAAAATAAAAAGATTTGTCGGAGGCGAAAACTATTGACACCCCGAATTTATGCCTTATAATGGAACCATGAAAACGTGATTATTTTAACATGGACAACGTAACGGCATTGCAGGGGGTGGGGTTTGCTATGTTGACCGGACTACACCACGCTTTTTACAGATTGTCTTACGGAGTATTCGTAAATGACGGCAGTTTTTTGCGGCAAATTTTTGCTGTGAAAGGCTGCTGTTTTTAGTTTTCAGACAATTGAACAGAACCAACTCTGAACCAACTCTGAACCAACTCTGAACTGATTCGCAAACAAACCAACTCGAATGGAGGAAACAAACATGTCGAAACGATTCAAAAAGTTCTTATCCCTGACACTGACATTTGCGATGGTGCTGGGCATGTTCCCGATGATGGCGTTTACGCATGACTACGCGAACAACGGGTACGATTACACCTACGCAAACGATGGCGGCGATGTTGCAATCGCGCCTGTGAGCGCGCCAGAATCTTGGGCTGTGTTGCCAAATGCTCTGAACGCCGGAGATTCCATCTATTTCTACTTCCCGACTAAAACCGATGGAGCCCCGGATATCTACATCCCGTTTGCCTCAATTTTTGCCGGCACAAACTTTACTGTGGCAGGGTTAATCTCCGACGGAGCTGTAACCTTAAGAGTCCACGGTCCCGCCAATGCTAACGGGCGAATACAGCTTGAAGGCGGCGTATGGGGGGACGACAGCTTTTTCCAAGGTTCCGGCACGACTTGGCCGGGCGATTTAGTGCCTCAAGCCGCTCACCACACGATGAGAGTGACATCATTTTGGGGTACATGGCGCGTCACCCAACTCGAATTCCTAAACGCAACAGGCGACGCAATCCTAACAGTAAACCACGGCGTCCCCACTCCCCCCGTCGACTGTTGCCCAAACTTCCCGGACTGCGACTGCAACTTCAGCTATGTCCACGGTTTCCTCGCGCGCATGGGAACGGGCTGGAACTTGGGCAATACCTTTGACGCATGGTTCGGCAGTGTGGGACAGTTTGCCCACACGTCAACAACCGCGGGCCTTGTCGGCTGGGAAACAGGCTGGCTTGGCGGCGCGGCAAACATAACCACACAAAGCCTTATCCGTGAAGTAAGCGCGCAAGGTTTCAACACGATAAGAATCCCCGTCTCGTGGCACATGGTTGCCGACCCGAACAATAACTGGCAGATTAACCCTGTCGCAATGGCGCGCGTAAGACAGGTCGTGCAATGGGCTTACGACGAAGACCTGTTTATCATCCTCAACACGCACCACGAAAACCGCGTACTATTTTTGGGCAACCTAGACCCGGGCAGACCGGGCAGTGCAACGCACGCCGGTTCCCCAACAATAACTGTCCCCACAAGCGACCCGTCGCACCCCGGGAATATTTTCATACGCCAAATCTGGACACAAATCGCCAATGAATTCAACGATTTCGGCGAAAGATTAATTTTTGCCGGAATGAACGAACCGCGCGACGAAAACGTCACGGGAGAATGGAACGGCGGAACCGTAAACGTTCGAAACAACGTAAACAGCCTGAACCAAGTTTTCGTTGACACAGTGCGCGCAACCGGCGGAAACAACACAGACAGATTCCTCCAAGTTCCAACCGTTGCGGCAGGTTCAAACGAGAATTCACTAAACGGCTTCCGAGTCCCCCTCGATCTTCCGCAGCACCGAATCACAATGGCACCCGGCGCAACAAACGTCGGCTACGGCAATACAAATATCAGCAGCAGCAGACTGCTTTTCTCCATCCACACCTACTCGCCGTTCGCATGGGCGCATGACGGCACGGGGACTTACGCATCCCCCGGTGCCGGCTTAAACGCCCTGCGAGCCGACCTCAACCGCGTTGAAAATCGCGCGAATCAATTAGGCCTCGGCGTACTCAAAGGCGAATGGGGTTCGATTCACGGCTCGATGGGTGCAGGTGCAAACCAAGCCCTCCGCAACACCCAAAGACCCATACACTCCGGCGACTACATCCGCGAATCAAGCGAACGCGGCATGGTTGCAGTTTGGTGGGACAATGGCGGATGGGGGAACGGCGACCACAGCTTCGGGCTTATTCCGCGGCAACCGCCCCACATTCCTGCCGACCCCGCAAGGGCGGAAGTATCGCAAGCTGTAATTAACGCCGTCACAGGTTCGGTAGCTCCCGCAAGATTCGGCGTAACCATAAATGGAAGCCATGACCCCGACTCCGGCCAAGGTCGCTTTGCAGTGGGCGATACCATAACAATCCGCGCCGGCGAAAGAGACGGATTTGAATTTGCGGGCTGGACGGTTAATATCGGCGGCGTAAATTTGGCAAACCCCAACAGCGCAACCACAACCTTTACCATGCCCGGCTCCCCCGTGGAGCTTACCGCCACATGGAGACCGGCAGGAGCGGAGCTATGGTCGCTTGCCACCGATGCCTACATCCAAGGCCTAAGCGCGGGTGACACAACAAACCTTGCCGGCACACCGTATATTAATGCCGACAATCTTTCCGCAGTAATCGCTGCTCGTGCCGCGGCCCGAGCCGACGGCGCAAATTTCCTGCGCCTTACAAACAGGGCGGCCGCCGGCAACGCCGTAACCCTTCCCCACAACACGCACAGATTCGAATCGGGCGACGTAATCACCGTTGACGCACGATTCAGCACCGCGCTGGTTGACGCCTTCCAATCTTATTGGGACAACAGAATGCCGCGCGAACAAGGTTTTTGGACCGGTTTCCAAATGATTGTTGACAACGGCAATGATAATACCGTTGCGATAGCCGAAATGGCACTTATTAACATTGGGCAATGGGGTCCGGGAGCGAGTGACCTTTGGGGCGCAGACGACTGGAATGAGTTCCGCCAAAACCCGGAATTCACCCTCGAAGCAGTCCTTGTCGAGCCGATGCATGTATATGAGTGGTGCGACGTCGAGGAGGACGATATATTTGTCGGCATTGCCTATCCAATTGAAATTCTCAACAGCGGAACCAATTCAAGCATAAGCATATCCGTAGCCGGAGTAGTTCTTCCGACACAAATACACGATATGTATATAGAAAATATAACTGTAAGCGGTGCCCCGCGAGCCGCGACAGGTTGCGACGACTGCAACACCTGCGGCTGCATGGACTGCTTCCCGCCAAACGGCAACTGCGGCACCTGCGCGGCATGTGCGCTGTTGCCCCTCGGCGCGGGAACGGAAGCCGACCCGTGGCAAATTTCCACCATAGAGCATTTGGCATGGGTGCGCGACAACCACGCCCTCGCAGACATCCCCGGTTTCCCGAACGCCCCCACGCGCGGCGCCAGGCATTTCAGCCTCGTAAACAACATAGACGCGACAAGCGCGGGCAACAGCGTAATGATTGGCACGATAGCCATGCCCTTTGCAGGGATTTTCTGCGGCGCGAACCCGGACGGCGGCAATTTTAACATCCACTTAAACATTAACGCACCCAATATGGATGACGTCGGCTTGTTCCGCGACATGCTCGGACTAAACGGCAGAGTGCAAAATCTTGACCTGAGCGGCTCTGTGACAGGTCGTCGCTTTGTAGGCGGCTTGTCCGGCGCAATGCGCGCATTCACAGTGGATAACGTCCATTCATCGGTTGTTGTAACAGGTGCCTCCGAAGTTGGCGGATTAGTCGGTGCTGTTCAAAACGTCACGTTATGGCAATCGGATCCTGAAGTCACACATTTCTCTACGCTGCGCAACAGCAGCGCGTCCGGCGATGTAACCGCCACCACCTCCTCGGCAGGCGGTTTGGTTGCCAGCAACAGCGGCATCATAGAAACCAGCAGCGCAAGCGGTAATGTTTCCGGCACCGACATCGTAGGCGGCTTGGTCGCATGGAGCAATGGTTCAATAGAAAACAGCTTCGCGTCCGGCGATGTCGCCGGAAATAATAATGTAGGCGGCTTGGTTGGTCACATGATTGTTGCAGTCGACCTTACACCAAGCACATCCAACAGCTACGCCGTCGGTGCTGTATCCGGCTCAAGCAATGTAGGCGGCTTGGTGGGAAATCTCCAAGGCGGCTCAATTTCAAACAGCGCGGCACTTAGCCCAAGCGTAAACGGCACAGGCACAAGTATAGGAAGCGTAACAGGCGCAACAATCGGCACAATTTCAAATAACATCGCTTTTGATGGCATGGAGGGCAATTTCACCCCCAATGGTGAACCAATCAGCGCGTCCGAAATTTCCGCAGACGGCTCGCTAGACAATCGTTTCATCGACCCGCCGTGGACCCTGCAAAACGGGCATCTCCCACGCCTTCGCGGTCCTGCACTGCCCCTTCCTCTGCACCTTGTCCCGTACGGCAACGGCACAGACGTTTTGCTGATGTCACTTGTACGCCTTCCCGACCCGCCCAGCAACAATATTCCGGCGGATGAAGGCGGCTTGGCGGGTGTCAATAACAGGTTTAACGCGACGGGTGGCTATTTCCAATCCATTTCACACTTGACCGGGTGGCACAATAACCAACAGCGCGCAATAGGTCCCAATAATGCAACAAATGAAATGACGCCGATAGGATTTCGGCATCAATCTACTGCGGGCATTGGCCTCGATGGCTGGCGTTCGCACGACCCGGGCGCGTCCGCCGGGCATGTTGACCTCGGTGTTGCCATGGAGAACGCAAGTGCGTGGCAAATTCGTTTTTCAACAGAAGGCTTTGAAAATATTCGTTTCAATGCCCAACAAAAATCCACGGGCGGCGGACCGAACAGATTCGCGCTTGCTTACAGAATCGGATCGACGGGTTCATGGCAAATAATTCCGGATAGCGATGTAATGCCGTTAAGAATGAGCAACAATTACTCGCACGTGTTTACAGGCTATCCGGGCCCGGGTGTCGTTTCCCCCGAGCAAGTAGCTCAGTCCCACACTTTTGTCGACTTCCAATTGCCCGCAACCGTGGCTGACCAGCCGGTTGTTTATTTGCGGGTGTTCGGGTACAGATTCGGAATCATAAACACCGACGTCGGAAATCCTCCGGATGCTGTAAGCCATCGCACAAATGGCAATACCTCAATTAACAATATCAGAATATACGGTGACGAAAGCGTCCCGTCTGCCTGCGACGACTGCAACGAATGCGGATGCATTGACTGCTTCCCGCCAAACGGCGACTGCGGCGATTGCCCGATATGCACGCCGCCAATCCTCGGCTCGGGAACCTATGCCGACCCGTGGCAAATTTCCACCATAGAGCATTTGGCATGGATGCGCGACAATCACGCCCTCGCAAGCATCCCCGGTCTGCCGAACGCCCCCGCGCGTGCAGAAAGGCACTTCCGCGTCGTAAATAATATTGACGCGACGAGCATGGGCAACGATGTAATAATCGGTACCGCAGGTTGGCATTTCATGGGCAATTTCTGCGGCGGCGATTATACCATTGATGTAAATGTCTACGTGACCGGAACAGATGATGCCGGATTGTTTGGTGTAATCTACTACGGCACGGTGCAAAATCTTAATGTAAGCGGGTCTGTGACAGGTAGCTTTGTAGTAGGCGGCTTGGCGGCCGGGCTTCACGGAGGAAGAGTAGAAAACGTTCATTCCTCGGCTCTTGTAACAGGTCGAGACCAAGTGGACGGAATGCCGTCCTCCCAAGTAGGCGGGTTGATTGGCGTTGTTCAAGGCGGAGCCACGGTGTATAACAGCAGCGCGTCCCGCGAAGTAGAAAGCGTCATCGGTCTGGTAGGTGGTTTGGTTGGCTCGTTGCTCGAAGACTCCACGATAAGTCGCAGTTTCGCGACCGGCGATGTTTCTGCCATCGGCGACAGCCTTGGGGCGGGTGGCTTGGTCGGAACGAGCCACGGCACTGTAGTAAACACCTTCGCCTCCGGCAATGTAACAGGAGATATGATGGTAGGCGGCTTGATTGGTTTGCAGGGCAGTGACGGCTCAATATCCGGCAGCTATGCCACCGGTAGTGTATCGGGGGCGGGACCCGTGGCGGTAGGCGGCTTGGTAGGGGTGGCATCCGGCTCGATAGAAAACAGCGCGGCACTTAATCCAAGCGTAACAGGAGGATTCATCGCAGTAGGGCGCGTGGCAGGTGAGGACGTCGGCGCAACTTTTACAAATAATATCGCGTACGCAGGCATGACGGGCGGAGGTATGTTCGGGTTTGACGGTGAAAACGGCGCAGACTTTACCGCGCTCCAAATTTCCGAAGGCTACACGCTTGGCGGACGTTTCATGTCGCCGCCGTGGATAGTGGCACCCGGACACCTTCCGATTCTTCGCGGTGTGCATGATGCGATTGCTCCCACAATTACCAGCGCGAACAACGCAACGCTTGCGCGCGGCGGAACGTTCCAAGTAACGGCAACCGGAACGCCCACGATTACCTTTAGTCTCGTCGGTGCGCCGACCGGGGTAAGCATAAACAGCGCGACAGGGTTAATCACAGTCGCCGACACCGTTGCACTCGGCACGCACCTTTTCACAATCACAGCAAGTGGTGTGTTGCCCGATGCGACGCAACTTTTCACATTGCATGTAACACCTCCGGGCAACGGAACAGCAGGAAACCCGTGGCAAATTTTCACGCGGGATGACCTCGAATGGGTTGCCGCGGGGACTTCCGCGAGGCTTAGCGGGCATTTCTTGGTAATGAATGACATTGATGCGCGAGCCGACGGTGGAGGCGTGAATAACAGTGTAATGATTGGTAATGTTAACAATCCTTTCATGGGTACTTTTGACGGCGACAATCATACGATTACGCTGAATATAGACACCTATGAATACGATGTCGGCTTATTTGGTGAAGTATCCGGGCCGAACGCCGCAGTGCAAAATGTTAACGTCAGCGGAAATGTGACGGGTGTCGGATTTGTAGGCAGCTTGGTTGGTGCGTTGACGGATGGTGCTGTTGTGGAAAACAGTCATTCCTCGGCTAATGTAACGGCGGAGCTGTACGCGGGCGGATTGGTTGGTATTCTGCTCGACGCCGCGGTACGTAACAGCAGCGCGTCCGGCAACGTAGAAGTCCTTGGCAACGGGGCAGGTGGTCTGCTTGCATGGGTCGATGATGACAGCATAGTGGAAAACAGCTTCGCGACCGGTAATGTAACAGGAGCCGGCAATATGGTCGGCGGCTTGGTCGGCATTAGCAGCGGCGTTATAGTAAACACCTTCGCAACCGGCAATGTAATATCTCCGAACAGCATGGGTGTCGGCGGCTTGGTTGGATATAGTCAGGTCGGAGGCGAGGTAAGAAACAGTTATGCCACCGGTCTTGTAATGGGCGATAACTACGTTGGCGGACTGGTAGGGCTTTCCGACGGTCTGATATCAGACAGCTCGGCACTTAATCCGTCCGTAACGGGTGTAGGTGAAAATATAGGGCGCGTGGCAGGCAGTGGCGCGGTTATGTCAAATAACATCGCTTTCGCGGGCATGACCGGCGATTTCACCGAAGACCCGACGGAGCATTACGGGTTAACCCATCGCAACGGCTATGCGATTAGCGCGCAGGAAATTTCAGGTGACGGCACGCTTGGCGGACGTTTCCTCACGCCGCCGTGGATAGTTGAAGACGGGTATCTTCCTGTTCTTCGCGGCGAACCGATGCCGCTTCCGCCGCACCTTGTTTTCACAGCAGTTGCACCTACAATCACAAGCGGAAACAGCCACAGCGTCGTACACGGCACGGGCGGAACGTTCCAAGTAACGGCAACGGGAACCCAGCCGATTACCTTTGCGCTTGGCGGAACCGTTCCTGCCGGAGTAACCATAAACGAAACGACTGGTTTAATCACAATCGCCGAAACAACCGCCGTCGGCGTCCATACCTTTACAATAACGGCAACGGGCGTCGCGGGAACAACCGCGGCGACGCAGACCTTCACGCTAACGATAACGCAGGCCCCGGTTGCCCCGACAATCACGAGCGAGAACAGCGCAACATTCACGTACGGCACAGTCGGAACGTTCCAAGTAACGGCAACCGGAGACGACCCGATTACCTTTGCACTTGGCGGAACCGTTCCGGCCGGAGTAACCATAAACGAAACGACCGGTTTAATCACAATCGCCGCAACAACCGCCGTTGATGTCCACACCTTTACAATTACGGCAACCAATGACGAGGGAACATCCCTGCCGCAAAACTTCACGCTAACGATAACGCAGGACGACATTCCCCCGACAATCACCAGTGCGAATTCCCACTCGGTCGTGTTCAATACGGTCGGAACATTCCAAGTAACGGCAGACGGAACCGACCCGATTACTTTTGCCCTTAGCGGCGCGCCGACGGGAATATCCATAAACCCGACCGGATTAATCTCCGTCACCCCGGGAGTCCCGGTCTTGCGGGACGATGCTTCGGGCGACGTGTTGCCGCACGAATTCACAATCACGGCAACCGGTGTTGCGGGAACGACCCCGGCGACGCAAGCCTTCACTTTGACGATAACCCCGGCGACGCCTTCGACGCTTACGTGGCCGACCGCCGCAGGAATTACCGAAGGGCAAACACTGGCGGACGCTGTCCTCACGGGCGGCTCGACAGACTACGGCACGTTTGCGTGGGTTAACCCGAGCTATGCACCAAGCGTACCGGGCGGCAGTTTCCCCGTAGAATTCACCCCCACCAACCTAAACTTCGACTGGTCCGGTGTAACCACTACGCAAAATGTAGCGGTTGCAGTAACCCCAACAGGCGTCGACGCCCCCGTAATCACAAGCGCGGGCACCACAACAGTCACGCACGGCACGGGCGGAACTTTCCAAGTAACGGCAACCAACACCCCGACGGCATTTGCCCTCGGCGGAACCGTCCCGACCGGAGTAAGCATCAACCCCGAAACAGGATTAATAGCAATCCTCGCGACAACATCGGTCGGCACGCACGAATTCACAATCACGGCAACCAACTCCGGAGGAACATCCCCGACGCAAAACTTCACGCTCGTCGTAGGCGCCGCTCCTCCCGCCGATGTTACCGTTACCGTTGCTGTTTCCGATAAAGTCTTCGACGGCGCGCCCGTATCCGCAACAGCAAGTGCGGACGGCGTTGCGGCAAGCGATATCACGTTTACGTGGTACGATGCGGCGCAAACCGCGCTTGTCGGCGCACCGATAAACGTCGGAAGTTACTTCGTACGCGCGTCGGTTGATACCGATACGCATGTGGGGCAGTCGGAATTTGCGGCGTTTGCAATAACGCCCGCGTCCGTTATCGTAACGGCGGACGATGCGACGATGCATCTGTGCGAGGCAGTCCCCATGCTTACGGCAAGTTTCACCGGTTTTGTCGCACCCGACACGGCAGAAACCGCATTATCTTCTCAACCGATTTTGATGGTTTCCTTGCTGTTGCCTCCGACCGTTGGTACGTTTGATATTTACTTCGGAACGTACGCAGTCCTCAACGACACAGTCGGCGCAAACTACGTCATCATCGGTCATGTACAAGGCGAATTAACCGTAACGCTTTGCGATGACCTCAACTGCGTAACCTGCGGCGAACCCTGCGATACATTAGAGCGAGCCGCCGCGAGGGTATCCGCCGTACTGGCTCGAATGGCTGACCCCTACGACGACATGAATGCGGGCGAGGCAGGCACGGTAGTGTTCTGGACCTTGGTAGAAAATGCGGCAACAAACAACGGTTTCTACAATGTTCTCGTTGACCGCAGCGGGGTTCGGACTCGGCTCACATCCAACCAGATAAATGTAAACTGGGCTACGGGAGAAGTTTCGCTTGACGGACTCTTCATTGAAATCACAGGAAATGTAACGCTTTCCCTTGGCCCCGATACTTTAAGCGTTCCAGTCGGCCAGCTTCGTCTTTGAGCGTAACCGAGGGTAACGCACCGGATTAACACAAAAAAAAAGAGTCGGCGAGTGACACTCGCCGACTCTTTTTTTTTAGACCGGGAGAAAAACAAAACCGGCGTCGTTTGGTAAACGACGCCGGCTTGCTT
>WRGX01000174.1 GCA_009786975.1 Defluviitaleaceae bacterium
CGCGCGAATGAATTCATTGTGCAGGGAAACGGGCATTGTTCCTATGTGTTGCGGGATAAGCTCAAGGTGTCGACCGAAAAAGCCTGACAATTCAGAGCCGTTTATTACGCAGGGACGGGGCTACCGTTTGTCGTATAGGGACGGTTGCAAAAGACGGCGTTAAAAGGTGTCGCCTTGTAACTTGCGAACAGTATAAGCGAACAATGTTTTCGAGTCAAGCGAAATGCGAAAATAATTTCGTTAAAATACGCTGTGCTGTTTGTGCTAAATCCAAACGCTCTTTTACAGTCCGGCTTCGAGGGAACGCGCCGCCCACGACACATGCCCTCGGTGCCCAATGCGCGCTTGGCGCGCTCACACGTTCGCCGCTAAATATTCCTTGAGTTCAACAGGCGTATAATTCCGCGGCAATCTCGGCGAGTAAAGCATACTTGAGATAATCGCGGCTGATGCGTTTGTTTTTGTGAAAACATCCCGCAAATGCTCGGGCTTTCCCGCGCCGCCGGAGGCAACAAGCGGAACGGACACGGCTGCGTCGCATTTTTGCATAAGCCCGAGGTCATAACCCGTGGCAACGCCGTCGTTGTCAATGCTGTTTACGCAAATTTCGCCCGCGCCAAGCTCTTCGCCGCGCTTAATCCATTCAATTGCGTCAAGCCCGGTGGCAAGCCGTGCGCCGTCGATGTAGACTTGATAGCCGCTCGGAAAATTTTCGTCGCGCTTTACTTGGGTGGAAAGCAAAATTGATTTTGAGCCGAATTTCGCCGCCGCCTCGCGAATAATATCGGGGTTTCTGACGGCAATTGAATCCACGCTAACCTTGTTCGCGCCAACATTTAAAACCGCGCGAATATCGTCCAAAGTTCTAATCCCTCCGCCAACGGTAAACGGAATAGAAACCTTTGCGGCAACTTTTTTCATTGTTTCGAGGTCGGTGCCGCGTTTTTCGTTGCTTGCGGTTACGTCAAAAAAAATGATTTCGTCGATTTGCAAGTTCTGCATTTTTTCTGCCATTTCCTCTGCGGCGGCAATATCAATGTTATCGAAAAACTGCACCCCTTTTGTAACCCGCCCCCCGATTGTGTCCAAACACGCAATAAGTCTTTTCATAAAACAGCCCCTTCAAGATATATTTGACGCGTTATTATACAAAAAAAAACAACCCCTGTCGCGCAAGGGTTGTTTTTATTGTAAGCCGAGAAACTGCTTCCGGCTTCGAGAGAACGTGTCGCCTGCGACATATGCCCCCGGTGTCCAATGCGTGCTTGGCACGCTTGGCGCGTGACCTAGAACAATGTTTCGGTTGTTACGGTGATGTGCTTGGCTTCGATGAAGTCGGTCAGTGTTCCGATATCGTCATCGAAATATTGAGTGCCGTTGGTAAGCAGCTGGATGGGAAGATTCAAGTTGTTGCGTGCAATATTGACGCGCGGCTGATTGAATCGCATGGTGTGTCGCTTATCCAGGGACGTTCTGAACGTCATCGCTACTGTTTCACGTACTTCCATAATGTCACCTCCTTTCCGTCAGTGAGTCAAAAAAAGATTTCTTTTCGAAATGCGCCGCGTGCTTTTAGCAAGACATTACGCGGACTCTTAAAATTGTGTCAACCGGGCACGTTTGAAAAGCGTTTAATTGCAGTGCCAAATCGTACAGTTGTTCGTCTGTTGCCGCGGGGGCAAAGTTACGAAACGTAAATTGTCCCGGGTCATAGCGCAAAACAAGGCTTCTTGTAAGTTCCATGATACACCTCCTTTCTGTTGTGGATTTGTGGCTCGTGTGTTAAACAATCGGTCTTGATACGGTGGTAACTCGCTCTGCTCCGTAAACGCCGGAAGCTGTTCCTCTGGTTGTCGATGCCAAAACACCGCTGTTTACAAGCATTGCGTCCATTGTTTCTTCCGCTTCTGCGGCGGATTTGTCTAAACAGGCGCGGGGAATCGAAATCCGCAAAATGCGCCCGCTGTCTGTGCTGAATCGTAAAACAAATCGATGAGTCGTTGTCGTTTCCATAAAATTTCACCTCCTTTCCATCGGTGATAATGTTTTTGCCGTCGGGCAAAAAGGTTTTTTCTCGCTTACGCATTCGTAAGCTCTTCCTGCACGGTGAAGTAGCCGCGCGGGGTGGGTCGCTCAGACGGGCGGATAAAATTGATGGATTGTCTGAGCGGGAGCAACTGCGCCGGTAGTATAGTCGGGTTTATTCGACTAAACGTTTGGACAGTTTCTGCATTGTCGCCGTTCATTACTACGTACCTGACACGAGCGGCAAAAGGTCTTCTGATGATTGCCATGGTTTTCACCTCCTTCCTTTTGTTTGGACTCAAGCCGGTCGGTGTGTTTCTCCCGTCCTGCTTTGTGAGTGAATTATATTTCAGTTTATTTACCAAAGTATGCGGAACGGTTCTAAGACTGGTTCCTTTTTTAAAATGCCGATTTGACCAGTAATCATGCTGGCTGGAAGGGGTTTTTTTGATTTTCATTTTTGGCAAAAAAAAATGAAAAAAAGACGCACCCCGATTTGTTTAAAATGGGTATTTGCGTCTTGAGGGCTGAACAAATTCGGTTGATATTATTTTAACTTTTTGAGCGGAAAATAGTGCTGAAAAATGTGAGCTCACGGTTGAAATTTTATAATTTTGGCATATAATAATGAAGCGCGCCAAGCACGCATTGGGGACCGAAAACATGTAAATAGCCGTTTACCTTACCCGGGGCGGCTATTTTTCTCGTTTATATGGCAACCTGCGAAATTATCCGGCTAAGAAAACGTAAGGAAAGAAGGCGAAAAACCATGATAATCGACACACACGCGCACTACGACAGTGAGCGGTTCGACGACGACCGACACGAGCTTCTTGCCGCGCTGCCCGCAAGCGGAGTTGAAAAAATAATCAACATTGGCTGCGACATTGAAACATCGGAAGCGGCAATCGCGCTTGCGGCGGAGTATCCGCATGTTTATGCGTCGGTCGGCTTTCACCCGCATTATGTAAAAAAGCTCACGGAAGAAAATTTGCAACGAATAATCGCCCTTGCGGGGAGCGAAAAAGTTGTTGGGTTCGGCGAAATCGGACTGGATTTTTTTCACGACCATTCCCCGCGCGATGTGCAGCGATTTTGGTTCGCGCGGCTTTTGGATGTTGTTGCGGATTTAAACTTGCCCGCAATAATCCACTCCCGCGACGCAAGCGACGAGGTCTTTGTAGCAATCGAAAAATCCCGCGTGCGGCGCGGCGTGGTTCACGCGTTTTCGGGCGATGATGCGCTTGCGCGTGCCTACGTCGAAATGGGGTTTTACATCGGAATCGGTGGAGTCGTTACATTTAAAAAGACCGACGCCCTGCAAGCCGCCGTTGCCGCCGTGCCGCTTGAAAAAATTTTGTTGGAAACCGACTGCCCCTATCTTGCCCCGGAACCGTTTCGCGGCAAACGAAACGAATCGCCGTTGCTCGTCCATGTCGCGGAAAAAATTGCGCAAATAAAGGGCGCAACGGCAGAGGCCGTATGCGCCCAGACAAGCGAGAATGCAAAAAAATTGTTTAACCTATAATCTTACGCGAACGGATTTTCGCCGCAGTAAAGCGTGCCCTTGGGTTGATTGTACGCTACGTCGCAAATGCCGAGCATTTTCATTGCGGCGAACAGGGTTTTGCCGATGTGCCCGTAGCCCATTGCGGCGTGGTGGGGGTAGCGTTTGGCGATTAGAACGTGGCGATAAAAGCGCGCCATTTCGGACACGGCGATTACGCCAACCGCACCAAATGTTTGCGGGTCAACGTCGATTGCTTCACCTTGCGCGATGTACGAACGAAGCGTGCAGTCCGCGGTGCTTTGTAGGCGGAAAAGGGTCAAATCGCCGGATTTTAACGCGCCCTCAAGCGTGCCGCGCGTGATATCGGGGTCATTGTCGGGCTCGAGGAGACGCTTCATTATTAATTGGTATTTCATCTCGCCTTTTTTCAACAGGGAAATCGGCGTGTTTCCGCAGTGGAAGCCCATGAAAACGTCGGTTTCTGTATAAGCCTTGAATTTATTGCCGCCCGCCTTGAACATGTCGGAGGGGACTGTGTTGTTGATGTCCAGGAGGGTCGGGGGAAGCCCGGTTGCGCAGGTCAAAATGTATTCCGACAACGCGCCGTAAATGTCGGTTTCGCAGGCGACGGGGATTCCGCGCTCGGTTAAACGGCTGTTTACATAGCACGGCACCATGCCGAATTGCGTTTGAAACGCGGGCCAGCATTTGTTTGCAAACGCAACGTATTTGCTTGCGCCTGCGTTATTTTCCGCCCAGTCCAGAAGCGTGATTTCAAGCTGCGCAAGTTTCGGCAAAATTCCGGACTGTTTGTTGCCACTGCCCAGTTCTTCCGCCATATCAGCCGCGACCTTGTCGATGCGCGGGTCGCCCGCGTGGGCGTTGAAACTTGCGAACAAGTCCAGCTCGGAATTTTCCTGCACCTCGACGCCAAGGTCGTAAAGCGGCTTAATCGGCGCATTGCACGCGACAAAATCAAAGGGGCGCGGCCCGAATCCGAAGATTTTCAAGTCGCCAAGCCCTACAATAATTCTCGCAATCGGGACAAAATCGGCAATCATATCGGCGACCTCTGCCGCCGTCCCAACGGGATATTCGGGCAAATATGCGCGAACGCCGCGAAGCCCCAAATTATACGAAGCGTTGAGCATTCCGCAGTACGCGTCGCCGCGACCCTGCACCAAATCCGCCGCGCTTTCCTCGGCGGCGGCAACAAACATTACAGGCCCGCAAAACCGCTGCGCAAGCATGGTTTCCGGCCCTTCCGGCCCGAAATTTCCCAAATAGACAACGAGTGCGTTACAACCCGCCGTTTTAAGTTCGTCCAACGCTTTTAGCGCGTCTTTTTCATTTTCAACCGTCACTTTAATCTCCGTCAGCTTCAGCCCGGCCTTTCCCGCCGCCGCAACAACGGCCTCCCGCCGCCTTGCCGAAAGAGTAATCGGGAAACAGTCTCGGCTTACCGCCACAATACCCACGTTAATTTTCGGTACATTTCGCATTGTCGCACGCTCCTTGTAGTTTTTTTCCTTCAATTCTATAGCCACGCCGGGACAGCGTCAAGTTTCGGCTCGAAAAAATTGAGTCGAAAAAATGAGTCGGCGAGTGACACTCGCCGACTCATTTTTTTTCGTCAAGTTTCCGTAGTGGGAACGCGCCTTAAAAAAACTTGAAAACCGACAGCGCATATGTTTTAATTTCGGTAACGACGTATTGTAGGACAGGAGTGACTCCGTGATATGTAAAAAATGTGGTGAAGTAATTGGCCGTTCGGGGCTTACGTGCGGCGCGTGCGGCACGTGGAATTCGCAATACGGCGATGTCGGCGAAGCCCCCGCTCCGCAAGCGCAAGATATACACACGGATTTTTCGGCGGAAATAAAGCGTCATGCAAAAAGTGTCCGATTTATTTTGGGCTGTTTACTTATCACCTTTGGCACTTTCGGTGCTGTTTTTTTCGACTTTACTGTTCAGGGCATCGCGAGTGTGTCAACTGCAATGATTCATGTCGTTGCGCTGTGGATTGTGGTTTATGATGCGGTGTTTTCGCCCGAAACTTCACGGAAAACCTTGACGGCACTTTCGATGTTTAAGGTTTCTGCCGTGATTTCTTTAATTTTTGCGGTGATTGTTTTTGGAATTTTAGGGCTTGCGTTTCTTTTCGCAACCTTGAGCGGATTTATATTTTTGTTCTTTTTCGCGATTATCGGCGGGGTCGGTTACTTGGTGTTCCGATACTACTTTTTGTCACTCCTTCGGCTGCTGGACGCCCTTAAAGAGCGACTGACAACGGGGAGATACGCCTCGCTCGGTGAGGCGGAGCCGTTTTTGATTATGAGCTACATAGGCATCGGGGTTTCCGTTATTTCCGCGTTTTTTAAGCATGGCGGGCGATTTTACCCCGCAACGAGTTTATGTAACAGGCATGAACCTAAGCATAGACTTGTTCGAAGACGTAACGTATTTTCCGCCGGAGCAGGTGATTTTCCCGGATGATTATTGGGCGACGGAAATGATTGTACACGAGGCAATCGTTGAACCCTTTGCTTTTTCATGGGGCTTTTTGTTTGTTGTCGCAAGCGCGATTGGGTTGTTTTTATGCCTTCGAACGTTGAAGCGACTCGCAGAATAAAAGCGCGCCAAGCGCGCATTGGGCACCAGGGACACATGTTGCGGCGACGCATTCCCTCGAAGCCGGAAGCGGTTCCCCGAAGCATTTAAAAAAGCGCGCAAAGCGCGCATTGGGCACCGGGGACATATGTTGCGGCGACGCATTCCCTCGAAGCCGGAAGCAGTTTCCCGGAGCATTTAAAAAAGCGCGCAAAGCGCGCTTTTTCATGGGCTAGAAAACTGCATCCGGCTTCGAGAGAACGTGCCGCCACCAACACATCCCCCCGGTGCCCACCGCGCGCTTGGCGCACTTTTTTATGCTCCGAGAAACTGCATCCGGCTTCGAGAGAACGCGTCGCCACCAACACATCCCCCCGGTGCCCACCGCGCGCTTGGCGCGCCAATTAAAACGAAGCCATATAAATCCTCTCAACCGCGTCCTTGCCGCCCGGGACGGGGGCGCAGTTTATCAGGCCTTCAAGCCCGGGCGTTTCAAACGCAAGCGCGACGAGTTTAGGAACGTCCGCTTTTGTAAATCCGATGTCGCCGAGCTTTTCGGGCAAGCCGACGGATTTCAGCCATTCGTAAACGCCGACGGCGGCTTTATCGGCCTCGGAGGGCGCGCCGCTAAGACCGCTGACGATGGGGGCAAGAACTTCCGCCAAAATCGCACTTTTCTCGGGGTAAATTTCTTTAACAACCGCGGGCAACAAAATCGCAAGCCCAAGCCCGTGCGCCAAGTCTGTTTTCACGCCGCTAAGAGGATGCTCAAGGGCGTGGGTGAAGTGCAACAGTCCGTTGTCAAAACTTGTGCCCGCAATCATTGCGGCGTATGTTAAAAAGTAGCGTGCTTCGAGGTCTTTCGGGTCTTTCAGTGCGGCGGGAAGATATTTTGCGGCAAGAGCCATAACTTCTTTGCCGAGGGTTATCGAAAACGGATTGTTTAAAACCGTTGAAACCGCCTCGATTACGTGATTCACTGCGTCAACCGTTACATAACGCGTTTGGTTTGGCGGCAGACCCGTCATTAACGCAGGGTCGTCGATTGAATACAGCGGATAGATGCAATCGCAGGCAATCGCGGGCTTGTAATTTTTTTCCGGAATCGTCACAACCGCAAAACGATTTGCTTCCGTGCCGGTTCCGTGGGTTAAATTAATCGTGATAATGGGAACCGCGCGTTCCGCCGCGAATTTCATTTCGTACAGCTCTTGGCAGTTTTTATCGGGATATTCCAAAAGAACCGCCGCGCTTTTTCCCGCGTCAATAGGGCTTCCGCCGCCGATTGCGATAACGGCTTTCGCTCCCGCGTCGCGCCCGATTTTCACGGCCTCGTCAACCTGTTGCGTTTCCGGATTCGGCTGAACCTTGTTGTACAAAGTGTACTTGATGCCATGCGAATCCAACGCTTTTGTCACAACGTCCCACGCACCGGTTGAAGCATACGCGGCTTTGCCGGTCATAACAAGAACGCTGTTTACCCCGCGTGTTTTCAGCTCACCGGCGATAAAATCCATTTTTTGAATCGCGCCGACGCCCAAAAAAACCTTGCTTCCGCAAATCACCGTGCTGACATTTTTGATGTCAATTCCTTTTTCCCAAGACATGAAAAGCCTCCTTTAATTTGTTATTTTTTTCATGTCCAATGATATAATTGTTACAGTTTTGTGTCAACACGCACGGTTTTTCGCCCTCCGGGAGGCCAAACATATCTTCCCCAATATATTTCTTTTTGCATCCTGAAAGTAATGCAAACAAGCAAGTCATTCATATCAATAATATGGGTGATTTTATGGCGATTCCCGCAATAAGTCGATTGCGAATGAATGATTATCAAATTTACAACGCCGCATTATACTTGCGACTATCAAAGGAGGACGAATTAGCAGGCCAGTCCGAAAGCATACAAAATCAGCGTGATTTTTTAACCAAACACGTATTGGAGCAAGGTTGGAATATCATTGATATCTATATTGACGATGGATTCAGCGGGCTGAACTTCGACCGCCCGGATTTTAAGCGAATGATTTCGGATATTGAAAGCAAAAAAGTCAATCTTGTCATCACGAAAGACCTTTCAAGGCTGGGGCGGGACTATATCGACACGGGTTATTACTTGGAGCGTTATTTTCCCACTCAAAAAGTGCGCTATATTGCCGTTAATGACGGCATTGATACGATTGCGAGCAGTGGCAATAACGATATCAGCCCATTCAAGGCAGTCATCAACGATATGTACGCAAGGGATATATCAAAAAAAATACGCTCAACATTCGACACAAAACGCCACAACGGTGAGTTTATAGGTGCATTTGCCCCCTATGGCTATATGAAAGACCCGAACAATAAAAATGCTTTCGTAATCGATGAAGTTGCAGGGGAAGTCGTAAAGCGTATTTTCAGTTTGTATATCGGCGGCGAAGGTATAAGCGGTATTGCTCGAAGATTTAATGATGAGGCATTGCCTTGTCCCGCCAAATACAAGAGCAAAACCACCACATACAAAAACGCCATGATTAAGCGGTATCTGTGGACGCACGAGACGGTAAAGCGAATACTTACCAATCCGTCATACATTGGCAACATGGCACAAAGGCGGCAAGAGAAAATCAATTACAAGGTGGAAAAATATCGCAAAATACCACCTAATGAATGGATTATTGCCGAAGGTACTCACGAGCCGCTGATTGATAAAGCAGACTTTGAATTTGTGCAAGAGTTAATTGCCAAAAAGGTGGTTAAGTATTCCGGGCCCGATAAAGCTGTGCATCTGTTAAACGGCTTGTTGTTTTGCCGAGATTGCGGGGCGAAAATGACATACCGCCGCAATACGTCGAAAAAAATGATTGCGTTTTGCATGACGTACTCAAAGTTTGGTAAAAACCATTGCACAAGCCACATAATAAACGAGGCTAAAGTTGTTGAGAATTTGCTTGCACATTTGCGAAAAACCGCCAAAACTGCACTTAGCAATGATTTTTTTGACACATTCGGACATTTGAAAGTTAATGTTGATGACGGAGAAAAAGAGCAGATTTGTAACCGCTTGCAAGAGATAAAAGGCGTAATAAGGGATTTATATTCCGATAAGCTAAGGGGCATAATTGACGAAGATTTGTTCGTTGAAATGTCGAGGCAGTACAGCGGCGAGAAACAACGCCTGACCAAGCGGATTGCGGAAATTGAAAACCTTGTCACAACATCAGCCAACTGCGACTGCAAAAGCATTATCAGAAGCATTGCAAATTTTGAAGTCGTGGACAGGACGATTCTTGTCAAATTGATTAACAAGATTGAAATATCGAAAGACAAAGAAATTTTTATTTCATACAATTTTTCTAACCTTACGTCTTGACGCTTACCCGTCAGCAGTTTCCCGGCCCGCAAAAAAAACCAACCGGCGGAAAGCTCCGACCGGTTGGTTTTTTTTAAAGCTAATGAAATTGCTAAGGTTTACAGGTAAACATTCTCCTGCTTGTGAAGCGTTTTCGGCGAGCCGGAAACATTGCTTGCCAAATCGAATAAAAACATTTTGCAGTGTTTACAAAAGTGGCAAGCAAGGCGCATTTATTATGTTTGGGTGACTACGCTGGGGTGATTATATTAAGCCCCGAAATGAAAATTCCATAAAAGTTTTACAGCGTCGTTCAATTCTTCCAGGACGTCGTCGGTCGTTTCGAATTTAAACGAGCGAGGCAAATCGCTTTTTAATACATATGAAATCGCGGCGGCGGCGGCGGCGGAAAGCGGCAGACTTTTATCCATTCGCCGGGCGCGTTCCTCTTGCTGATTTTTCACATTTTTCGCCATTCGCTGAACGCACAAATCACCATCAAAAATTCGCCGCCCGCGTTCCTCTCGTTCATTTTTCACACTTCCCCCCCCGTGCGCGGCACAAAGAACCCCTTCCCCACCCCAAAAAATTTCACGTGCAACGATTTTTTTGCAAACTGCACACTCATCCGTGTGCGGGCGAAGCCCCGAAACATCAAAAAATCGTAGCATGAACACCGCAAAAATCTGCCGTGGCTGAAACTTCCCTCTTGATAAATTCGAAAGTGATTTAAGCACAAGAAGCAGCAAATCATCGCAGTTCTCGTTTTCATGTACAGTTTTTTCACAAACGTCAACGATTTCATATGCGGCGCAAAGTCTGTCATAATCCGTGCGCAAGTCGTAAAAATTCTCGATAACATCGGCCTGCGCAAGGGAGACAAATCCCCTGCCCTCCGCCAAAACGAAATCGCTGTATGTAAAAATCTGCGCCGCCGCCATAAACTTGCTTCGCGGCTTCCGCGCCCCTCTCGCACGAATCAAAACGCGCCCCCGCTCCTTGCACAAAAGAAGCAACCGCTTGTCCGACTCGCCAACCTCATATTCCTTCAACACAATGCCTCTAGCCTTAAATGTTTTCATGTCCCGTACCCGCTAATCTCGGGGCAAAAGCTCGAATTCGCCCCATACTTGCAGGGAATTTTCGCCGTCCCAAACGGTCGTTGCAATGCGGTATGTTCCGGGCGTGAAACGCGCGGTGAACATGCTTTCGCGCAGAACGAAAAGATTTTCCGCGCGGTAGCCCGGCGGCAAAACCAGGCCGAGGTCATTGACGGCAAACACGTCGGCAAACGGAAACACGCGCCACGCGCCGCCCGATAATTTCGCAAGCCGGAAGTCGTACCCGAACATGATTTCCACATCGCCGTCGTTTATGAGAATCGCATGGATTTCATTTTCGCCCGGCTCGATTTCAAAAAATATGTCCTCGGCGTTTTCGGTAAATTCAAATTCCGCCCACTCGCTCATATCTATCCGCCGTGCGCCAAGCGCCATCCCAATAATCATCACACCAATCATCGAAACGAAAACCAAAACAATCTGCCTTCGGGCATTTTTTTTATGGGTCGGGAAACTGCTCCCGGCTTCGAGGGAATGTGCCGACTCCGACACATGTACCCGGTGTCCACTGCGCGCTTGGCGCGCTTTTTTATGGGTCATACAAAAACTCCTCCGGTTGTTACAGATTTGAGTCAAGAATTAAATTTAGCCTTTTCATCAAAGGCTCAACCCTTGAACTCGATATGTCAACTTTGATATCTCCCACAAGAATCAATTTATAATTTTTATCGTCAAGGCTGGTAATTTTATCGATGTTAACTATACATTCTCTGGAGCAACGAAAGAATCTGCCGTCCAGTTTATCTTCTATGCCTACAAGGCTTCCTCGGAACGTTCGGACTTGGTAAATATCGTCGTCGAGATAATTAATCAATATAGTGTGTGGTCTTTGGGTCTTGAAAAATAATATATCTGTCGTCTTGAACGACAAAATTACTTTATCGGAAAGCCTGAACGATACTTTGTTTTGAAGCGGCGTTAAATAATCGCGCAATCCTCTTTCGCACGCCTTTTTTATGCAAGCGCGGATGTCCTCTTCCATGTTTTCGCTATCTTTTACTATGTAGTCCATCATTTCAACTTTTCGTTTTAATAACGTCCGGTGTTCGCGTGTATTTGACGTGACAAAAACAATAAAACCGCGCGGGTCGTACTTGCGTATGGCTTCGGCCAAGTCGGCTCCGCTTGTTTCACAGTTTAAATCAAGGTCAAGAAAATAAAGCCCCGCAACCTTGTTACGTTCCAAGTAATTTATTATTTCCGTCGGCGATGCCGTTGAAATTTCAAGTTTCATTGAGAGGTCTTCGATGGTGATATAATTTTTGATACATCGGTTTATCGCGTCCCGATGGTCGTCATTATCTTCGCACACAAATACACTAATCATATACATAAACCTCGTTTTCAAATAATCCGTCTTTAACGCTAACTTTAAGGGAAATCATTTTGTTTTCATCAAGAATTTGTGCGGCGGTATGTAAGCCTGTGCCGCGCCCTTCGCCTTTGGTTGAATATCCTTTTTCAAACATACTGTCAAGCTGCGGAACGTTTTCGTATGAGTTATAAAGCAGAAAAGTAAGCACGTTATCTTCGTTTAACGCCACAAATCGCAGTTCGGGCCGAGATGATTCTAAACAAGCCTCAACCGCATTGTCAAAAAGTATACCCATAATTCGGCACAAGTCAAGGACACAATCGGAATCAGCATTGCCAACCTTTTCAGATATTTCCACACTCACCGCTATGTTTTGCTGAATCGCACGAAGCAACTTGAACATCAATAAGCCCTTTAATTCAGGTATCTCAATAAATGACAAATTCTTTAAATCCAATTCGTTATCGTCCATTATTCCCGCCGAATACCCTATGTATGTTTCAAATGCGTTTTTTAATTTTTCGATGTTGCCACTTTTCAAATGCTCGTGAAAAGTAAACAACAGGTTTCTATGGTCGTGCTTAAATTTCGCCAACCCGTCAAACGCTTCCTCTATACGCGCGGTATATGCTTGTAAATTTTCAAGCATCTCATTTTGGTGTTTTGCTTCCATATCCTTTTTGAAATTATCCGTAAAAGCATATATGGCAAAAGCCAAAAAGCTAAGGTAAGCCATAAGGGTCAAGGTATACAAAATGCCCAAAATCGCGTCACTAAAAATTAAAAATCGCGCAAAAGTATGTATGAAGTACAAAACCAGCGTAATCGACGAGCCGCCAATCATGTAGCGGGCAAATCTTTTTTGCAGGTCTGTGTCGAAGGTGTCCGTTGCTTTTTCTATAAATTTTCCAGCATAGCGGGAAGCAATAAACGAAAATGTAAGTATCAGAATAACAGAAATTGCCGACAAAATGGCATCATTGTCTACATAATAACGAGTATGAAGCGAGGGAATTAATCCCGTCATTAACAAAATTTGAGTCGCGAGATTTGCGCCGAATAAAATTATGATAACCGTAGCAATAGAATAAAAAATACTTAACTGCAAAATTTTCGTTTTTATGTATGCTAAAATTGTCAGCACAGCAATGGTGAATATATTACCAATGATTGCGGCAAGCTCCACCAAAGCGTCGGAAAAAACTGCAAACAAAACAACAGCACTTAAAAGCATCATAAGCACAGCAAGTATCGCTTCCCATATGCGCACCTTAAATTTGCCTATGTTAATTAATGCGACTACATATATTACCACTGATGCCAATGACGCGAGTAAAATCACGAAGTAAGCCAATTCCGCACCACCATTAG
Source organism: Defluviitaleaceae bacterium (assembly GCA_009786975.1). Classification (GTDB taxonomy): domain Bacteria; phylum Bacillota; class Clostridia; order Lachnospirales; family WQUN01; genus WQVC01. Next base: position 13,287 of record WRGX01000174.1, read on the forward strand.
GAAGAAATTGCAAACAAGGGGATTATAATATTATCCCCTTGTTTGTACAAGCAATTTTTTAGGAGCGATTAGAAAGTTCAATTATGATTTCCTTAGGGGTTTCCGGTTCGTGTAAAAAAAGGATGGGACACCCGGTCGGAGCAATGGCCAAATTCGCCAAACAATCCCCCAATGTACACACAAGGGAGCAAAAAACTTCATTGCATTTTTCAGGAATATAATTCATAAGGTTCATAATTTCGTTCACTCCTTCTTAAAATTTTGTAGGTTATTGGAAGTACACATACGCCTTGAAACACTGCCCCGAGGGTCAGAAGCAGTTTCGCCGATTCATTCGGCACAAAAAGCGCGATAAGCATAAGAACCGCCCCGGCGCACACGGCTTTTATCTTTAGTTTTTTTCTGTAGTTCCTTCCTATTAAAGGGCGCGACTCTGTATCCGCCGGGGCGTACATATACAAAACAAAAATAACGGCGAAAAATATAACGGCAACAATGTCGTTTCCAAGCCCAACCCCGGAAAGCCCCCAAGGAACAAGCACAAGCATGACGCAGGACACAAGCGTACAAACCGTGGATTTTCGCGCGTGCAGTCCAAAGCTAAAGTGTTTCAAAAGCCCGAACGCAAAATGAATAATCATCGTTTGCACAACGACACCGAAAATTGCCGCCAGCAAATAAATAACAACAAGTTTGCTTACAGTCAAAAAAATGATTTCCAAGCTGTATGCCATTTTTTTTAAACCCAAGTCATCCTTGCGTGCATAACGGTTAATTTTTCGCGCCAAACCTTGCGCCATAACGTGCGTCACATTTTTACTCATATTGTCCTCCTTTCTATGTAAACAGCATAACACCTTTTTGAACCTATGGATTATTTTTGTCCCGAATACCCCGATTCCTGTCCCGAATGAAATTTTTTTGTCATATTTTTACATTTTAATAAAAAATTACGAAATATCGTTCGAAAAAACCTTGACAAGGAAAAACATGCGTGATAACATGCGTGCATAGCAATCGAACAGTCGTTTCTATGCCAAGGACGGGTCTTGCCATCTCAGGAAGGGGTTCGCCCTGAAACTGACCGCGCCGCTCCGTG
>WRGX01000175.1 GCA_009786975.1 Defluviitaleaceae bacterium
CAATCTTTAATTGTAATTTTGCCTCATCAATTTGTCCCATGTTTCCATTATATCAATTTGTAATCATTTGTAAAGATTATTTTTGGGCAATTCCTTAACGAATTATTGAAGGCAAGTATAAAAAGCGACGGTGCAATCAACCTTTTTGCAGACATTACAACAAGCGTTTCCATTCTTGACCCAAAATTTCTTGAAGGCATCGCACAAATGAAGGAGCGCAACCTTGCCTTGGAAATTCTGAAAAAATTGCTTGATGAGCAAGTGAAGTTGTACAAACGCACCAATCTTGTAAAATCGGAAAAATTTTCGGAAATGCTGGCAAGGGCAATGCGGGCATATATCAACGGATTAATTTCCAACGAAGAAGTCATCGTCGAAATGCTGAAAATGGCAAATGAAATGGCGACCTCCCACGCGGAAGGAAACGCTCTTGGACTAACCGACGAAGAACTGGCATTTTACGATGCCCTTACGCGCCCCGATGCCGTAAAGGATTTTTACGAAAATGATATTCTTGTGAAAATGACCCGCGAACTTGCGGAAATGCTACGAAAAAACCGCACCATTGACTGGCAGAAAAAAGAATCTGCCCGTGCGGGTATGCGACGTATGATAAAAAAACTGCTTAAAAAATACGACTATCCGCCGGAAGAAGCGGAAAACGCGCTTGCAAAAGTTATTGAACAATGCGAGGCATGGGTGGATATTTTTGAATAAAAATAGCATATAAAGGACGGTGAAACCCCTTGAACGTAGAGCCTCTCCGGTGCAGCCTTTATATTGGCGCATCTGCTTCGGAATCGCGTAGTGGCAACACGCCCTAGAGAATGCATGGAGACATTTCATTGCGAAGATTTATATTACGCCCCCAAAACATCAACCCCGGAAAAAACATGACCAACACTAAAGTTTCCCAAGCTCCTCAACAAGCAGGGCGTCCTTGACGCGCACATAGGTCCCTTTCATGCCGAGGGAGCGGGTTTCGATTAAATCCGCCCCTTCGAGCTTGCGGAGCGCGCTTGTTACAACGGAGCGTGCGAAGCCGAGCGCGTCGGCGATTTGTCCCGCGATAAGAACGGCTTCGTTGTTTTCGTTGCCTTCGTCGCCGCCGAGTTTTTTCACAACATGCGACGCGGCTTCAAGTTCCGAAAACGAAAGCGAGTTTATTATCGCGCGGACGGCGTTTGCGCGGCGTTTTTTTTCGGCGGCGGATTTTTCCTCGCGATAACTCAACATAATCGTAGACACGCAATCCACAATACCCACCGCAATTTCCTCATCCAATGTCAAAGTTTTTTTGAAGAGGCCGCCGACCCGGTCGCCCGACCGGCTTGCATCGCGCGCGCGAGGGTTTGGGGGAGAAATTTTTTTTTCAAAAGAAGTTTCTCCCCCAAGCCCTTCAATATGTACACGCAACAAGTCGCGGACGGCGTCTATGTTGTCCGGCGATTGTTGCAGGGTTTGGTGCAGATGTTCTACGAATAATTTGAGGTTCATTTCAGTCGTCCCTTTCGGGGGCTTCGACGGCGTATTTGCAGGCAGAGCAGGCGATTACGCGCTTTTTGCGACCTTTCTCGACTAAATATTCGCCACAGTCAGGGCAGGGCGCGCCCGTAGGCAAATTCCATGAGATGAAATCGCAGTCGGGATATTTGTCGCAACCGTAGTAAACGCGACCTTTTTTTGATTTTTTTATCACTACTTGCCCTTCGCATTTCGGGCATCCCACGCCCGCTTCTTCCAAAATGGGCTTGGCGTTTCGGCAGTCGGGAAAACCGGGGCAGGCGAGGAATTTTCCGAAACGGCCGAATTTTATCACCATGTTTTTGCCGCATTGTTCGCAAATTATTTCGGTGACTTCGTCTTTGATTTCGATGTCGCCGATTTTTTCTTCCGCAACGGCGATTTTTTCCGCAAAAGACGGGTAGAAATCACGCATAATGTTCTTCCATTCCATCTCGCCGAACTCGACTTTATCGAGGTCGCTTTCCATGCGCGCGGTAAATTCCGCGTCAACGATGTCCGCGAAATGCTCCAGCATTATCTCGTTAATAATCTCGCCAAGCTCGGTCGGGTAGAGGACTCGCGCCTCTTTTGTTACATATCCGCGATTTTGAATCGTCGTTATTGTTTGTGCGAACGTGCCGGGGCGACCAATGCCCAAATCCTCCATCGTGCGCACCATTGTGCCTTCGGAAAAGCGCGGCGGCGGCTGTGTAAAATGTTGCGCGGGGAGATACTCTTTCGCGCTGAGTTTTTCGCCTTCTTTGAGCGGCGGAATTGATACGTCTTTTTCGGAGTCCTCGTTTTTGCTGTAAACCGCCAAATAACCGTCGAATTTTAGTACGCTTCCGCTTGAGCGAAGGGTTGTGTCCCCTGCGGAAATTTTTATTGCAAGCGTGTCGTAAATCGCTTCCGTCATTTGGCTTCCGATAAATCGCTCCCAAATGAGTTTGTACAATTTAAATTGTTCGCCGGTGAGGGATTTTTTTATTGAGTCGGGGCTGCGGGCTGCGGAGGTTGGGCGGATAGCTTCGTGGGCGTCCTGTGTGCGGCCTTTGGATTTGTACTGCGGGCGTTCTTCGGGTAAATATTCCTTGCCGAATTTTTCTGTGATATGCGAAACTGCGTCTTCGTAGGCTTCATCGGAAATGCGCGGCGAGTCGGTACGAATGTAGGAAACAAGCCCGACGGTGCCTTCGCCCGCAATATCTACGCCTTCATACAGTTGCTGTGCCACACGCATGGTGCGCGAGGTTGCGTAGCCAAAAAGTTTTCCGGCTTCCTGATGGAGCGTGCTTGTTGTAAACGGCACGGGCGGCTTTTTGCGGCGAGTGCCTTGCTTTATTTCGCGGACAGCGAAGTCGGATTTTTTTAATTTTGCGATAATTTCGTTTACTTGCGCCTCTGTTTTCAGCTCAACTTTATTATTGTCCCCCGCGTTGTAGCGGGCGGTTAATTTTCCGCCTTTCGTGCCCAAATTCACCTCAAGCGTCCAGTATTCTTCGGGGATAAACTGCTCGATTTCTTCCTCGCGGTCGCAGACCAGCTTCAAAACAACGGACTGTACGCGACCCGCGCTTGTCCCCTTTTTCACTTTGCGCCACAAAAGCGGGCTTATTCGATAGCCTACGATACGGTCCAAAACGCGCCGCGCCTGCTGTGCGTCTACCAAATCCATGTCGATTTGACGCGCTTCTTTCATTGCTTTTTTGACGGCCGATTTGGTTATCTCATTAAAAGTTATGCGTTCCGTGTTTTTTTCGTCCAATTTTAACGCATGGACGAGATGCCAGCTTATGGCCTCGCCTTCGCGGTCGGGGTCAGTCGCGAGATAGACTTTTTTGGCGGATTTTGCCTGCTTGCGCAGGTTCGCCAAAATATCGCCCTTGCCCCTTATCGTGATGTATTTCGGCTCGTAATCCTGCTCGACGTCAACGCCGAACTGGCTTTTGGGCAGGTCGCGAACATGCCCGATACAAGCCTCGATTTTATACGTACTGCCCAAAATTTTTCGAATTGTTTTCGCCTTGGAGGGAGATTCGAGGATAACCAAATTTTTCGACATAACATCACGTCCTTTTTAAAATTGCGCATTCAGTATCACCGCAATTTATATCTTGATGTATCTCGCGCCGGGGAGTTTTTCCACCAGCCCTTTAATTTCAAGTTGCGTAAGCACAAGCATCACGTTGCCGAAATCATGCCCCGTTTTTTCAACAATCATATCAATGCCTGCGGGGTCAAAACTCAAGGTATCATACACAGTCTTTTCGCCTTGCGCAAGGGCGATTTTCTTTTCGGGTTTCTTTTTTTCTTCATACGGAATATCCAGGGAGAACAAAACATCGGTGTAGTCGGCGACGGGGGTTGCACCTTCGCTGATTAAATGGTTCGTGCCTTTGCTCAGGTGGCTGGAAATGTTGCCGGGGACGGCGAAAACCTCGCGGCCTTGCTCGGTTGCGTGCATTACGGTAATCGACGTGCCCGACCTTATGCCCGCTTCCGTAACCAGCACGCCCCGCGAAAGCCCGCTTATTATACGGTTTCGCGCGGGAAAAAACGCGGGGTGCGGCTTTATTCTCGGCGGATATTCGGAAATTACGCATCCGTTTGCGGCAATTTCGTCACGCAAGTAGACGTTTTCACCGGGATAACACACGTCAATACCGCATCCAAGCACCGCAATTGTTTTTCCGCCACCCAAAATCGCGCATTCATGCGCCATAGAATCCACGCCTCGCGCCATCCCGCTTACGATTACAACGCCCACCTGCGCAAGCGGTTTTGAAAACAAACGCGCCGCCATAATCCCGTATTCCGAGCATTGCCGCGAGCCGATTATCGCCACTTTTGGGGTATCGTCGGGGGGCAAGGTTCCCATGCAAAAAATGCCCCCCGGCGGGTCGGGGATTTCGCGAAGCAGCGTGGGAAAATGTTCGCAGTCGCGAGAAATGTAGGCAATGCCGCGCTTTTCGAGCTTTGCCAGCAACTCCTCTATGTATTCAAGGTTTCGGTTATCGTTAAACCGCTTCGCCGTTTGCGGCTTAAGGTTTGCCACGCGCTCGAATTCGCTCGGCTTTGCCAAAAAAGCCTCCCGCGCACTGCCGTAGGTTTTTAAAATAAAATTCAACTTTCGTGCGTCAATATACCCCATAAATGACGAAAGCCACAGCATGTAGATGTTATCTCGCATAGGAAAAACCTCCGTGTAAAATTGATGCGGTTAGCCACTCTAACATCATCGATTTTGCAAAAACTTTATTTTGTGACAAATTTATGATACGCTACAAAAAAGTACGAGTCAAACGAAGGAGGAAAGAGTCGGCGAGTGACACTCGCCAACTCGTTTTTTTGGATTACTCGAAGTATTGGCGTAAACACACTCGAAAGGAGCATTATAAATGAACGAACGAAACCTGCCCGGAGGCGAAATGTCGTCCCGCATATTGGATTTTTTTTGGATTGCGGATTGTTCGGGCTCGATGAACGGCGAAAAAATTCAGACGCTTAACTACGCGATTCGCCAAACAATTCCCGACATGCGCAAGGAGGCCGACGCAAACCCGAACGCCTCGATTATGGTGCGCGCGGTGAAATTTAACGACGGCGCGCAGTGGCACGTGCCGACCGCAACGGTCATCGACGACTTCGACTGGGTGGATTTAACCGCCGGCGGCACAACCGCGATGGGCAAGGCTCTCGAACTTGTTGCGGGCGAATTAAAGCAATTCCCGACAGACACAAAGCGGCTTCCCCCGGTTTTGGTGCTTCTGACCGACGGCCAACCCACCGACGATTTTAAAAAAGGTTTGGACGAATTGTTGGCGACCCCATGGGGCAAAAAGGCGGTTCGCATCGCAATCGCAATCGGCAAAGACGTCGATTTGGCGGTTTTGGAGCAATTCACTGCAAACGCAGAACTCGTTCTTGAGGCGAAAAATCCGCAACTTTTGGTCAAATTCATCAAATGGGCATCGACCGTCGTGAAAAATGTTTCCGCACCGTCGGTCGGCGAAGGAACCGCCGGGGCCATTGATATAAATACAATCCCGGTCGCATTAGACGATGACGACGAAATCTGGTAGCGCGCCAAGCGCGCGGTGGACACCGGGGAGATATCGCAGGGAGCGGCACGTTCCCTCGAAGCCGGAGGCGATGACGTGAGTGGAAAGGCAAAATTCGCGCCAAGCGCGCGGTGGACACCGGGGAGATATCGCAGGGGGCGGCACGTTCCCTCGAAGCCGGAGGCGATGACGTGAGCGGAAAAGCAAAATTCGCGGCAATCGGCAGCGTCGTAACCGGCGCGATACATCTGCGAAATGAAAAGCCCTGTCAGGACGCTTTGTTTTTGCGTGCCGAAAAGGATTTCGCAATCGCCTGCGTTGCCGACGGTCACGGCAGTGATAAATGCCCCTACAGCGACGAGGGCGCGGCGGCGGCGGTGAAAATTGCCGCCGATATTTTGGCGGAAATGTTGCCAAATTTGGGCGACCACAAAGACATTCACCTGCCAAAACGCATCGAGTCCGAATGGAAAAAACAAATCGAACAAGTTCACGCCGCCGCCGGCCGCGAAGCCCCAAAGGGCGCGGAGTTTCCCTACATTTTATATGGAACAACCCTCCTCGCCGCTGCCTGCGTAAAGGACTTCATTTTTGCCCTGCAAATCGGCGACGGAAACATGTTAATGGTTGACAAAAAAGGCGCGCGCCCCATCCTTGCCGTTGCGGAAAACGTCGGCGAGGACACGGAATCGCTGTGCCTTGCCGATGCATGGGCATTTGTCCGCACGCAAATTATCCCGCGAAGCGGTCGCGCCCCCGCGCTTTTTCTGCTCGCAACCGACGGCTACGCCAACAGCTTCGCCGACTCGTCCGGCTTTTTAAAAGTAGGCACCGATTTTTTCAACATATGGCAAGAAGAAGGACTCGACGTAATCGCCGAAAATCTCGAAGGCTGGCTACGCAAGTCTTCCGACAAAGGCAGCGGCGACGATATCGCAATGGGGGTAATGACATGGCAGTAAAACAAATCGTAACCCTAAAGGGTCAAAAAGACGGCATAAGCATAACCCTCGACGAAAACGCCGATTTCGAAGAAATAAAATCCAGCCTGCGAAAAAAAGTCTCGCAAGGCAAAAATTTTTTCGACGACGAAGAGGTAAAAGTGACATTCGCAGGCCGCGAATTGGACGAATACAGCGAAAAAATTCTCATTGATATAATTTCCGAAGAAACCGGAACGCCGGTTTTAAAAGATACCCCGCGCCCGCGTCAAGCGCGGAGCGATAACCGGGAGAACGTGTCGGCGGCGACCCGTTCCCTCGAAGCCGGGAACGCCCCTCCGCCTTCCGCGCAACACAAAGTCGCAAGCTATGAAAGTCCTACATCTTTTCACCGCAGCGGCCTCCGCTCGGGGCAGCGTATCCGCTACGAAGGTTCCGTCGTGATAATGGGTGACGCAAACCCCGGTAGCGAAATAATCGCCGACGGCAACGTAATCGTCCTCGGCGCGTTAAAGGGCATGGCGCACGCGGGAGCATCCGGCGATACATCCTGTTTCGTATCCGCCCTGCATCTCGCGCCGACCCAGCTCAGAATCGCCGGCACAATCTCGTTTGTTCCGCCCGGCGCGGCAAAATCCGCACCGGCTTACGCATATGTAAAAGACGGCCAAGTCTTCATCGGCCCATTATAAAAGGGGAGATTCTCAACCATGAGCGAAGTATACGTAATAACATCCGGCAAAGGCGGCGTTGGAAAAACGACAACGACCGCAAATCTTGGCGCGGGTTTGGCAATAATGGATAAGAAAGTCGTACTTGTTGATGCGGACATCGGGCTGCGGAATTTGGACGTTGTAATGGGTCTCGAGAATCGAATCGTCTTCGATATGATTGACGTAATCGAAGGAAATTGTCGCCTGAAGCAGGCGTTAATCAAAGACAAACGCTACCCGACTTTACACCTGCTTCCCGCCGCGCAAACAAAGGACAAAGACGCAGTTTCGCCGGAGCAAATGAAAAAACTTTGCGACCAACTTCGCGAGGAATTCGACTACGTAATAATCGACTGCCCCGCCGGAATCGAGCAGGGCTTTAAAAACGCAATCGCCGGCGCGGACAAAGCAATCGTTGTAACAACGCCGGAAATTTCCGCCGTGCGCGACGCCGACAGGATAATCGGCCTGCTCGAAGCCAACGAAATTCGTGACCCCCTGTTAATCCTGAATCGCATCCGCATAAACATGGTAAAGCGCGGCGATATGATGACCCTCGAAGATGTAACCGAAGTTCTGGCCATCGACGTTTTGGGCATAGTCCCCGACGACGAAAGCGTTGTTGTTTCAACAAACAAAGGTGAGCCCGCCGTTGCCGACAAAAATTCCTTTGCGGGACAGGCGTTTCGCGACATATGCCGCCGCATGAACGGCGAAACCGTGCCGCTGATGGATTTGGAACAAAACGACGGCCTCATGTCAAAAATCAAGAAAATTTTTGTGCGCGGATAGGAGGGGACGACGTGATGGAATTTTTGAAAAATTTTTTCGGTCGTAAGCCGCAATCCGGTTCGGTCGCAAAAGACCGCCTCAAACTCGTACTAATCCACGACCGCGCAAACTGCAACACCGACCTTTTGGAGGCGATGAAAAACGACATAATGCAGGTGATTGCAAAATACATGGACATCGACGAAGCCGCCGGCATGGACATAAACATCTCCCAAGAAACCGACGACGATAATAATCCCGTCCCCGTACTTTACGCAAACATTCCGATTAAAAACCTGAGAAAAAAGAAAAAATAAAGCTATGGACTGGAAACGAATTCCGAAAACCTACGATTATTTCCTTGCGCTGGCGGTTATTGCCCTCGGCGTTTTTGGCGTGGTTATGATTTACGCGTCGGCTAACGCGGATTTTGTGCCGGCGTTGCCGCGCATTGTTCGGGACTTTGGCGGGCTTTGGCGGCCGCAACGGCTTTATGTAATTACCGGGGCGATTTTGATGATTGCGGTTTCGATTGTGGATTACCGCTATATCATGCGGTTTTATTTGTACATTTACGGGGCGATGATTTTGCTTTTGATTGTCGCGCTGGCTTTTTTTAACCCCGAGGTTGGTACGGCGCGGTCGGTTTGGGTGCCGGTGCCATTCTTGGGCGTTTTAAGTATGCAGCCTTCGGAATTTTCTAAAATATTTATGATGATTTTTTTGGCGAAATTTCTCGCGCTTAATAAGGAACGGTTTAATAAGGTACTTTGGCTTGGGCTTGTGCTGGTTTTGATTGCGGTTCCCGTTGGGCTTGTTGTGCTTCAGCCTTCGCTTTCGGCGTCGCTTGTTGTGCTTTGTATCGCGCTTGTGATACTTTTTGCGGCGGGGCTTTATTGGCGGACTATGCTTATTGGGGCGGCGGTGCTTACGCCTGTTGTTGTTATGGTCGTGCTTGATTTGCATCGAACCACGCCGATTTTTGTAACGCGATTTTTGCAGGATTTCCAGTGGCGGCGCATCGACACATTTTTGCGCCCGGAATACGCGACCGTGGACGAGCTTCGACAAACAACGGAATCTTTGTACGCAATCGGCACGGGCGGTCTTACGGGGCGCGGATTTCTGCAAAATCCATACGTCACGCTTGGGCATAACGATTTTATTTTTTCGGTAACGGCGTCGCAGTTCGGATTCGTTGGGGCGGCGGTGCTTTTGGGCGTTGTCGGATTTGTAATTGCGCGATGCGTTTTAATCGCGATTAAATCCGCCGATGCCGAGGGGCGGCTCTTTGCTGCGGGCGTGGCGGGTATGATTTTGTTCGAAACATTTTTTCACGTCGGCGTTGCGACCGACATTTTGCCCAATACGGGAATGCCGTTTCCGTTTTTATCCTCCGGCGGCTCAATGGTTTGGGTGCATATGATTGCTATTGGGATTGTGCTTAATATCGGTCTTCCGCGCAAGCCCAGGTCGATTTTTGATGACGGCGCGGACGCGGAGGATTTTAGCTAAAAAACTCCCTGTACCACAAGGCGAAGCTGAACACAGTCCAAATTTTTCGGCTGTTGTCCTCTTTGCCGCGCAGGTGACGGTCGAGGAGGGATTGGAGCTTTTCGACGTGGAAAAATTTCAGCATGTATTCTTCGTTGAATGCGTCGCGCACTATGGCGGCGTATTTTTCTTGGCGGAGCCATTCGCGGGTTGGGACGGGGAAGCCGAGGCGTTTTTTTTCGCCCTTGAAATGTCGCGCGGCGGCGCGGCGGAAGGCATATTTGCAGGTGGATTTGTTTACGCGGAAACGGGTCGGCAGTTTTGACGCGACTTCGAAAACGGGCTTGTCCAAATACGGCACGCGCATTGTTATCGAATTTGCCGCCGCCATTCGGTCGGCGTTGTGCAAAATATCGCCGGGGAGCCATAGGTGCAGGTCAAGAAATTGCATCTTTGTCACGTCGTCAAGTGATTTTACTTTATGGTAAATCGGTGCGGTAACTTCGGAAATTTTCGCGCCTGTGGGATAGCTTAGAATTTCTTTGCGCTCGTCTTCGGAGAAAATAAACGCGTTGCCGATGAATCGCTCTTCGACCTCTTTTGATGCGCGAATCAGATAATTTTTGCCCTTGATATTGGGCATAATTTTCGCAAAAGCACAGATAAATTTGCGCAAAAACGGCGGCAAGCGCGTTATCGGCGCGAGGGAAAGCGGCTCGTGATAAATCGTGTAGCCGCCGAAAAATTCGTCGGCACCCTCGCCGGAAAGCACGCACGGGACGTATTCTTTAGCAAGCTCGCACGCGAAAAACTGTGCAACGGCGGCGGGGTCCGCCAAAGGCTCGTCCATATAATATTGGATATCGGGCAAAACTTCCCAAAATTCTTCGGGGGAAATTGTTTTTCTTATATGAACAACGCCGATTTCCTCGCAGAACGCGGTGGCCTGTTGGATTTCGCAAAACCCTGCATTTTCAAAGCCTACAGTGAACGCGTTTTCGATTTTCTTGGAGGATGCGGCAGTGATGTAGGAGGAATCGACGCCGCCGGAAAGAAGTGTGCCGATTGGGAATTCGGCTTCGGCGTGAATTTTTACGGATTCCGCCACTGCTTCGTCGATTTTCTCGATTTCTTCGTCGATAATCGCGCCGATATCGGGCGAAAACGTCGCCTGCCACCAACGCGAAATTTCAATTTTAACAGCGGAATCTGTTCCCGGCTGCGGAGGAGCGTGCGGCTCCTGCGACGTGCCTTCGGAGTTTGCCGCGTGCTTGGCACGCAGAAAATGTGCCGGCGGGAGCTTGAAAACACCGGAAAAGAAGGTTTCGTCCAAAACGGAGTATTGAAATGAAAGATATTGCTCCAGTGCGGTGCGGTTTAATTTTTTTTCAAATTCGGGGTAGTCGAGAAAGGATTTTATCTCCGAAGAAAACAAGAATTCTCCGCCGAAAACACCGTAATACAGCGGTTTTATCCCAAACGAATCCCGCGCGGCAAAAATCTCGTTGTTCTTGCGGTCGTAAATTAAAAAGGCAAAAGGCCCGCGCAGTAAATTAAGCATTTCTTCGCCGTTTTTCTCGAAAAGGTGCATTAAAACCTCTGTTTCGGTTTCGATTTTCGCGCCGGTGGCTTCGATTTCCTCTTTAAGCTCCGCAAAATTATACAGCTCGCCGTCAAAAACGATTACATATGCGTCGGTTATCGTCAAAAATTCGTTTCCCGTAAAATCAATTCGCGCCGCCATTGAGATTTCGTCGGCAACATAAAAATCCGCACCGTAGGGGCCGCGATGCACAATTCGTTCAACCATATTTTTTATAACAATGTTTTCCTCGTCACCAATGCCCGTAAACCCGCAAAAACCGCTCATTTTTTCATCTCCCTGTTAACTTTTCTGCATTTTACACTAAAATCATGTGATGGTAAAATAAAAGCGCGCATATTGGGCGAAAATGGGCGAAAAAATTGATAATGTTAGTGTCGCTAACATCATCAAATGTGAAAGGTGTTGAATCGCATGATTTTTGAAAAACTTTCAGAGCTGAAAATTGTCCCCGTGATTGTGATAAACGATGCGGAAAAGGCTGTTCCGCTGGCGCGCGCGCTATGTGAGGGCGGGTTGCCCTGCGCCGAAGTGACGTTTCGCACGGCGGCGGCGGCGGATGCAATTCGTGCTATTTCGCAGGCTTTTCCGAATATGCTTGTCGGCGCGGGGACTGTTTTGACAACCGCGCAAGCCGACGAAGCCGCCGCCGCCGGTGCGAAATTCATGGTTTCGCCCGGGCTTAATCCCGAGGTTGTGCGGCACTGTCGGTCGCGAGACTTAGCGATTTTGCCCGGCGTTTGCACGCCGACGGAAATCGAGGCGGGGCTTGCGCTCGGACTTGACACGCTGAAATTTTTCCCGGCGGAGGCAGTCGGCGGGGTGAAATTGCTAAAAGCACTGTGCGCACCGTATGGGAAGGTGCGTTTTGTGCCGACAGGCGGCGTTTCCGCCGTGAATTTGAGGGACTATCTCTCGATAAAAAATGTGATTGCCTGCGGCGGGAGCTGGATGGTTGCGGAGGATTTAATCGCGTCGGGCGATTTTGGCAAAATTTCCGCGTTGACACGCGAGGCGGTTGAGCTGGCGACTTTTTCGCCGCGCGAGGCCGCACGCGCATGAAGCAATATTTTTCCGAAAACCCCGAAATTTTAACCCGCGAGCGCGAAATTTCTATAAATATATACGGCGCGGATTTGCGATTTTTAACAAACAACGGACTCTTTTCCTGCGATAAAATCGACGAAAATTCCCTCGCTCTCGTAGAAAACATGCCGGAAATCACAGGCGATTTGCTGGATTTAGGCTGCGGCTACGGCTTCATCGGCATCGCGCTTGCCAAGCGCGAACCAACTTCTGCGGCGTCGAATTTTACCCTCACCATGTCCGACATCAACCGCATCGCGCTCGCTTACGCCGAAAAAAATGCCGCTTTAAACAACGTCGCCGCGAAGTTTATCCACTCCGACTCCTTCGAAAAAATCCCCGACGCATTCGACTGCATCACGCTAAATCCGCCAATCCACGCCGGAAAAGAAGCGGTGTATCGTATGTACGAAGAATCCGCCGCGCATCTGCGTCCCGGCGGCTCATTTTTCATCGTAATCCAAAAAAAACACGGCGCGGAAAGTTCTGTAAAAAAACTCGCCGAAATCTTTTCGCGCGTCGAAATTTTACATAAAAGGAAGGGCTGTCATGTAATTCGCGCGGTCGCGCCGAGGGCGTTTTCAGGATAATTTTCTTGTAATGAAATCTCCGCTCCAACGTATACCCTTATGAAATCAGCGTTTCGATTTGAAATGGACTGAATCAAGATGAAAAAACGGCGGCTTTTGGCCGTTTTTCAACGCCAATGAAGTCCAATTTCAAACGAAATCGCGTCCTTGCAAGGGGGATGAAAATGGAAGCTGTGTTAAACACAATTTCGGCAAGCGCGGGCGTGAAGCCTCGCATGACCGCCGAAACCCTCGACGCGCTTTATCGCGCCTATTACAAAAATGTGTACAACTACATTTGCTTTCGCATAAACAATCATTTCGATGCGGAAGATTTGGCTTGTGCAGTTTTTGAAAAGGCATTGGGCGCGCGGTTTAATCCCGATACGCCCGGAGAAGCGTGGCTCATTACGATTGCGAAAAACGTCGTAACCGACTACTTTCGCGCACGCGGACGCAGGAGCTTTGTCGCGCTTGAAACGATTTTCGGATTGGCCTCCGAAAAAAAACAACCTGACGAGGTTGTTGTGCAAGACGAGCAAAACAGGGCGTTAATCGCCGCGATGTCGCGCATTTCCGACCGCGAGCGGCAAATTCTTTCATTAAAATTCGCGACCGACTTAAAACATGACGAAATCGCAAAAATTATGCACACAAGTTCGTCGAATGTCGGCGTGATTGTTCACAGGGCATTGAAGAAATTGAAAAACTTTTTGGAGGAGGACGAACATGGACAATGAAAATTTGCTGTTTGAAAGGTGCCGGAGTATTGATTTTTCCCCCGAAAGCAAAAATCGCGAGGCGAACCTTGAAATTCTAAAATCAAAAATCGGAAACGGAAATTTTTGCCGTGTTGGCAAAACAACTTCGAAGGGAGAACGTGAAATGAAAAAAACCAGAAAACCCATTGCGCTTATCGCGGCAGTTATTGCGATTATGGCATTGTCAGTCGGCGCGCTTGCCGCCGCGGGACCTGTTTGGCGACAAATTGAACTGCGCTTTTACGGCGACGGAAACATCGGAAACCTTGAGGCATGGATACTTGAGGACGATGACGCAGACATGGCAATTATGCTCATCCGCGGTGAAGTTGACGCATCCATGTATAGCGACAGAGGGGACGACAACAGTGCAACCTTCCGGATAGACGGCACCGGTAACGACGCCATAGTTTCAATTGCCGAACGCAATGTCTTCGATAATTTAGACGATGCGCTGAGTCATTTTGCATTCGAAAACGTGCTTTTACCGACATATCTTCCCGAAGGTTTCAGCTTTATCGAAGCCAGCTTCCCCACCTGCCCGACAGCTAACCCCGACGATGAATTCGCGACACGAAACGTCCTTCTCGTTTACGGCGACGGCGAACGCTTGTTTAGCGTTCAAATCACTTACTACCCCACAGACATGGAAATGTCGCCGGTAAGCATCGACGAGACCGAAGTTTTCGACGAAACCACTACAGTTTATATTCGTGCACATTCCCGCCATATCGGCGATGTCGCCTACATTTTCATCTCCTCCGGCGAGGCCGAGCAAACCGTGGATTACGCCACGCTTGTGAGAGTTGCGGATTCGCTGGGCTAAAAGTTTGACCGACTTTAGGAATTGCCCGACAATAACATTTTCATTTGGACGCAGGATTTTTGTCGCAGTGCGAGGAGCGAAAACCGCCGCGACCTAGAGGGTCGCAAGG
>WRGX01000176.1 GCA_009786975.1 Defluviitaleaceae bacterium
TGATACTAAGCCCCGTCTAAAACATATGCTCAAATGCCAAAACGTGGTATAATTGGTTTGGGTGATATTGATGAAAAGCAATCTATATGAGAAATGGCAATGGTGAGAAATAAAGCGCAAAATATCAAAGTTGAAATGGAAAGCAACAGACCCAAAGGGATACCGTCGCTTGTTGGCACTGCATATGCGAGGGCTTGGAATAAAGCGAAAGCAAATCAGTGAATCACTTACTCCCGAACAATCCCTTTCGCCCGCTCCGCAATCATCTGCGCCTTGACGCAAAGCTCTGCCGCCTTGAAGGTATGCGCCTGCGGCATGGCGGTTTCCGTGCGGTTCAGGCAGTCGAGGATTAGCGCGCCGAAAAACGGATGCCCCACATTGCCTTCGCAGTCGATGTATTCTTCGGTGTGTTTGTTCGCCAAAAATAAATGACCGCCGCGCTTGGAGCGGGCTATGTCTACATATTTGCGCAGTTCGATATATCCGTCTGTGCCCAAAATGAACGTGCGTCCGTCGCCCCATGTCGAGAGTCCGTCGGGCGTAAGCCAGTCCACGCGGAAATAGCCCGTTGTGCCATTATCGCCGCGAAGTGTGCAGTCGCCAAAATCGTCCAAGCCGGGATGTTGCGGCGAGTTGTAATTTTCGATTTGTGCGGCAACGATTTCGGCGTCTTTCGCGCCGGTGTAGGATAAAAATTGTTCGATTTGATGCGAACCGATGTCGCATAAAATGCCGCCGTATTTTTCGCGACGGAAAAACCACGGCGGGCGGCTGTCAAAACTTGCGCGATGAGGTCCCATGCCGATGGTCTGCAAAACGCGCCCGATTGCACCGTCGGCGATAAGCCGACCCGCGTAAACAGAGGCCTCGACGTGCAATCGTTCGGAATAATAGACTGCGTAAATTTTGCCGGTTTTTTGCACGGCGGCTTTCGCGTCCGCGAGCTGCGCCAGGGTCGTAAGCGGGGCTTTATCCGTGAAATAATCCTTGTCCGCCGCCATTACGCGAAGCCCAAGCGCGCAACGTTCGGCGGGGATATTCGCGCTTGTGACGAGGCGAATTTCCGCGTCCTGAAGCACTTCTTCTTCGGAACGCGCGGCTTTCGCGCCGGGATATTGCGCTAAATATTTTTCAACCTTTGCCGAGTCGGGGTCAAAAATCCATTTGAGCGTCGCCCCCGCTTCAATCAGCCCGTTACACTGTCCGCCGATGTGTCCGTGGTCAAGCCCTACCGCCGCAAAAACAAATTCCCCCGGCGAAACGACGGGGTTCGGCTTGCCTTTCGGCGCGTAATTCATACCGCTTGTCATATGTGACATTAGTCTAAATGCCTCTGAACAAAGTCCTCCACGACGGCCGGGCGGATTTTGGCGAAGCGGCGGATGGCGTCACGGCTGTAGGTATAGCTGTAGATGTTTGGCCAGGAGGTGTTGTGGGGGTGGAACATGTTGGCGCGAATGGCGTAGCTGTGTTCGTTGTCAATTTGTGCGATTAAATAATCCAGCGTGCGGACTACGTTTTCCGGCGCGAAAACGCCGTTTATCAGTTCGCGAAAAGTGTCTGCAAGTTGGAGTCGGGTCGGCTCGTAATTTACAAAGGCGTAAAGGAATGCCGAGCTGTATCCGCTGTTCCAGCGATAGTAGTTTTCGCCGAGCAAAATGTCGTTTAACGTGTCCTCGCGTGCCATGCGGTTATAGTCGTCCCAAAGGGACCAGCCCGCTTCGAGGTCGTGCGCAAAAACGCGCCATCTGCCGTCGCGGAGGTATGGGTGAAGGTCGGGGTCGGCGAGTTCTTCTTCGGTCGGGAAGTAGCGCCACAGCTCCATGTTGTGATTCGGCCAGTCGTAGTTGTTTAAAATAATTTGCATCGCGTAGTACAGCATCAAATCTTCAACGTCGATACGGCGCGAGAATTCTTCGAAACGCTCTTCGCCGCCTTCGCCGTTAAAGCCCTGAAGCGCGAGTTCGCTTACCGCGCGCATGTCGCGGCGGGCGCGTTCCTCGCCTTGCCACCAGCTCGTTCCGAAGCGGCGGTCGCCGCCTTCGACCATTTCAAAGTTCGACGATTCTCCGCCGAAAATCCGCGAGAGGTGATTCTCCGTGCGCGGCGATTTCAGCCACGCCGCCCCGAAATATTCGCCGTTTAAAAAGAAGGCGGCGGGGCGGTGTGTTTGTGTTGTTATCATTCCGGCTTGGCGGAAGAGGGATTGGCTTAGTTCGTCACGGATGAATCCTGCGTAACGGTCGCTTCCGCCGTTGCGCAGGCGCACGCGGCGATAGCGGTCGATTAGCTCACCTCCGTTTGATTCGAATTCATTGTCGAAGAAGGCGAAGCGGAAATTATTTCTGTCGCCATATTCCTCGCGGGCGATAAGGTCGACGGATTTTTGCGGATAAATCGCACGCGAAAAGCCGCCGCGCACGCGGAGTCCTGCGCGCTGGGAAATATGCAACTCGCCTGTATGGTCGAACATTTCGACATGTACGGGGCGTTCGGATTCGCGACCGCGGCGGTTGAAATTCGCGGGGGCGGCGGGATATTCGTAGCCGTATCCATAGCCGTGTTCGGGTTCGCGCCCGTGCCGCTCGATGAAATCGGCGCGCCAAATTTCACGGTCGATTCCCTCCACAAAAATTCCTTCGTAGTGGTCAAAAAGCCCGTGCGGGTCGGATGTCAGGGCGAAAACCAGTGTGTTTTCGCAAAATCTGTCGAAGACATTTTCGCCGACAAAAAAGTTTCGCGTAACAATTTCGGACGTTTCGTCCCCCATTGTCGCAATCGCGCGAATCGTATGCAGCCTCACTTGGTCCGTAATCCGCATACGAATCGGCGCGTTAAATCGCGACGAACGTGATGTCGGGTACGAGCCGTCCGTTGTAAAAAAAATCCTCGCACCCTCGGGTGCGGACAGCGTCAATAAAAACGCTTCGTCGTAAAAGCCCGGTTCGTGCGAGAATGTCACCTCAAGCGGTTCGCTTGCGTATGCCGCTGCGCAAAATACAAAAATCGCCAAAAATGTCACGGTCAGCAGAAAAAATTTCTTTGCCATAATAAAAAACCCCCTCTTTTTTACTTGCCACGAAACCGCAACCGGCTTCGGATTTGGATTGTTGAGCACGCTTTGCTTCGATTTACGTGTTCTCGGTGTCCAATGCGCGCTTGGCGTGCTTTTTTATCATTATACCATAAATGCCGCCGATTAGCAGCCCGCCGACAAGTCCGCCGATATGCGCGAAATTGTCGATACCGGGCGTCGCGAAGCCCATTACCAGGTTGATTCCGATGTAAATCAGCAAAAGATACCAATTGATAAAATCCAGCGAATGTTTTGTGATTCGCGAATATGCAAAAATCGCGCCGAATATGCCGAAAACCGCGCCCGATGCCCCTGCGGAAACAGCAAGGGGGTGGAAAAAATATAAATTTATGAGGCTTACAATTGAACCCAAAAGTCCCGAAAAAATGTACGTTAAAAGGAAAATTCCGCGGCCCAAATAGTTCTCAAGCCGCGTGCCGAAAATCATAATTCCAAAAGTGTTGGCAAAAAAATGCGCGGTGCCGAAATGCACAAACATTGCGGTAAAAAGCCGAAACCACTCGTGCGCGTGAACAACGATTAGCGGGTGAATCACGCCGAAGTAAAAGACTTCCTCATGCCTGTAGGACAGCAAGAGAATCCCGAGGTTCAGCAAAATTATCGTGTAACAAACAATCGCGTGGCGATGCTTTAGTTTCGGGCGAAGGTTGTCGGCTTTTACTTGTATTTCGCTGAACATCACGGGGGAAATCGCGCCTTGAGCCGGGGGATTGGATAAGGAATTAAACGCGTCTGAAATCATGCTGTGTATATTTAAAAACTTTTTCGGCTGGCCGGGCGCGGCAGAAAGTTTTTTTGTTTCGAGGTTTATATGCCAAAAAATGCTGTACACGGGCTGGCCGAAGTATTCTTCCGCGCGTGTAATTTCGGACGGGTCGCCGCCCGCGATTATATACACATGAACAATCGATTTGTGTTGCTCTGACAACGACTCCGAAAGTTCGTGATTTATTTCGTCCCACTCAATGATTTTTTGCATATTCATTTTGTCCGCGTCGATTACGCGTATCACGGTCAAGGTTGCCGGGTCGGTTTTATCGGCAATCCAGAACGCCGCTTGCGAAATTTTGTCGCTGTCAGACCCGTCAAAGCGATAGCCGTTATTCATTGCCAGCTCGCAAAGCCGCGCAGAAAATTGCGCAAACATGGCTCACCTCCTCGTGCGCTTCGTTGTGATATACTGCGATTATATCATAAAAAGCGCGCCAAGCGCGCGGTGGGCACCGGGGGCATGTGTCGGCGGCGGCATGTTCCCTCGAAGCCGGGAGCAGTTTCCCGGCCCATAAAAAAGCGCGCCAAGCGCGTGGTGGGCACCGGGGGCATGTGTCGGCGGCGGCAAGTTCCCTCGAAGCCGGGAGCAGTTTAGCATCCCGCAAAAAAAGAGTCGGCGAGTGTCACTCGCCGACTCGATTTTGAAAATCTTTTCGTAGGAGGGTTTTATGGCGTTTCCGTTGACACATTTGTGCGTAGCGTGGCGAATTAATCGCAACGCGCAGTTTTTGCTCGGCTCAATCGCGCCGGACGCCGTGCATTATCGCGCGGAATTTATGGGCGAAAGTGTGAAAAACATCGGCGCGACAAAAAAAGTCACCCATCTTTGCCCCGTAAGCAACGAGCGTTGGGGGCAAGTTACCGACAACGACGGCTGGGTCGAATGCGTAAAAAATTTCGCGCGCCAAGCACGCAGTGAACACCACGGGCGCAGTGAGCAAAGCGAACGTTTCCCGCGCCACCGGGGAAGCATATCGAGTGCGACATGTTCCCTCGAAGCCGGATACAAAGTCGGATACGAAGCCGGATACAAATCCGGATACAGTCATAATTTCGCGGCGGGCTATGCCGCGCATTGCTTGACCGACCTTTGGAACAACAAAACGCTGTGGCACAATTATCGCACGCGCCACCCGAAAGAAGCCGCAAAAGGCTACGCAAGCGGCTATTATGCCGACCTGCGAAACATCGATTCGCATCTTTTTTTCGAACACCCCGACGTCGCGGATATCATGCAAACCCTCGAAATCGCCGTTCCCGAAGAAATCCCCGGCATTGTCTTCGCCAAAGAAGTCGACGCAATAAAAAACAACATCCTGCATGAACATTTCAAGGATGCTGTTTTTGATACGAATTATCATTACGAATTCGTCACGTACGAGGACACGATGAAATTTATTGAAACTGCTGCGAAATTTGTTGCCGACGTTCTTAAAGACATTCTTGAAGACGTTCTTGAAGACGTTCTTGAAGACTCTCGTTAAACCCGTTATAATTTAAGAAAAAACAGGAGATGACCGGTATGAAAAAATTAAAAGCAGCAATAATCGGATGCGGGGGAATTGCGAACCAAAAGCACATGCCCGCGATTCAGCAAACAGGCCAAATTGAAATGGTCGCGTTTTGCGACGACAAAGGCGAGCGCGCCCCAAAAGCCGCCAAACAATTCGGCACGCCCGACGCAAAAGTTTACACCAACTACAGCGAGGCACTGAAAAATCCCGAAATCGACATAGTGTACGTACTTACGCCAAACAAGTCGCATTCCGCCATCTCAATCGCCGCTCTTGATGCCGGCAAGCACGTTATGTGTGAAAAACCAATGGCAAAAACCTCCGCCGAGGCTCGCGCAATGTGCGACGCCGCAAAAAAAGCAGGCAAACTCCTGACAATCGCCTACCAAAACCGCTATCGCCCCGAAAGCCAATTCATTAAAAAATCCGCCGAACGCGGCGATTTCGGCGATATTTATTTCGCAAAAGCACACGCGATTCGTCGCCGCGCAGTCCCGACATGGGGCGTGTTCTTAAATGAAGAAGAACAAGGCGGCGGCCCGCTTATCGACATCGGAACACACGCGCTCGACCTCACTCTGTGGTTTATGGGCAACTACAAACCGAAGTCGGTAATGGGAAATGTGTACCACAAATTGAACGGAAACGGCGATTGCGGCAACGCGTTCGGCCCGTGGAATCCCGCAGAATTCACCGTCGAAGACTCCGCTTTCGGATTTATAACAATGGAAGACGGCGCGACAATTATTTTGGAAACAAGCTGGGCATTAAATATCCGTCATCCCGGCGAAGCCAAGGCAACAATTTGCGGCACAAAAGCCGGCGCGGATATGTGGGAAGGCGTAAAAATAAACGGCGACGATTTTGGCAGACTGTATGAAAAATCGCCCGCGCTCGACGCGGCAGGCGTAGACTTTTTCGACGGCAACGCCGCAACCCCCGCCCTCCTCGAGCAGCTCTGCTTCATAGACGCAATAACAAAAGGCAAGCCGCTAACCGTATTGCCGGAACAAGCACTGGCAGTAACGGAAATTCTCGAAGCCATCTACGAATCAGCCCGCACGGGTAAGCTCGTGACGTTCTGAAGAAATATAAATGAGGAAATATAAAAACACAGAGAGGAGTGCGTGCGGCCGACACTTTTCCGGCACAAGCACGCATCAGCGAATGCTAAAAACAGATATAGAAATCGCCCAAGCGGCGACAGTTAAGCCGATTGCGGAAATCGCGGCAAAGCTCGGCATTTCCGCCGACGGTTATTCGCCATTCGGGCATTTTAAAGCAAAAATAACCGCCGCCCCAAAAACCGACAAACAGGGCAAAGTAATCCTCGTAACGGCAATCAGCCCGACGCCCGCCGGCGAAGGAAAAACAACAACAACCGTGGGCCTCGGCGACGCTTTTACCCGCCTCGGCAAGAAAGCGGTAATTTGCTTGCGCGAACCGTCGCTCGGCCCGGTTTTCGGCATGAAAGGCGGCGCGACAGGCGGCGGATACGCCCAAGTCGTGCCGATGGAAGACATAAACCTGCACTTCACGGGAGATTTGCACGCAATAACAACAGCAAACAATCTCCTCGCCGCCTTGCTCGACAATCACATCCATCAAGGCAATGCGCTAAACATCGACCCCCGCCGCATAGTTTTCAAGCGCGCAATGGACATGAACGACCGCCAGCTTCGCTATGTCTCAAGCGGCTTCGGCGGCAAGGCAAACGGCACGCCTCGCGAAGACGGATTCGACATAACGGCGGCGTCCGAAGTTATGGCAACGTTCTGTCTAAGCGAAAACATCGTCGACCTGAAAAATAATCTCGCACGAATCGTAGTAGCCTACACTTTCGCAGGCAAACCCGTAACGGCGGGCGATTTACAAGCCGCGGGCGCGATGTCGGCATTGTTGAAGGAAGCAATCGCGCCGAACTTGGTGCAAACCCTCGAAGGCACGCCCGCGATAATCCACGGCGGGCCCTTTGCGAATATCGCGCACGGCTGTAACACCGCCGCCGCAACGCGCCTGTCCATGCAGCTCGGCGACTATGTTTTAACCGAAGCGGGCTTCGGCGCGGACTTGGGAGCGGAAAAATTTATAAACATAAAGTGTCGCCGAATGGGAATCGCGCCGTCGGCGGTTGTGCTTGTCGCAACGGTTCGCGCGCTTAAATATCACGGCGGCGTCGAAAAAGACTCGCTTGGCAAAGAAAATATATCCGCACTTGAAACGGGCTTGGCGAACATCCGCCGCCACATCGAAAATGTACAAAATTTCGGACTCCCGTGCGTTGTCGCGATAAATAATTTCCCGACGGACACCCCCGCCGAAATCGACTATGTACAAAAAGCAATACAAAACCTCGGCGCAACATGCGTACTTTCCGAAGTTTTCGCAAAGGGCGGCGAGGGCGGCATCGCGCTTGCAACGGCCGTTCTCGAAGCAATGGACAAGCCGTCGGAGCTAAAATTCACATACGAACTCGACGCGCCCCTTAAAGAAAAAATCACAACCATCGCAAAAAAAATCTACCGCGCCGCCGACGTTTCATTCTCGCCTGAAGCCCTAAGCCAGCTTCGCACCCTTGAACGCCTCGGCTACGGCAGCTCCCCCGTTTGCATGGCAAAAACGCAATACTCCTTCACCGACAACGCCAAAAAAACGGGCGCGCCCGAGGGCTTCACTCTAACAATCCGACAAGTGCGCCTATCCGCCGGCGCGGGCTTCGTAGTCGCGCTCGCGGGCGACATTATGACAATGCCGGGACTACCCAAAATTCCCGCCGCACAAAACATCGACGTTGACAACAACGGCACAATCAGCGGGCTCTTTTAGGCTTTACAAGTTTTAGGCAGTATGATATATTGCCCGTTGTTGTAACCGCACGGATTCGGGTCTCAAACGAAAAACTTTTTCTACCCAATTCGGCGAGTGCTTCCAATAAAAAAACAGGAGGTCCAAATGTACGCAATCATTGAAACAGGCGGAAAACAGTACAAAGTTCAAACAGGCGACGAAATTACCGTCGAGCTTTTGGGCGCGGAACCCGGCGCGAATTTCACATTCGACCGCGTGCTTGGTATTTTCGACAAAGAAAAAGCCACCATCGGCACGCCGCTTGTAAAAGGCGCGACCGTAACCGCCGAAGTTTTATCTGACGGCAAAGCGAAAAAACTAATCGTCTACAAGTACAAAGCCAAGAAGGGTTTCCACAAGAAAAAAGGGCATCGCCAGCCCTTTACACGCGTAAAAATCGTAAAAATCGCTGAGAAATAGGGCGTGATTAACGCGAAAATCGTTCGCGCCGCGGACGGAAAAATTATCGGGTTTACGGTGGAAAACCACGGCGAAAGCACTGTATGCGCAGCGGTTTCCATGCTCGTTTTAAACACGGTAAACAGCATTTATAAATTCACGAAGGATAAATTCACCTGCGACTACAACGAAAAAGAAGGCGGATTTATTACCTTTTCGCTAACAAACCCCGACGCCCAAACCGACGGCATAAGGCTTTTGCTTGACGCGATGCATCTTGGGCTAACGAGTGCAAAGGCGGAATATCCAAACGAAATCGAACTAAAGGAGGAAATCCATGATTAAACTGAATTTATCATTTTTCGCCCATAAAAAAGGTGTGGGTTCAACGAAAAACGGTCGCGATTCAAACTCAAAGCGTCTGGGCGCCAAACGCGCCGACGGTCAGTTTGTTCTCGCGGGAAACATCCTTTTCACGCAAAACGGTACAAAAATCCATCCCGGCAACAATGTCGGGCGCGGCTCGAACGATAACCTGTTCGCCCTCGTTGACGGAATCGTAAGGTTTGAGCGCAAAGGTCGCGACAAAAAGAAGGTTTCCGTTTATCCTAAGACAGAAGCGTAATATAGGTAAAAAAAGAAGCGTTTGAATTGTGTGATTGATACAATTACACGATTCAAGCGCTTTTTTGCGTTTGGTGTTGATGGTAACTTAGGGCTTACTCAAAAACCCCACGCCCCACCAAAATCAAGCAACAACCATCCCGAGAAAATAGGAATTTACATATCCTGCCTCAAAAAATCAAAAAATATTTCGCTTGACATCAACAAAGCCCTGCATTACAATGTTTAACGTTGTGCGCAGTTGTGGCGGAATTGGCATACGCGCTAGACTAAGGATCTAGTGGTGGAAACACCTTGCAGGTTCAAGTCCTGTCAACTGCAAAAGCCCTTGAATTTACTACATTCAAGGGCTTTTTCATTTCCAATCGCAAACGGATATTCGACGCGACACGCGCATGATTATTTCATAATCACGTTGGGTAATCATACGAGCCGAAAGGGGCAGGAAAAATGCGTAAATTATCCATGCGAACCAAAGAGGGCTACACGGTCACGGAAGCACTCGACAACTTTCTAAGGAAATGCACGACACGGAATTTGTCGCAAAACACGATTACCATGTATAGCGTCCGTTTGCGTGTGTTTCAAGGGTTTTTAAACGGAAGCGGCGATAATATGCCGATTACAGGCATAACCAAAGACGTTATAGACGATTACACGATATTCTTGAAAGAAAGCGGAAGCCGCAACGCCGTATCGGTAAATTCCTACCTTCGAGATTTAGGGCGTGTTGCCACTACCTTGCGGACTATCCCCTCGTATAAATGTATTTGCGGGGATTTTTTATTGCCCGAACTATCACCCCGCGGTTTTGCATGATAGTTCAAAAAGGGATAACGTGGTCCAATGCGTGCTTGGCGTGCTTTTTTTTGCAAAAAGGCTATAATGGAATGGCATATAATTACGGAGGGAGAAATTATTTTGAAAACAGGAAAAAGAAGTTTGTTTTTGTTGCCGGTGATTTTGATTAGCTACTTCGTTGTTGGGTTTCCCGACGGGGCTTTTACGATTTCGTGGGATGCGATGGAGCTGGGATTGGGGCTTGTTACGTTTCACTCCGGGATTATTCTTGTGGGGTATTCGATAACGTACACGACCGCCGGGATAATTTTGGCGTGGCTTAACAGGTTTATGAAATTGCAAACGGTGTATTTAATGGGCTTGACCGTTATGGGGCTGGGTTTTGTTGCGCTTGCGTTTTCGCCAAACTTTATTACGGTGCTTGCCGCCATTGTTATTTACGGTTTTGGCGCGGGCGCAATGGCGTCAAGCATGAACGCTTATATGGCAAAATATTTTACCGCCAAGCAAAATAACTGGATGCACTTTTTTTGGGGTGGAGGCGCGGCCGTTAGCCCCCTGATTATGGGGCGTTTGCTTGTTTTGGACTTCAGCCGTGAATATATTTACGGCGAGGGTTATGTCAACAATGTTTACGCATATAGCTGGACGGCGGGGTATTTGGCCGTTGCCGCTGTTGTTGGCGTGGTTGGTTTGGTGCTTCTTTTTAGTATGTATAAAAAAATATGGATTGACGACGATGGTTTCGCCGAAGGGGAAAAATCGCAAGGGACAGCGGGGGGCGCAAAATTTTTGACAAAAAAATGGCACGAAGTCGTTGAAATTTTGACGTTCTTCTTTTTGGGCGGCACGGATTATACCGTCGTGTTTTTTACGGGGACCGTGCTTATGCGTACGCGCGGGTTTTCGCTTGCGGATGTCGCGATATTTTCATCCGTTTACTATGTCGGCATGACTTTGGGGCGGCTGGTTTTTGGCTGGTCGGCAAAGTGGCTTAGGGAAGTTACGATTATTCGCATCGGCATTGCTATTGCTGTCGTCGGAATTTTGGTGCTGTGGATTAGCGGCAATATCAGTGGCATGTTTTTGGCAGGATTTGGGCTGGGGCCGTTGCTTCCGACCTTGGTTAGCGATACGTCGAACCGATTTGCACCAAAGATGATTTCCAAGCTGGTGGGCTATGAACTGGCGGCTTTCGGCGCGGGAATCGCGATTTTATTTTTCCTGACAAGCGTTGTTTTGACCGTTGCAACTTATGAGGCTTTGTTCCCGATTGTTACGGCGTTTGTGGTGCTTGTGTTTGTGTGTAATGAAATTTTGGAGCGCGTTGTGAAATAAAAAATGTGAAACAAATAACAAAAAAAGGGTAGAATGTCATCAAAAAGGACATTCCGATGGCGAGATTACAGGCACAAGAGGTAAAATTAAGCGGTCAGCAAAGAAAAATACTGGAGAAAATGCATATTGGAACGCACAGTCCCCAGCATTTCAAAAAAGAGTCGGCGAGTGACACTCGCCGACTCTTTTTTTATGGGCGAGGAAATTGCTCACTGCTTCGAGGGAATGCGTCGCCACCGACACATGTCCCCGGTGTCCACTGCGCGCAGTGCGCGCTTTTTTATGGAAGAATTTTTGTGGGTATGGTACAGTGAGGCGCGGTGTTTCTTGCGAAGCAATGCGGCAAAAAGACCGCAAGGATTCAACCGCTTGGCGGGATATTGGTATTACGCCAAGCCCATTTAAAAAAGGAGCGATTCAAATGAAATATGAAACCGTAATAGGCCTTGAAATCCACGCCGAGCTTTCGACGAAAACGAAGGCTTTTTGTGCGTGCGAGTATAAATTTGGGGGGGAGGTTAATACGCAGTGTTGTCCGGGGTGTTCGGCTATGCCGGGGGCTTTGCCGGTTCTGAATAAGAGCGTCGTGGATTATGCTGTGAAAATGGGGCTTGCGGCGGGTTGTCGGATAAATAAGACGAGCGCGTTTGACAGGAAAAATTACTTTTATCCCGACTTGCCCGGCGGATACCAAACCACGCAGAATTTTACACCTGTTTGCGAGGGTGGCGGCGTGGACTTTTTCCATGAGGGCGAGAAGCGCACGGCGCGGCTTACGCGCATTCATATGGAGGAAGATACCGCAAAACTGCTTCACGGCGATGCATTTGAGGGGACGCTGATTGACTTTAATCGCGCGGGCGTGCCGCTTATTGAAATTGTGACGGAGCCGGATTTTCGAAGCGGCGAGGAAGTCAAGAATTTCCTTGAGGCGTTGCGCACGATGCTTTTGACTCTTGATATTTGCAATTGCAAGATGCAGGAAGGTGCGATGCGTTGTGATATTAACGTGTCGGTTCGTCCCGAGGGGCAGAAGGAGTTTGGCACGCGGGTTGAGATGAAAAATGTCAACACGTTTTCCGGCGCGATTTTGGCGATTGAATTTGAAGCGGCGCGGCAAATAGCGTTGCTTGAAAGCGGCGGGCGGCTTTTTCAGGAAACGCGCCGCTGGGACGAGCAGCTCGAGGAAAGCGTCGCGATGCGTACGAAAGAGGACGCGGCGGATTATCGCTATTTCCGCGACCCCAATCTTGTGCCGCTTGTTATTTCCGACGAATGGATTGCGGAAATTGCCGCCGATTTGCCCGAGCTTCCGATTCCTAAACTTGAACGCTACAAATCGCTTGGCGTGCCGACTGCGGAAAGTCATATGCTTATTGAGCAGGTCGATAAATCGCGATTTTTTGAGGCGGCAATCACGCTTGGCGCGAACCCGAAAAACGCCGCAATTTGGACAATGGGGCATATCACGGCGCGTCTTAATAAAGTCGGAATGGCAATCGCCGACGCTCCTGTTTCGGCGGCGGATTTGCACGCCGTGCTTGAAATGGTTGCGGCGAAAAAAATCAGCATCGACTCGGGCAAGCTCGTAATCGACGAAATTTTTGACGCGCATGAACGGGGCGAAAAGCCCGCTTCACCCGATGAAATCGTACAAAAAAAATCCCTCGCGCAGGTTAGCGACGAGGGTGAAATAAAAAGGCTCGTTGAAGAAGTTTTGGCGGCGAATGAAAAATCCGTCGCGGATTACAAGGGCGGGAAACAAAACGCGTTCGCGTTCCTCGTAGGGCAGTGCATGAAGGCGTCGAAGGGCAAGGCAAACCCGCAGGTTGTTAACGAATTAATTCGCGCGGCGTTGGGCTAAATTAATTCTCCAAAAGCCGCGTAATCGAAAGATGCACGGCGGGGCGAAGCCCGGATTGCGCACTAACGTGGTTTCCGTACCGATTTCCCGGCGCGGAAACCACGTTTGCGTTGCCCAGGCCGTTTGATACGGCACTTCTTATCCACGAGGTGTAGGTTTCAAAGCTAAGCTCGTCGCCCAAAAGGAAGGGATTAAAGCCCCTGTCAAAACCGTTCAGCCGCCACAGCCCGGTTCTGCCGCCTTGGGGAATCGGGTCGGTTCCCGCTGTGTTGAACACCATGTCGGAGTAGGGGTCGCCGATGTAGCGGACAAAGGTTTGCACATTCGGGGTGTCCTTGTAATGCCCCATTATTCGTATTTCAAATTCCGAGGGCAGCCATAAAAGGTCATCGTATGTTGAAACAATCGGGGTGTTTAAAAATTCGTCGTAAACCGGGCCTATGCCAAGCCCGTCTTTGCCGTTGTTTATATTGAAACTGTCAATCGAGCCCCATCTGCCCGACGCGCCCAGCCCATACGATATATCCTGAGAGCCGTGATATATCTCGCCGGAATTTGGCTTAAATTCTCCGGAGGCGTAAAACTGCCCGGCTTCGTTTGTCCCTGTTTGGAAAAAACTCGACTGCCATTCCCCCGGCAAATCCCGCGGCGCAACCAAGAATTCTTCCACATCGAAATTTTCAAGCAAGAAGGACAAGTCGCGCAGAAGATTTTGCCGCGCGATGCCCGCGCCGTAATTTCCGTCGAAAAAGAAATCGTCGCGCGGTGCCGAATCGTTTGCGATTTCATAGTCGGAAAGTATTGTGTTTTCCCCGACGGGTATGCGCCGCCATCTGTTGCTGTGTTCGCCGTTTATGGTTGTCCAATCCGAAAACCGCTTGTCCGAGCGACCGTCGTTATAATCGTTTCTGTTGCCCGCAAAGTGCGTGAGTCTGTACGGATTTACCATCCATAATGTAAGAACGTCGTTGTCATCGTCGGTGGAGCGGTATACAAGCTGCCACCATGTGTCGGTAAGTTCCGTAAGATGTCCGTTTTCCACGCCCTCGCTGTCCTCTATCGTTTCAAACAGTTTTATTATAATGGCGCCGGTGTGGTTATTATTTGCCGGCTCGGGTACGACGATGTCGGAAAAATCCGCCGCCGTTACTGCGGTAAAAGGCGCGCCCGTAAAGTCGGAGCCGGACACCCATTGGGTTTTCGGCTCTCTTTTCATTGGGTCAAGAGCGGGGTCGGATAAAATTTCGAGCAAGTTTTCAAGCACGTCGGGGTTTATATCGCCGCCGGCGTTGAAAAGCGGTTGCTCCGATACTTTCAGAACGTTGTGGTAGTGGTAAAAAAGCGCGCCATGCGCGCGGTGGGAACCGGGGACATGTGTCGGCGGCGACACGTTCCCTCGAAGCCGGGAGCAATTTCCCGGCCCATAAAAAAGAATTTCGCCGGGGGCTTCCGAAGCCAAGACAGGCACACATGCCAAAATGGCGAAGAATAAAACACATGGTACGACAGATAAAAATTTTTTCATCTTGTAATCCTCCCAAAAATTTTTTTTTTGCAAAATGCGCGAGTGCATTATCAATAAATATAAATCGCCTGATTCCCCTCGTCCCAGCGGACGTCCATGCCGAAAATTTGCGAAATATGGCGCAGCGGCACGAAGGTTCGACCGTTTACGATAACGGACGTGCCGAGGTATTCGTTTTCGTTGTCATATATGGGTGAGTCGATTTCGACGCTTGTGGAGACTTCGCCGCGCGAGAAGGAAACGGTACGACTTACTTCGTCCCAGTAAATTTCCGCGCCAAGACCCGTTGCGATTGCGCGAAGCGGCACCATTGTGCGACCGCCGTCGATAAACGGCGCGGCTTCGAGGGGGGCTTGCGTGCCGCGATACTCGTAGGTTTCGGAACCGATTGCGAAACGCATTAAGGCGGCGGCGGGGGTGCCGTGAATCGGAGGGGTGGGCGTGGGGGTTGGAGTTGGGGTTGGGGTGGGTGAGGGGGTTGGT
>WRGX01000177.1 GCA_009786975.1 Defluviitaleaceae bacterium
CGCGCGAATGAATTCATTGTGCAGGGAAACGGGCATTGTTCCTATGTGTTGCGGGATAAGCTCAAGGTGTCGACCGAAAAAGCCTGACAATTCAGAGGCGTTTATTACGCAGGGACGGGGCTACCGTTTGTCGCATAGGGACGCTTGCAAGAGACGGCGTTAGAAGGTGTTGCCTTGAAACTTGCGAACATCATAATCGAACAAACGTCCCCCTGTCAAGTGGCGAAAACTCCTTCAGGGAGTTTTCGCGTGGGCCGGGAAATTGCCCCCGGCTTCGAGAGAATGTGCCGCCTCCGACACATGCCCTCGGTGTTCAATGCGCGCTTGGCGCGCTTAGTGCGCGTGTTCCTTCGGCTCTTCAAGCCCGTCAATTACAAGCCCGCTTTTTTGTGAATAGTCCCAAAGCGCGGCACGAATCGCTTCTTCCGCCAAAACAGAACAATGTGCCTTAACCGCGGGAAGCCCGTCAAGCGCGTCCATAACCGCCTTGTTCGTAATTTCCATAACCTCGGCAATCGTCTTGCCCTTCACCAATTCCGTCGCCATGCTCGACGTCGCAACCGCTGCGCCACAGCCGAAGGTTTTAAAGCTCGCGTCCGAGACTGCGCCGTCCTCAATTTTCAAATACACACGCATAATATCCCCGCACTGTGCGTTGCCAACAGTGCCAACCCCGCTTGCGCCTTCCATCTCGCCGACGTTTCGCGGATTCATAAAATGCTCCATAACTTTTTCGCTGTATTCCATAAAAAAAATCTCCTTTGTTCAAATTCCGAATATTAAAGTTTTTGGGAGGAGGGCGGGGTTTTTCAAAAACCCGCTCCCCCCGAGGTCTTCAAATAATCATCATATAACGGTGACAAAGCACGTAATTTTTTTACCGCAGGTGATAAAATTTTCATTAATTCGTCGATTTCTTCGTCGGTGTTTTGCGCGCCCAGAGAGAAGCGCAGTGCGCCGTTGGCTTGTTCGTGGTCGAGGCCCAGTGCCATCAGTACGTGGGAGGGTTCGAGCGCGCCGGAGGAGCAGGCCGAGCCTGTCGAGGCGCAGATGTTTTGCATGTCGAGGTGCAGCAGGAGAGATTCGCCTTCTATGAAGCGGAAGGAGATGTTTACGTTGCCGGGCAGGCGGTTTTCTCTCGCGCCGTTTAGTCGGGTGTGGGGGATTTTGTCCAGAATTTCGCGGGTGAGGCGGTCGCGGAGGGCGGTTACGCGTGGAAATTCGGCGGGCATTTCTTCGATTGCCGCTGAAAGTGCGGCTCCCATGCCGATTATCCCCGCGACGTTTTCCGTTCCGGCACGGCGGTTTCTCTCTTGCGCGCCGCCTTGGAGCAACGAAAAAAGCGGCGTGCCCTTTTTTACAAAAAGCGCGCCGACGCCTTTGGGGCCTCCGAATTTATGAGCGGAAATCGAAAGCATTTGCACTTCGAGTTCGTTGACATCCGTCGCAAAATGTCCGACGGCTTGAACCGCGTCGGTGTGGAGTGTTACGCCGTGTCGCGCCGTGATTTCCGCGAATTGTTGAATCGGCTGGATTGTGCCGACTTCGTTGTTTGCCAAAATGATTGAAACCAGCGCGGTGTCGGGGCGGATTGCCGCTTCGAGGTCGGCGGGGTTTGCAAAACCTTCCCCGTCAACCGGAAGATACGTCACTTCGAAGCCGCATTTTTCCAAATGTTTGCACACGAATAAAACGGCGTGATGCTCGATTGCCGTTGTAACGATGTGCTTTTTTTCGCCGTTTAGCGCGCCTTTAATCGCCCAGTTATTCGATTCCGTTCCGCCCGATGTAAAAAAAATTTCATCCGGCTTCGCGCCAATCGCGGACGCTACGATGCCCCGTGCGTCGTCTACCGCGGCGCGGACTTTTCGCGCGGGCGCGTAAACGCTGGACGGGTTAAAAAAATTTTCGGATAGAAACGGCAACATCGCTTCAAGCACGCCGGGGCGCAGAGGCGTCGTAGCCGCATTGTCAAGATATATCATTTATTTGCCACTCGCTGAACCACGAATTTGCAAATGAAATTCGTCGCCCGCGTTCCTCTCGTTCATTTTTCACACTTACTCACCATATCTAAAAAATGAAATTCGCTCGATTATTACGTCCTCAATCGGTCGCTCGTTTTGGGCGGGCGTAAGCGCGATAGAATCGACAGCGTCCATTCCCTCGACTACATGCGCAAAAACCGTGTGTCCGTAACCGTCCGTGTTCCATCGCCAATCGAGCCAAGGCGTGCCGCCGTAATTTTTAAAATGCTCCAGCGCGTCGGCGGGATGCACGTCTCTTATATATATATGCCGGCCGTCGGAAAAGTCTCCTGCAATTTCGTCCTGCGCTTCAATGAAAAATTCGAAAAGCTCGTCGTAATGACCCGCAAGACGTGTGTTTTGCACAATATAAAACTGGCTGCCGATTGTTCCGGGGCCGCGATGCGCCGTTCCGACCGCGCCGCGAAAATGATGCAAATTAAAACTGCGCTCAAGCCCGAAAGTGCCGCCCCATGCGGCCTCACCGCCTCCGCCCGTACCCTGCGGGCATCCTCCCTGAATCATAAAATCGGGACCGATACGATGGAAAATCAGCCCGTCGTAGAAGCCGTTCCGCGCGTGGGTGATAAAACTTTCGACCGCAAGCGGAGCCTCGTCCGGGAAAAATCGCAGGGTGATATCGCCGTGATTTGTGTGCAAGACGGCAAGCTCTTCGCCGGGAATCAGGGGCGATAATTGCAGGGTTTGCGCGGGGTAGTCACGGAGTTCCTCGAACATTGTGCCGTCGAGGTTGGGGTGGGTGGGTGCGTCTTCGATTTCGTTTATTCCGTCGATTCCGTCGGTTTCCGGTGAGCCGGCGGGGGTTTCGATGTTTCCGGTGAGGTTGGCAAACTCGTCGTCATAATCATTGTTGCCGCAAGCGGCGAAAACTAACAGCGCGAGCGCGAGAGTCGCGAGCAAAAAGTGTTTTTTCATGTGAAAAATCCTTTCGTGTAAATCGATGCGGTTAGCGATAGTAACGTCATCTAACATCATCTAACGTCATCGATTTTAAATTTTCATTTTACGGCAGTATATCAAAGAATTCCGCATTATTCAAAGCGTCGTCCATTTTTGGCGAAAGTTCGCGAAAAAAACGCGCCTCCATTTTTTCTATTACGCCAAAATTCGGCTTGTTTTCGGGATGTTTTGCGACAAAAACCGTGCAACAATCCTCGTAGGGGCGCGCGGAAATTTCATGCGTGCCGATTTTTTCCGCCATATCCATGATGTCGCGCTTGTCCATTGTCGCAAGTGGGCGGATGACGGGGAATTTTGCCGCAGATTCAACCGACGCAAGGCTGTGAACGGTTTGGCTTGCGACCTGCCCGACGGCGTCGCCCGTTACGAGGCAAAGCGCGCGTTCGCGCTCGGCAAGGCGGCTTGCGATATGAAGCATCGCGCGTTTCAGCAGAATCGTGAGTTTTTCGTGCGGCACATTTTCCTTCAAAAAAACCTGCGTGTCCGTAAACGGCACGACGCATAATTTTACACAGCCCGTGTATTTCGCGAGTTGGCGGCAGATATCCTTGACCTTGTCGGCGGCGCGCTCCGACACAAATGGCGGCGAGTGAAAATACACCGCCACAATTTCCACGCCGCGCCGTGCCGCCAAATATCCCGCGACGGGGCTGTCGAACCCGCCGGAAAGAAGCAGCACGCCCTTTCCGGATGACCCGTAGGGCAAGCCGCCCTCGCCCTTTTCGTAAGCCGAGAAATTGTACCCGGTTTCATGAACGAGTCGGCGAGTGACACTCGCCGACTCGTTTTCGCAAGTCGAGAAATTGTACCCGGATTCGCGAGAACGCGCCGCATATGACATGTGTCCCCGCTGTTCATTTCGCGATTTGCGCGCTTGCGCACTGTTTACATAAAAATAAACGTCGTTGCGAATTTCCACCCAAAGTGTAATTTCGGGATTGCGCACGTCTACTTTTATGGGCGGCACGCCTTCGCTTGCGGCGGAGGCTTCGGCGGTGAGTAAAATTTTTTCGCCGATTGCGGCAGAAATTTCGGTTGAAGTTAGCGGATAGTTTTTATCACTGCGTTTGGTTTCAACTTTAAAGGATACGGCGGCGGCGGCGGCAGCGGCGGCGAAGCCGCTTTTCACCGGGGACACATCAAGGCTGCCACCCATTCCCTCGAAGCCGGATTCTGTTTGCGCAGAACTGCCATCCATTCTCTCGAAAGCGGAGTTTATTTGCGCAGCGAAAAATTTTTGTCCGATTTCGCATAGGTCGTCGATGTCGCGCGCCGTTGTTTTTATGGCGTGACAAAAGCCCGCTATGCCGAAAATATGGCGGATGCGGGGGAGTACGGCGAATGTGTCGAGGTCGCCGGATGTGTCTTCGACTAAAAATCGCCCCTGTTCGCGTGAAACGCGCAGACCTTCGTTGTTAAGCGGCTTCAAATTCGCGCGAATCGCGTCCAAAAGCACGTGTTCAAAATGCTTGCGATTGCCCTTGCGAAGGGAAATTTCCCCGTATTTCACCAGTAAAACTTTTTTTGTGTACATTGGGTTGCTCCTTTATTAATGCGAATACGACATTTTACGCTATTTGGAGGATTATAGCACCTGCGTGCGCCGTTTCGCTTCTGAATTTTTGCGAAGGTTTTTTGCAAACACGTGCAACCTTTCCTTGAATCGGGGTTCAATTTCATCCCGTGAAAAAATTCGCACGAATTCTTGACATTTAAGGATTTATAGTGTTTACTGATTGAGTTGTTCCTGACACAAAGACTCGGCGCAAGCCGACTCGATGCGAAAGGTGCCGTTTAAAAGTGTTCATTAAACGCGCCTTTTGTTGCGCGTTTTTTTAATGGGGCGGGGAATTTCTCCCGGCTTCGAGGGAATGTGCCGACTCCGACACATGCCTCCGGTGTTCAATGTATTCGAGCAATGAGGGGAGAGAATTTTATGGAAACACGTGTGGCAATTATTGCGATTATGGTGGAAAGTGCGGAAAGTGTTGCGAAGGTGAACGACATTTTGCATGGATATGCCGAGCATATTATCGGGCGCATGGGGCTGCCTTACAGAGAGCGGAAAATGAGCATTATCAGCATTGTAATCGACGCGCCGCATAATACCATCAGCGCGCTTTCGGGCAAACTCGGACGTATCGGCGGCGTTAATTCACAAACATTATATTCGAAATAGGGGGCGAAAAAAATGAACGAATTGGTGGAAAAATTGCGGGAGGAAAAAATCCTTTCGCGCGAGGAGTTTAAAATTTTGCTTGCGGAGGGGGGCGAGGAGTTGCACAAAGCGGCACGCGAGGTCTGCGAAAGCGTGTTTGGTACAGACGTTTACATACGTGGGCTGATTGAATTTACGAATTATTGCGGCAGGAATTGCAACTATTGCGGTATCCGAAGCGGCAACGCAAAGCTCGAACGCTATCGTCTTTCGGTTGGCGAAATTTTGGCGTGTTGCGCCAAAGGGTACGAACTGGGCATTCGAACCTTTGTGCTTCAAGGCGGCGAAGACGATTTTTACAGTGACGAGCGACTTGTCGAAGCAATTGTACGCATCAAAACAAATCATCCCGACTGTGCAATTACGCTTTCCGTCGGCGAGCGTTCCCGCGAAAGCTACAAGCGTCTTTTCGACGCCGGAGCGGACAGATATTTGCTTCGCCACGAAACCGCAAGTGACGAGCTTTATGCGCGGCTTCATCCCGCCGATTTGTCGCTTGCGAGTCGCAAAAAATGCTTGCTTGATTTGAAGGAAATCGGCTATCAAGTCGGATGCGGGTTTATGGTGGGTTCGCCGGGGCAGACGCTTGGTCATATCGCCGATGACTTCCTTTTTATAAGGGAGCTTGACCCGCATATGGTCGGAATCGGGCCGTTTATGCCGCACGCGGACACGGTTTACGCAGATGAACCGCCGGGCGATTTGAATCTCGTTTTGAACGCGCTGGCGATTTTGCGCTTGATGAATCCGAACGTGCTTTTGCCTTCGACGACCGCGCTTGGCACGCTTTCGAAAAAGGGGCGCGAGCTGGGTATTTTGGCGGGCGCGAACGTCGTTATGCCAAACCTTACGCCCGCCGTTTTTCGCAAAAAATACATGCTTTATGACAATAAAATCGGGACGTCGGACGATGCCGTGAAAACAAAAACAAAAATAGCGGAGCAGATGCAAAATGTTGGGCGTAAAATCGTGGTAAAGAGAGGGGATTTCGGAGATGTTTGAACTCAATCAAGCAAAAATACTTGATGCCGTTGAATGGGCGGATAAAAATAGCGGAGACCGCGCGAAAATTTCGGCAATTTTGCAAAAAGCCGCCGATTGCAACGGACTTAATCACCGAGAGGCATCGCTTCTTCTCGCAGGCGCGAGGGACGACGAACTTTTTGCCCTCGCAGGCGAGATAAAACGGCGTTTTTACGGTAGTCGCATCGTACTTTTCGCGCCGCTTTATCTTTCGAATTATTGCGTGAACACGTGTGCGTATTGTCCGTTTCACGGCGGGAATCGTGATATCGAGCGCAAAAAATTATCGCAGTCGGAAATTGAGGCGCAGGTGCGCGCGTTGCTTGAAATGGGGCATAAACGCATTGTTATCGAATCGGGCGACCACCCCACGCAGAACTCGATGGACTATATCACAGAGTCCATCGCCACGATTTACGGCGTGCGACATAAAAAAGCGCGCCAAGCGCGCATTGGACACCGGGGATACATGTCAGCGGCGACACATTCCCTCGAAGCCGGGAGCAATTTCCTAACGTATAAAAACAGCGCGGGGCGCGGGCAAAAAACGCCCGCCTCTATTCAGCGAATTAACGTAAATATCGGTGCGTCAAGCGTTGAGGATTATGCAAAGTTAGCGACCGCTAACATCGGAACTTACACACTTTTTCAGGAAACTTACGACCGCGCGCGATACGAAGAGTTGCATCCGGGAAGCGCGCCGAAATCAAACTACGATTGGCAACTCGGGGCAATGGACAGAGCGATGCAGGCGGGGCTTGACGATGTTGGAATCGGCGTGCTTTTCGGGCTTTCGGATTACCGATTCGAGCTTGCGGCAATGCTTAGCCATGCGGAATATCTCGAGGCCGAATACGGCGCGGGTCCGCATACAATAAGCGTTCCAAGGGGGCGAAGCCCCGTTTCGCGCGACGCAGAAACACATGACGAAGGCAACACGCTTTCTCAAAACCGTAATCCATTTTCGTCCCAAGTTTCCGAACGTGACCTCCTTCGCATCGTCGCAACAATTCGAATTGCCGCGCCATACACAGGAATAATCGCCAGCACCCGCGAAAATGCCGATACCCGCGCAAAAATGCTTGCGGCCGGCGTGTCGCAAATTAGCGGCGGTTCGCGGACAAGCGTCGGCGGCTACGCGGCGCGCCAAGCGCGTAATGAGCATCGGGAGCCTGTGTTGGAGGCGGCACATTCCCTCGAATCCGGGAACTCAACCGGAAACGCAACCGGAAGCAATAAAAATTCCGCACAATTCGAAACCCACGACAATCGCACCCTTGGAGAGGTCGTAAATTGGCTGATGGAAAACGGGCATATCCCGAGCTTTTGCACGGCGTGCTATCGCGAGGGTCGCACGGGCGACCGCTTTATGGAGCTGTGCAAATCCGGCAAAATTCAAGACTTTTGCCACCCAAACGCGCTCCTGACTTTGCAAGAATATTTAATCGACCACGCCGACAAGCGCGGAAAATTTTTGGGTGAAAAACTAATTGCACGTGAAACGGCAGGGACTTTGTAGGCTGTCAAAGGAGAATTTTTATGAAAACACCACGCGGTGAACGCCTGAATATCGGCATTTTCGGCAAGCGAAATGCGGGCAAGTCGAGCCTGCTGAACGCTCTTACGGGTCAAAATTTTGCGGTCGTATCCCCCGAAAAAGGTACGACAACCGACCCGGTTTACAAATCCATGGAGCTTTTGCCCGTCGGCCCCGTCGTTTTTATCGACACGGCGGGGATTGACGACGTCGGCGAGGTCGGTCGGCTTCGCACAAAAAAGACGCGAAACATCCTGCAAAAGGTTGATTTCGCGGTGCTGGTTGTTGACGCGGCGGAGGGGATTTCGCCGGAAGACATCGAGCTTCGCGACGCATTTGAAGCGGCGGGCGTGCGGCATTTGACGGTGTTTAACAAGGCGGACATCACCGCGGCGCGTGGCGAAAACGGCGAAACAAGCCTGTACGTGAGCGCGAAAACAGGCGCGGGCATCGACGCGCTTAAAGAAAAAATCGCTGAAATGAACGCGGGCAAAAGCGACGAGTCGCCCCTCGTTTCCGATTTAATTTCCCCCGGCGACGCAGTCATTCTCGTAATCCCAATCGACGCCGCCGCGCCGAAAGGGCGAATTATTTTGCCGCAGCAACAAGTCCTGCGAGACATTTTGGACAGCGGCGGGATTGCGATTGCGTGCCGCGAAACGGAAATTGCGCGCGTCTTCAAAAACGAACCCGGTCTTGATGAAATCGATGAAATCGGGGGAATCGGGAGTATCGAAGGAACGCGCGGCACGCAAGACGCGCCTTCGTCGCGCCCCGCGCTTGTAATCACCGACTCCCAAGTTTTTCGCGAAGTCGCCGACGCAATCCCTCCCGACATCCCGCTGACATCGTTCTCCATTCTGATGTCGCGCCGCAAGGGCGCGCTTGCCGAGGCGGTGCGCGGTGCGAAATCACTGGACGAAATCGCCGACGGCGACATAATTTTAATCTCCGAAGCCTGCACGCATCACCGCCAATGCGGCGACATCGCAACCGTAAAATTGCCGCGCCTTATCGAAAAACATTTGAAAAACAAAACGGGCGCGCGCCCCACCTATGAATTCACCTCCGGCAACGATTTCCCCGAAGATTTATCAAAATACCGCCTGATAATCCACTGCGGCGCGTGCATGATAAACCGCCGCGAGATGCTTTTCCGCCAAAACGCCGCCGTGCAAAAAAAAATCCCCATCACAAACTTCGGCATAGCCATAAGTCACATGACGGGGATTTTGGAGCGCAGCGTATCATCATTCGAGGGCATTTACGAGGGCATTTAAATGTACGATAACTTTTTGCAAAACCCCGAAATCGCGGGGATTCTTGATGCGATAAATAATTTGCACGCGGATAACCTTGTGTCGTGCCACGGGCGGGGGCACGCGCTTGCCGTGGTTCGGGCGGCGGAGTATGTTTTGCGTGCGGTGGGGTGCGATTCGCGGGTAGTTGAGATGGGCAAGGTTGCCGCTGTTTTGCACGATATCGGAAATATTGCGGGACGGTGGGAGCACGCGAAGAAAAGTGCGGGGCTGGCGCGGGTTTTTCTCAAAGGCTCGGACTTGTTTTCGCGTGAGGAAATCGGCCTGATTTTGCAGGCAATCGAGGACCACAGCGACGGCGAAAATATCTCAAGCGCAATCGGTGCGGCGGTGATTATCGGCGACAAAACCGACCTCTCGCGGCGGCGAATTTTTCCGTATGTAACCGACCCGATTTATAAAAATCTTATGGAAATGACCGAGGTTGATTTGAAGATTTGCGGCGAATTTTTGACGGTGAACTTCATTGTGACGCAAGATTTTTCGCGGGAATTTTTCATACTCGATTTTGTTCACGAGTACAAAAAGGGCTATGAGCTTACGATAAAAGCGGCGGAATTTTTGGGGCGGCGGGCGCGGTTTCAAATTAATGGGGATGGCGGGGATTTCGACTTTTCTCCAGCCGATTAAGCAACGCCGCAAGCGGGATAATCAACGTGCCGGCGGCGAAATTTCCTGTTGCGTGCATGATGTCGAAGGGGATGCCGGCGGAAATCCATGCGAGCATTCCGCTAAAATTCAGGCCGTAAAAAAACGCGTGCGCGGGCGCGGTCAGCGTCCCGAACGTAAGGCCGTGCAGTGCGCATAAAATCATGTACAGTAAAGACCTTGCGCCTAAGCCGAAAATGGATTTCGGCTTCGATTTCGGTCCCGATTTCGACTCCGAGGGAATGTGTGGGGACGGACACGCGGCCTCGGTGTTTGCCGTGCGCCATGCGCATCGTCCCGCAAGCATGAACATTCCCCAAAGCGGCAACCATACATATAAATAGGATATCCACCAAAATGAAAAGCCGCGATAAACCCCGTCGAGCAAAATAAAAACGTACAGCGGAATCAGCGCGCGTTTGCGATATTGCAAGGTCATCGCGGCAATAAAAAGCCCCAAAACATGCATGTTTGGGGGCAGGATTTCTGTGAAAATGCGTGACGCAAATAAAATCGCGCCGAGCATCGCGAAAATTGTTAAATCTCGTGCGGGGAGGCTGCGCTTATCGGGTGAGGACGAAGGCATAATTTGCGCCGTTTTCGGCGGGGGTTTCGCTTACGCCGGTCATCGACATTTCGCCGTCAACCCAAAACGCCCACCACGCGCCGTCTTCGTCGAAATCGGCGGTGATTCCGTTTACGGTTGTGACAAAAAGTCCGAACGCGCCGTACTCGCCGTCGATTAAATTTAGGGCAAAAAGTGCGTCGCCTACGGTTTCTTCGTCGGTTGAGACGCGGAACGTGGAAATTTCTCCGTGGTCAACGACTAAGGTGAAAATCGTTTCGCCTGTGCCGACTTCGATTAAATCCGTTGACGGGAAATCCGTCACATCGGGCGGGGCGTTGACGTCGCATCCTGCCAGGGCGAAAATTGCGATTAACGCGGTTAGTAAAAATATTTTTTTCATTTTCGAGGCTCCTTTCGCATTACTTTGTGGAGAAATAATACCATATTAAGAAGGTGTGTTCATAGCATGTACGACGTTTTAATAATCGGCGGCGGTCCGGCAGGCGCATCCGCAGCGGTTTACACCGCACGCGCGGGGCTTAAAACCGCGCTTGTTTACAAAGATTTCGGCGCGCTTGAAACGGCGGAACGGATTGAGAATTTTTACGGATTTTCAAGAATCGGCGGGAAATCGCTGGTGGAAAAGGGGCTTAGGCAGGCGCGGAAAATGGGGGCGAAGACGATTTGCGGAGAGGTTCTGGGGCTGGTTTGCGGGGCGGAAACGCCGCCGATACCGCCGACGCCTTCGATACCGCCGACACATGGAGCCGACGACACCATTATCTCGAAGGATGCGGGCAAAGAGCATCCGTCATTGTCGGAAAAAACTTTCGTTGCGCAGACATCCGGTGGCTTAATCGAAGCACGTACCGTCCTGCTCGCGACCGGGGCAAGCCGCTCTGTGCCGAAAATCCCCGGATTGGCCGAATTCGAAGGGCGCGGCGTGAGTTATTGCGCCGTCTGCGACGGATTTTTTTATCGCGGAAAACATGTCGCGGTTTTGGGCAACGGCGCGTACGCGTTGCACGAAGTCGCGGATTTGTTGCCGCTTGCGGCGTCCGTCACGCTTTTGACGAACGGCGGCGCAAATGAAGATGCAAATGAAGTCGCAAATGAAGCCACACATGAATCCGCAAACAAAACGTTGCGACTTGAAGCTCTTCCCGATTCCGTTAAAATTCGCACGGAAAAAGTAAGTCGGATTATCGGCGAAATCCCCGAAAATATCGCGACATTCGGACTCGCCCTTATGCAAAAAAATCCACAAAAAGTCCTATCGGGCGTAATACTCGAAAGCGGCGAAAAAATCCCGCTGTCCGGACTTTTTGTTGCCGAAGGAACAGCCGGGGCAACCGCCCTCGCACGGAAAATCGGCGCGGAATTTAGCACCGGGGGCAATTTTCAAGGGCAACACATGCTCTCGAAGTCGGATTCAATTTCCGATTATATAAAAATCGACAACGAAATGCGCACAACGGTTGCGGGCGTTTGGGCGGCAGGCGATTGCACGGGAGG
This sequence comes from Defluviitaleaceae bacterium, assembly GCA_009786975.1. Lineage (GTDB taxonomy): Bacteria > Bacillota > Clostridia > Lachnospirales > WQUN01 > WQVC01. The sequence continues at coordinate 11,837 of WRGX01000177.1, forward strand.
CACAAAACAAATCGTAAAAGCCGCAAATGACGGGGCGCAAGCGGGTTTAAGCATTGTAAAATTTTTGCGGCAAAAACGAGTCGGCGAGTGACACTCGCCGACTCGTTTTTTTTATGGGCGAGGAAATTGCTCACGGCTTCGAGAGAACGCGCCGCCGCCAACACATGTCCCCGGTGCCCACTGCGCGCTTGGCGCGCTTTTTTATTGCGCCGGACAGTGGAAATAATATGGTATAATCCTTCACAGGGCATTTATAACGACGCACACGAAAATCGGACGTGTGTTGGAAGGGCGCACACCGTGGGAAAAGTGATATTGATTTGCGGTAAAATGGGTTCCGGCAAAACTACTTATGCAAACGAGCTTGCCGAAAAAATTAATGCCGTAATCGTATCACATGACGAAATAATGCTCGGCTTATTCGGCGGGGAGCTGTACGAAAAGAACAAAGAACAATTCTATAAATATCATTCGTGGGTTGATGCTTATACGAAACGCATCGCGGGGCAGGTCGCAAAAGCCGGCGCAATTGTGATTTTTGCGAATGGATTTTGGGCGCGAGCCGAACGTGATGAGTTGCGTAAATTTTATTCCGGCATGGGGGTTGCGTGTGAGCTTCATTATGTAGATACCCCGGAGGAGCAGCGGCGCAGGAATATTCAGAAGCGAAAAGATGATATTCGCAGGGGCGAGCTGGGCTATATTCTTACAGACGAAAAGGATATCAACCATTTTTTTGAGCCGCCCGACGATAATGAAATGGATTTCAGGGTGCGAGAGGGGTGTTGCATGTGAAAAGGCGATTAGGATTGTTTGTCATGATGGAAATGTGGCGTATTTATTTGGGGCTTTGCACGTCGGTCAGGCTCACTGGTTTCCGTTGTCGGATTTAGTGGAGGACGCGATACGCCGTGCGAATGTTGTTGTGATGGAAATTGCTGAACCGGCAGGAGACCCGGAAGTTATGGCGGAAATCAGAAGTGAAATACGATATTTGCCCGACGGTCAAACATTGGAAGAGTTTTTGCCGGAGGCGTATTATCGGCATTTGGCAGATATGGTAGCCGTGTGGGAGGCGTGTTATGATACTGTAAATACATGGAGACCGTCATATTTGATAGGCTTTTTAGAGTTTTGGCTTGACGATGTACTGTCTGTAACCGATGTCGGCTTGGAAACCAGCGTGGATGGTCACATAATATCTGTTGCAAAAGAAACCGGCTTGCCGATTATCGGATTGGAAAGCATGGCGCAACAGCTAAACATTCTCTTTAATTTGCCGGAAGATGCAGTGTTGGCGCAGATACGGAATTTAGAGCCGCCGCTTGTGACCTTGGAAACGCGTGCGAATTTGGGGCTTTTATCTTTGGACGAAATGGCCTATGCTTATGAACGAAATGATTTTACATCCCTCCATAACAACACTGCGTTAAGCGCAAGCATTGACCATTATTGCCCCTCGACGCGTTATTTTTTTGATACGGTAGTGCGCGCACGTACAATTTATTATGCCAATGAAATTGAGCGTTTGTTGCGCGAAACGGAGGAGCCGACCACTTTTTTTGTTTCGGTGGGTTTGGGACATATAATCAACTCCGGCGCAGGAGAGCAATTTACCGATATTGTTGAATTATTGAGGTTGAATGGCTTTTATGTTGAGCCTTTGTGGAGGTAGGTAAATGAAAGGGTGGAAAAAAATGAAAGTTTTCATCACCGGAGGCACAGGAAATATCGGACAATACGTGACAAAAGCGTTCTCCGAAGCAGGTCACGAATGCGTGGTTTACACGCGCACGCCCGGTCGCGTGCCGGGAATTGCCGCGCTTCGCGGCGTAACCGAGGTGCAGGGGCATCTTTCGGATTTTGACAAAATGGAGGCCGCCCTCGCGGGTTGCGACGTGGTTATCCACATCGCGCTGGGCTGGGGATGCGAGCCGCTTTCGATGCTTTTAAATGACACGCGCGTGTCGGTTTTCCTTATGGAAGCGGCGGAAAAAGCGGGGGTCAAGCAGTTTATTTACACAAGCTCGACGGCTGCAATCGGAAATATGCGCGGCGATGTCGATGAGGAATCTTTGCGCATCCCGGACGATTTGTACGGTGCAACAAAGGGCGCGACAGAAGTATTTTTGCTGGGCTTTCGCCAATATTACGCCACGCAAGGCGGTCGAAGCGAGCCTGTAAAAATGCAGCGCAATATAATTCGCCCGGGCTACACATTTTCAAACCCCGCGTTTCCGGGCGGTGCGTCGCAGTCCGACACGCGTTTCGCGGATATCGCGCGGGCCGTTCTTAAAAATGAGGAAATCCGTTTGGGCGAACACGACGGCACGCAGTTCATGTCGTCTCGGCAAATTGCCGAAGTGTATCTGCGTTTGGCGGAAAGCGATTTGAACGAGGAAATTATTTTGGCGATGGGAAGTGTTCACACATCTTGGGCGGATATCGCGCGGATGGCGTTGGAAATCGTGCCGGAATCTACCTCGAAGCTGGTTCTTTCGCCGCAAGACCCGCCGACATGGCAATACAAAACCGACAAGCAACAACGACTTTTCGGACTAAAATACGACGCAACCCCCGAGCTTCGCGAACACATGCAATGGAACATCGACCGCGCGCGAAAAATTCTGGCGGGAGAAGATGTCGCGAAACATACGCACGAGTATAGCGATTAGGAGGCGCAATATGTCATATAAATTCCCACGCACAACCGTCGCGGGAGTATCACTTTCGCGCATGATAATTGGCACAAATTGGCTTGCGGGCTGGGGGCATCGCACGCCCTCCGCGGACAGGCATATAAAAAATACTCACGCGCAAGCGGCGTCGATTACACCGTTGCTTTCGGCGTACATGGAAAGCGGCGTTGACACGATAATGGCACCGTTTGCGCAAACGCCTGTAATTTGTGAGGCAATTCGTATCACAGAGGAGACGTTTGGGCGCAAGTTTATCTTAATCGACACGCCGATTTTGAATGTTGCCGACGACGCGACATCGCGCGCGGAAGCGACGGCGACAATAAAAAAATCGCGCGAGCTTGGCGCAACATTTTGTCTTCCGCATCATTCCAGCGTCGAGCGTCTCGTTGACAAACATGCCGAAAAAATCCATAGGCTCGCGGATTACACAAAAATAATCCGCGACGAAGGGCTGATTCCCGGCCTTTCCGCGCACATGCCCGAACTCGTCGTCTACTCCGACAAAAACGGTTACGACGTGGAAACCTACATCCAAATTTATAACTGCCTTGGGTTTTTGATGCAAACGGAAATCGAGGCGGTCGCGGGCATAATTCACGCCGCAAAAAAGCCCGTTATGACGATAAAACCAATGGCGGCGGGGCGCGTCACGCCCTATGTCGGGCTGAATTTCTCGTGGGCGACTTTGCGCGATTGCGACATGGTCGCGGTCGGCTCGTTCAGCGCGGACGAAGTTTTGGAAAACATTGAAATCTCCCGCGCCGCCTTCGAACGCCGCTACCCCGATTTGGAGCGGCGGCAAAGTCCGAATAATGCCCAAGCGGCCTTGGGCTGAGCGCGCCAAGCGCGCGGTGGGCACCGGGGACATGTGTCGTGGGCGACGCGTTCCCTCGAAGCCGGGAACAATTTCCCGACCGACAAAAAAGCGCGCCAAGCGCGCGGTGGGCACCGGGGACATGTGTCGGGGGCGACGCGTTCCCTCGAAGCCGGGAACAATTTCCCGACCGATAAAAAGCGCGCCAAGCGCGCGTTGGGCACCGGGGACATGTGTCGGGGGCGACGCGTTCCCTCGAAGCCGGGAACAATTTCCCGACCGATAAAAAGCGCGCCAAGCGCGCGCTGGGCACCGGGGACATGTGTCGTGGGCGACGCGTTCCCTCGAAGCCGGGAACAAATTCCCGGCCGAAAAAAAAGCGCGCCAAGCGCGCGGTGGGCACCGGGGACATGTGTCGGGGGCGACGCATTCCCTCGAAGCCGGGAACAAATTCCCGGCCGAAAAAAAAGAGTCGGCGAGTGA
>WRGX01000178.1 GCA_009786975.1 Defluviitaleaceae bacterium
TGAAAAAGCGCGCCAAGCGCGCAGTGGACACCGGGGACATGTGTCGGCGACGACACATTCCCTCGAAGCCGGAAGCAGTTTTCCGGAGCACGAAAAAAACGAGTCGGCGAGTGACACTCGCCGACTCATTTTTTTCGGCGCGCTTTTTTGACATTTTGTGCGCTGCATGTTAAAATCTTTTTGTGCTTGAAAAATTTTTTTCGGCATATTTTTTTCATCATATTTTTTGTGGACTGCGGGGTGCGGCGTGGATTACATATTGGACTGGCTCTACCCGCCCACCTGCGCAGCCTGCCGCGTTCTTCTGCCTTTAAACGAGCCGCGCCGCTTTTTCTGCGCGCGTTGCGAATCCCTTTTTGTCCCGATTTCCGCCCCCTTGTGCGCCCGTTGCTCCGCTCCCGCAAGCATCGAAGCAACCGCCTGTCCCTCATGCTTCGGAAAAAATTACCACTTTGAAAAAAATTTCGCTTCATTTGTATACGACGAATTATTGCGCGAGCTTTTGCACGATATAAAATTTCGCGAAAAAAAACGTGTCGCGGAGGCACTGGGCTGGCTTTGGGCAAAAAATTGCCTGCATTTCCCCGAAGATATCGAAACTTTCACGATGGTCCCCATGCCCATGCACGCGAAAAAAAAACGCGAACGCGGCTTTAATCAAGCGGAAATTTTGACGCTCCCGCTTGCCGCCGCGTTAAAAATTCCGATGTCAAACGTACTTGTTCGTACGGTTGACACGCCGCCCCAATCCGAGGTCCATCCCTCACAGCGTGCCGAAAATGTGCGCAATGTGTTTGAAATTCGCAAAAACGCGCAAGTAGTTGGAAAAAATTTTATTTTGACCGACGACATTTTTACGACCGGCGCAAGCCTTAACGAATGCGCGAGAATATTAAAAAACTGCGGTGCCGCGCGGGTTTTATGCATGAATTTGGCGATTACGGTTAAAAATTAAAGTAAGCAACAATTTTTGCCGATAAAGACTTAGAAGAAAAAAAGGAAAGGAGGGTCGTCATAATGGACATGCGAATTTCCGGCGTTTATAATGCCTATGCCGCACAGCCGAACCGAAGCGTAGCGAAAGCCGCGCGCGCCGAATATGACCGCGAAAACTCTGACACTGTGTCCTTGTCGGCCCAGGCCGGAGAGTATCAGGCAGCGCGCACAGCCGTTGCGAGCGTCCCCGACATACGCGAAAACTTAGTAAGTGATTTGCGGGCGATGATTGCGTCGGGTGCCTACAATGTTTCCGCGCAGGACGTCGCGGCACGTATTTTCGAGGGGTAAAAGTTTTGACAAATACACGGATGTTATATAAAAGCTCTTTCGGTGTTCCGAAGGAGTTTTTATGCTGGAGGTCGTAAGATGGCAGGTATGGTTCATCAGCTCATTAGTGTAATGAAGGAACAAACCGAACGCCACACAGAGCTTTACGGGCTTTCGCTTGAGGAAAAGGACGCGATTGTAAAAAACGATGTCGAGCAATTACAAAGCCTCTTAAATTTAAAAAATATGGTGATTTCGCAAACAGGACGCCTAGAAAAACAGCGGATTTCCCTCGTAACCGACATCGCCGAGGTAACGGGAAACGCAAAAGACGACATAACGTTATCCGATGTAGTAGAAATTTTAAAAGACCGGCCGGAGGAGCAGGAAATGCTCAAGGATGCCGGTGAAAAATTGCGAGAATCGGTGGAAAAACTAAAGGAAATAAACGATTTAAATAAATCTCTGATTGAAAGCTCGCTGGAATTTGTCGAATATTCACTGAACGCACTGCGCTCAACAATCGCGCCCGAGCCGGTCGAATATCCGACAATGAAAAAACCACTCGCGGACGACGCGAGCAACGCGGGAACGTTTGACAAAACGAGTTAGAAGACTGTGAGTTAAACTACGAAGTAAAGGGGATAGGTTAAAATGGGCTTTGGGGGATTAACGATTGCAACAAGCGGTATACGTGCCGCGCAAAGGAACCTGAATATAACAGGTCACAACATGGCAAACGCCGAAGTGCAAGGCTTTTCGCGCCAAAGGCTGATTCAAAAATTCTCGCCTTCGCGCAATGTCGGCATAGACGGTTCGAATCAGATGATGCAAGTCGGAATGGGTGTGGACTGGACCAACGTCCACCAAATCCGCAACGAATTTTTGGATATAAATTTCCGAAACAATGTAAGCCAATTGCAATTTTATTCAACAAAAGTACAAGCCGGAATTATGATTGAAACCATAATGGGCGAGCTTCACGGCGCGAACAATTTCCAAGGCGCGGTGAACCGTATATGGTACTCAATCCAAGAGCTGACCGCGCATCCCAACGCGCTTCATACGCGCATGTTCTTCATCGAGAACGCGTCAATGTTTTTGGTAAACGCGCAGTCCGTATTTAACGACCTCTATGAGTATCAGCAAAATTTGGACGCGCAAATCCGCGAGGTTGTAAACGGCCCGCAGGGAATAAACGCGACGGTGGCGGCAATCGGCGAACTTAACGACAGAATTCGCTTTTTGGAGCTTAACGGCGATATGGCAAACGACTATCGCGACCAACGTAATCTCCTTGTAGACCATCTCGCAACCATGATTCCTATTCACGTAAGACATGCCGCAAACGGCGATATAAACATAACGTCGATGGGGCATCACATATTAACAGGCAGTTCCGCTTCCCCGATGGGCTTGCGCTTTATTTCGCGCGAATCCAACCTTGTCGAGCCTGTTTTTACGCACTACAGGGGCATTTTGCCCTCAAACACCCCGCCCAGCGAATTTACGTCTTTCTTCGACTATCGCGGGCCGGTTGACGCATCCGGAGGCAACAACAGCGGCCGCTTGATGGCACTTCTTCAAGCAAGAGGAACGTCGCATAAAAATCATTTAAGCGCGGACGTTTCGCCGCCGCTTACAGAAGCGAGATTGCACGAGTTGGTCGACGAAGTTTACGCCGCCGCACAAGCCTTAATTGCCGGAGGAATGGACCCCGAGGCAGCTGTTATGGCCGCCATGGACGCGCATCCCGACCAAGCTGATTTAAATCGCGACATTCCGGCGTTTATTCCGAACGTAGTTCGCGCAAGAATTGCCGGCAACGCCCTCCTTGAAGCCCAAACGATTCGCGACATGGAGCGCGACGCCCAAGCTCAAAGGCATAATCACGCCGCACATATGTGGTCAATCCAACACGCAAAAATTCCGCAAGTAATGATGCATCTCTGCCGCATAGTAAACACAGTCGCAACAATGATAAACGATGCGCTGACGGGCAACCTGCGCGACAGTGACGGGAATTTCATGTTCTACGAAACCGATGATGACGGCAATCCGATTCTCGCATACGAAGCCGACGGCGTCACCCCGATAATCGACCCCATCACGGGTGAGCAAGCACGCATCCCGCTCCGCCCCGTTGACCTCACAAATCCGCCCCACGGCGGACCGGGGCGACCGCTGTTTATCCGCGCATCCGAAGTGCATTTGGATTCCGCCGACCGTACATGGCCGCTGGCCCCTCCGCAAGACCCAAACCGCAACGCCACGATTTTCTCGATAGACAATATTCGGCTAAACCCCGATTTTCTGCTTCCCGGAGGTCATAACTTCTTGGCATTGTCCCTAAACCTCGTGGTCGACGGCAGCAGCCTCGCAGTCGGTGACACCGACCTCTTGGTTGCACTGCAAGAAGTATGGATGGACCCGGCAAGTTTCTACTCCGTGACAGTCGACGGACGGCAGTTTAACGTTCAAGACGCATACATCCGCTTAACCGGCATGATTGCAACAGAAACCGCCGAGGCCGCGGGCAAAGTAACAACCGGAACCATTCAGGTTGACCAAGCGCAAAACCAGCGCATGTCAATAAAAGGCGTGTCCATGGACGAGGAAATGTCGGCGATGCTTCGCTTCCAATTCGCGTTCCAAGCGGCGTCACGCGCGTTCAATATGATTGACCAAATGATAGACCGCATAGTAAACGGCACCGGCCGCGTCGGTCTGTAATAGGGAGGAATAACCATGCGTTCAGCATTTTTCGGATTACATGTTGCGACATCGGGGCTGCATACAGCTCGCGGAGCGTTAAACGTAACGTCGCATAATATCGCCAATGCGGAAATCCCCGGGTTTTCGCGCCAAGTCGCAAATAAGCAAGCATGGATACCGCTTCGCGGAACCGGCAGAGGCATGTACGGCACGGGTTCGCATATTACAAGCGTTGTCCAAATTCGCGACCGTTTTCTCGACAGAAAATTTTGGCATCAAAATGCGATTTCGGGGCAATTCACCGCCGTGAACCAGCATTTAAGTTTCGTAGAAACCGTGTTTAACCAGCTTCCGAACGTTGGCGTAAAGCGCACATTTAACGTCTTTTTCTCCACAATACAAGACCTTACAACCCGCGCGCACGAGCCTACTTTCCGCACAAACGTAGTCGTAAACGCGCACACCCTAACAGAACAAATCCGCCAAAATGCGTTCGCGTTACAGCGTCAACAAGCGGACTTAAACCGCGAATTTGCTGACGTTGTCCATCAAATTAACAGCCTCGGTTCGCAAATAACCGACCTCAACCGACAAATACACATATTCGAGCGCGACGGAAGCAACGCAAACGACCTTCGCGACAGGCGCAATTTGTTAATCGACGAACTTTCCTTGCTTGTAAACGTGCAGGTTGAGGAGCGTGACCATTCAACCCCCGGGAGTCCGAACGACCGTCGCCTTTCCGTTTTAATAAACGGTCACGATTTCGTAAATCATACCAATATGAATCGCCTGCAACTCGTTGCGCGGGACGACAGAAATGACCCGCGTGCCGGAACGCGCCGCAACGAAATGGATGCGCCGCACCTTTACGAAATATTTTTTGAATCAACACGCTCGCGTTTTGATATCCATAGCCAAACACTTAGCGGAAAATTGCGCGGAATAGTAGATGTCCGCGACGGAAACGGCGGACAAATTACCGCGTCTCCGATTCTCTCCGGTCAATTATTGCTCCAACAACAACTTGACGCGTTGCTCAGAACGCAAAACTTCATAGGCACGCTTAACACGCAACTCGCAACCGTATCTGCCGGATTAGACGGCTGGATAACCCAACGCGATGACGCGCTGGCTGTTTTGGGAGGCACGGCAAATACGGCGCAAGCCCGCGCATGGGCATTGTCACAGCAAAATGTCCGCCTCCGCACGGAATGGAACGAACTCAACGCCCTGCATGAATCACAACGCACCGTGCTTTTCAATAACCCGTCAATCAGAGGCAATCCGGATTCTGCGCCACCAAGAGCCGGTAGCCTTTTAAGAAGAATCGAAACCGCATTTGGCGGAGCCGACGATGTTCCCGCCCCAATCATGGCCCTTTTGAACAGCATAGACGGTGTTTTCGCCGGTTCGACGGCCGCAGGCTTTGATATTGATGCGCTTGACGGTCATCTCGCCGCACTCCATGCGGCACTCACCGCCGACCCCGACTTCAATAATAACGCAATTTTAAACACGATAAGCTCGCTTCGCAGCAACATCGAGACAATTGGAACAACCGAAGAAAGAATCGAAAATTTCTTTCCCGTAACCGACCCCGATGATGACACCATTATTCTTTTCGCAGACGAAGCCGCACTGCTCGCATCGCTTGAGGAGATAGACGACGCGTTGCGGGATTTAAACGAAGCGACCACTCAAATCGGCCACATGCTAAATTTCTCCGCAAGCATCGAGGCTCACTTGCACTGGGCAATCGGAAACGCGGAACAAATGGCGTATCTGATTGAGCAAAGAATTTTTGCGATTGAATCAAGGCGTGCACACGGCGACGTTGATGACTACCTCCCGCTTCTCCAATTGCTTCGCGGCGACCCGGATGATCCCGCCGATTCAGGACTTATTGCCGAAATGCAAGCGGTGCTTGCGGCAGTATCGTTCCCGGACTCTTTAAGCGTCTACTCAAGTGAAGCCGACCTTAACGATTTTCTCGCGGAGGTAGAGGGCGCACTTGCCGATATCGCAGGCTTTTCTGCCGGATTTGATGCGCTCGAGGCTTTGTTCAATGGCTTGGACGAAGGTCGGGAGTGGATTGACGGAGCAACGACGAATTTCAAGGGCATTCCCTTCTATATGAACCAGCTGAACCAGCTTGTTCGCACCTTCGCCCGCGCAATAAATGAAGGTCGCAACGTAAGCGGCGAACCCATCCCCGGCGCAATCGGGCATATTTTCGGATATGACGCAAACGGTAACAACAGGAACGCACTGTTTTTCACCGCTCAGAACCCCGATGGCAGTGCCGGCTTGCTTGTTGACCCGAATGACCCATTCGCAAGCCTTCGCTTGTGGATTATGTCCGAAGTTGATGAAGCAACGGGGCTTCCGACAGGCGTTCCTGCTCGTAACCCGGACGGCAGTTTTGTTACGGTTGCCGATCCGAATCCGCCTATTCTCGTTAACACGACCGATGCCCCCATTATTGTTATCGTTAACGGTGCTCCCGTTACTATTGAGCCCGGTGAAGCAATGCCGGACGCTAATGGCAATTTGCAATTCCTTACAGCAACGGATACCGCAGGGCGTCCGCTTTTCACGATTGATTACAGCCAGTTTAACGCGCTGAATTTCATGGTGAACCCGGAGCTTATCGATTATCCCGAGTTGCTTGCCGCATCAAGCAACCACAATATCGGGCTTGCGAACAACGACCTTGTCCACGGAATTCTAGCCATCGCCAATGACAACAGCTTGTTTCGCGAAGGGCGGCTTATCGACTTTATCATCGCGACAAGCAACCACCTTGCCATAAATAATCATCAAGCGGCGTTGTTCCGCGAAAGTTATCACGAAATTACAACGGCGACGCACAATCTCCGCTTGTCCGTTAAATCTGTGGACACGGAAGAAGAAATGCTGAACCTTGTTCGTTTTCAAAATATGTTTATCGCGGCTTCGCGTGTGATAAACGTAATCGACACGGTTTACGATACACTGATTAACAGACTGGGTAACTTCTAACATTAACAGTGTGGGGGAGAAAAATTTCTCCCCCAAGGCTTTACATACACACAAGGAGGGAAAAACATGCGTGTCACAAATCACATGATTTTCGGAAATTCAATGAACAATATTTGGCGTAACGCTCGCCACCTCAATAACCTTGTAACGCAAATAGAAACGGGAAAACGGATTCAAAGACCGTCCGATGACCCGCTTCTTTCTGCGCGCGCGCTTCGTTATCGCACAATTCTGGCGGAAACGGAGCAATTTTTGCGTAACTCGCAACAGGGCATGGCATGGATGGAAGTGTCGGAAGCCGCGTTTAACAGCATTTTGACGGGAAGCGCGACCTCGCCTTCGCTTATGCAACGCATCTACGAGACACTGGTTCGAGGCGCGCAAACAGGTACCAATACCCTTGAGGAGCATCAGGTATTTGTTGCGGAGATGAGGCAATATTTTGACCAAATGTTTGGCGTCGACATGAACCAAACATATTTGGGCAGGTATGTTTTTTCCGGATTCCATACGAATCAGCCGCCGGTTTTGAAAAATGATTGGCCCGGGCGTAGCTTTATTATTTCGCAAAATTTCAGCGCGAACGCAGTTCAACGCGCTGACGCGATTTTCCGAGAGTCCGCTACGGCCATGCCCGATGTTATTCATACAAATATTATCAAACTTCCATACACGCATGTGAATTTTGACCCGGCAGCAAATGTCGCGGGTGCGGCCGAAATCGGAATAACCTTGGCGGACGGGACTCAATTCCATATTATCACAATGGATTCCACCGTCGAAAACGCGTATCGTCCCGAGGGATTCTTCACAACCGACGATGACCCGCCGGTACAGCTCCCGATTATCCACCATTTGCGCGACACAGGCGAGCTTATCGTAAGCGATGAGGTTAAGCAGTTAATTATCGGCGCGGGCGGCCTTAGTGTTGTTTACGAAAAAAGCGACCTTGTTGCGGGGGAACTTAACCCGATCGTTTATTTCGAAACGTCGGAAATTATTAACGGCGAGGCGGTTAATTTCAATACACGCGGGCAAAATATCCAAATGGAGATTTCCCCGATGGCGTATATCACGATAAATACGCTTGCGCGTGACACGCTTTCGGCGGATTTATTTGCGGACTTGCGTAGGCTTTTTGACTTTGTTGATTCGCTTGCCCCGTCGGACCCTGCCGTTATCAGGGAACATTTAAGAACACATGCCCGCGACGAGGACGGCCAACCCTTGACGGACGGTGCTTTGGATGCCGCTGTTGCCACATTCTTGGGGGATGAGCGTGCTGCTTTTGCCGGCGCGGTACACAATCGTTTTGACAATATGCTTAGGACGGTTAAGGACCACATTGCCCAAGCACAACGTCAGCATTCCCAACTCGGCGCGAGGATGGCGCGGCTTGAAATGGTTTCGATTCGCTTGGAAGAAGACGAGGTTGCATACACCGACCTTATGTCTCAAAACGAAGATGTTGACCTTTCCGCCGCGATTATGCGAAAAGCGGCCGCGGAAGCCATCTTTAACCACTCGCTCAGGGCAATTGCGATTACGACACAGCTCACTTTGGCAGATTTCATAAATAGATAACGGGCTAAAATGTCAAAACATAGAGAAGGGGACGCGGGCGACGAACTTCATAAGGAAGTTTGACGTTCGGCGAAAGGTGAAGCCATGAGACTAACAAATGTAATGATGACGAATACTACCCTTATGCACATCAACCGCAATATGCGCAACTTAGACAGTATTATTCGGACGATTGAAACAGGCAAGCGGATTCAGCGACCGTCTGACGACCCGATTATCGCGTCGCGCTCGCTTATGTTCCGCACGTCGGTGCATGAAAACGAGCAATTTCAGCGCAATGTTGACCAAGGGTTTGCGTGGATGAACGTCACGGAAACCACGTTTAACAACATCAACAAGGAGTTGCTTTTTGAAATTCGCAACCTTGCCGTGCAGGGCGCGAACGGCGATAACAGCTTTGCCGAAAAGCAGATAATTGTTCAGCAAATGCAGGCGTTGTTTGATCAAATCGGGCATGAAATGAACGCGACCTTTGGCGGAAACTATCTTTTTTCCGGATTCCGCACGGATGAGCCGCCTGTTTTCACCTCCGACAACCAACGTAGCTTTGTTATAACGCAGCATTTTAATTTGGCGGATATTTCGAGGGAGATGTCGTTCCAGCGGGTTGTTCGCGAGGGCGGAATCGGTATGCCCGAACCTGTTTCGCACAATGTGCATGTGCTGAAACTTGCGTTTACCGGACTTTCCGGGGTCCCGGTTGTACCGGGATTTGAAGTGCGCGAGTACAGCATCGACGACGCCAACGCATATCTTCCGCCTTCGGTGAACGATACCGGCTTGCCTGTTCTTCATTTTATTCCCGAAACGGGCGAACTTGTTTTGCATCCCGATACAGCGGAGAATTTCCCTCGCGAGGGCGTTAGTGTAACTTTCCATAAGCAAGGATTCCACAAGGGCGACATTAACCCTGCGGTGTACTTTACGTCGCGTGAAATTGTTGACGCTGCGCCGGTTATCCCTGCGGGAACACAGCTTATTTACAACATTACACAGTATTTTTCGCGCGCGGCAAGCATTGGTACGGTGATGGCGGGCGGCGTGGAAATGCTTGAGTTTGAGCTGGTTTTCCCGCCGTATGATACTGCAAATGCCCCGGATTTGGCACCGCAGCTGCCGCCGGGTGCCGTAATTGATGGAAATATCGTTAGAATCCCCGCGCATTTGTTTGAAACGCAGTTTAATATTTCCGTAACGTATCCGATTGAGCTGGACAGTCCGCATCTTACGTTGCCGGACCCTCCGTATACGACACATATCATGGAGGATTTGCGTGTGCAGGGCGTACAGCTTGTTCGCGCGCTTAACGTAAACGGCGTTTCGCTTCCGCTTGACCAAATGGAACTTAACCGCTCGTTTGACATGCATAATCAAAACATCGAGTATGAATTTGCGTCGCGTACGCGCATTGCTGTAAATTCGCTTGCGAAAAATGTTTTTACCGACAAAATGTTCGCAGATTTTCGTAGATTCTTCGAGTTTTCGGATGCGATTCATCTTTCAAGCGAAACCGACCTCAGGCGGCATTTTCGCGATTTGGGCTACGAAGAGTCGGCAGTGGATAACGCCGTTGTGGCGCAACTTGATCGCGAGAGTTCGATTGCGACATATGGGATGCACCGTCAATTCGACAACATGCTTTTCCTGATTGACAGACATTTGGATAATTCTACCCGCGAGCAAACCGCGCTTGGTGCGCGTATGGTTCGTATGGAGCTTATCCAAAGCCGTCTTGAGGAAGATGAGGTCACTTACACGCTTTTAACAAGCGACAACGAAGATACCGATTTAATTCGCGCAACGATTATGCGCTTTTCCGCAGAGGCACTTTTCATGGCGTCGCTTCGCGCAAACAGCGGGGTTATCCAAATGTCGCTTGCTAATTTCCTTAGATAGTCGAAAGGAAGCTATCCAATGAAAAAAATGGAAACAAAACATTTCGGTGAAATCAGTTACGACCCGGAAAAGATTATTCATTTTCCGGAGGGGCTTCCCGGTTTTCCCGAAGACCAACACTTCTTGCTTATGTCCGAAAACGAGGACGAAGAGTTGTTTTTTTGGCTTCAATCGACTGACAACGGCAACGTTGCCTTTACTTTAATGGATGTTTACAAAGTTTTGCCGGATTATGACCCGCAGGTTGAAGAGGAAGAAATTGCCGCGCTTGGCGAACTTGACGATACGCCGCTTCTTATCTACAACATTGTGGTTATTCCCGAATATGTACGGCACATGCGCGTGAACCTTCTCGCGCCTGTTGTTATAAATTTAAATACCGGAATTGGCAAGCAAATCATTTGCACAAGTAATGAGTACGCGGTCCGTTTTATGATTTTTGAAGAGCTGGAACGCGCAAAGAGAAGACTTGCCGAGGAGAAAGCTAATGCTGGCACTAACGCGTAAGAAAGGCGAATCCATTATAATCGGCGATAACATTGAAATCGTCATTTTGGGGATTTCGGGCGAGCAGACGCGTCTGGGAATTTTGGCACCGAAAACCGTCAGCGTTCACAGAAAAGAAATTTTTGACCAAATCCGGAACGAAAACACAGAGGCAACGCAAAATGTTAAGGAAAAACTTAAAAATCTTGGAGGGAGCTTTTAAAGCTCCCTTTTTTGTGGGTCGGGAAACTGCTTCCGGCTTCGAGGGAATGCGCCGCCGCCGACATGTGTCCCCCGGTGCCCGCTGCGCGCTTGGCGCGCTTTTTTTTATGGGTCGGGAAATTGCTTCCGGCTTCGAGGGAATGTGCCGCATTCGACACATGTCCCCGGTGCCCACTGCGCGCTTGGCGCGCTTTTTTTTATGGACCGGGAACTGCTTCCGGCTTCGAGGGAATGCGTCGCATTCGACACATGTCCCCGGTGCCCACTGCGCGCTTGGCGCGCTAATCGCGGAGCTTGACTACATTTGCCGCTTTGCGGCGGTACGTATCGTCCATTTTGGCGTAGTGCTTGCGGGTTGTGTTTACGTCGGAGTGGCCGAGGACGTTTGCGACCAGATATATGTCGCCGGTTTCGGTGTACAGGCGGGTTCCGAAGGTGCTTCGGAGCTTGTGCGGGGAGATTTTTTTTAGTTGCGTGATTAGACCTGCGTATTTTTTTACCAGCTTTTGAATCGCGCGGTCGGTTATTCGGCGAGATTGGAGGGAGAGAAACAGGGCATTTTCGTGGCCTTCGAGCGGGTCCAGCTCCTTGCGGTGGTCGTGGTAGTCGTGAAGTGCTTTATGGACTTCGTCGCCGAAATAAAGAATCATTTCGTCGCCGCCTTTGCGTACAACGCGCAGACCGTTTGTTTCGAAATCGAGGTCGGCTATATCCAGCCCGACACACTCCGAAACGCGCATTCCCGTGCCGAGCAAGAGGGTTATTATCGCCACGTCGCGCAGGCGCGTGCGGGCGTGGTAGTTTTTTTGGTGCTGGGTTAAATTTTCGCCGCTGTCTACTTCATCCAGGAGTTTTGCGATTTCATCGACCTCGAGTATTGTGATGTGTTTTTCGGCGATACGCGGAAAATCCACGAGTTCCACAGGGTTTGCGGGGATGTGCTTGCGCTTGTAGAGGTGCTTGAAAAGGGAACTCACCGTGGCGAGTTTTCGCGATTTTCCCGCTAAGGCATTTTGAATGGGCGTGTTGGGATTTTCGGCTTGTACATAGTACGAAAGGTATTCCATAAACTCCTCGATGTGCGTGTCATCGATTTTTTTCATGTCATCCGTCGTGATTTCCACAGGCGGGATATGTAAAATTTCTTCCGACAAGAACGTGAAAAAAAGCCGCAGGTCGTAGGCGTAGGCGAGGCGCGTCCGTGACGAGGTTTTGTCGCTCACACTGCGAAAATAACCCGCAACAAACTGCGGGAGGGTTTTTAAAAGCTCCCGCAGTTTCAGCGTGTTTTGCGCGTTTTGATTTTCCCGGTACGTCAACATTCCTATTGCTCCCAAAGCGAAACGACTTCAAAATCCATATCTCGCAGACGCGCAAGCACCATTCCGCCGCCGCCTCCGTCGCATCCGATTATATGCCCCATGCCGATTGTGACGAAAAACGTTGTTGGTTCCTCGGTTTCGACCAAAAG
The DNA here is from genome assembly GCA_009786975.1 of Defluviitaleaceae bacterium. Taxonomy (GTDB): domain Bacteria; phylum Bacillota; class Clostridia; order Lachnospirales; family WQUN01; genus WQVC01. Next base: position 12,665 of record WRGX01000178.1, read on the forward strand.
CCGTGCGATTTCGTCGGCGAAAATATTGCTTCGCACGGTGAACATGTTGTAGCTCATAAGTTCGGAGTATTCGTTGCCTTGTTGCGCGGCGTTCATTGCTCGGAACATTTCGCGAAGACGCTCGATGTCCTGCTCGACATAAATCTCGACCAACGCCGATTCTTCAAACATGTCAAGCATCATAAAAAAATCGGGGAAACCGACCATCGCAGTCGCTTGAATTTCCAGCGGGATGTCGAAAACAATTTCCATCTCGCGCAAGATACAATTCAGTCCGATTATGGGCAATTCGTTTTCCACCGCGAAGTCCGCAATGTACGAATCGACCGTGATTCCTAAATCAACGCCGAGAAGCATCACCATAATCGACTCCAGCGACATTAACAGCGCGACGGGCGTGAGGTCGCTGATATCCTCGTATGTCATGCCGATTGCATAGAATGTTTCAAATGCCTCCATGAAATCCGCAAAGATTTCTTCGCACAAAATGTCCTCGAGGGTTTTTCCGTCGGGGAGGATTTGCAGTTCTTGGATTCTATCGTGTTGTTCGTCGGACAAATTGTTCATCTCGAGCATGTCTACCTCAAAGGCGAAAATATCGGCGCGGCGCATGGCATCCTCGGCGATATCGGCAAGGGGAAACCAATGCGGCTGTGACGCGTGCATCGAGCCGAAAATGTAGGCGACGTTATCGCCGTGCCTGACGCGGGTCAGCATCCCGTGAATTTCGGGGTTTTCCGGGGCGTTCAGGCTACCGAAAAACAGCTCCGCATACAGGGAACGTATAAAAACCCTTCCGTTGTCAATTTTTACACCGTCTTCGTCCGTCGTATAGATATAAAATTCATCGCCCTGCGGCGAAATTATGCGAACAAGTCTGTACTCGCCGTCCCATTCGAGGGCGTAGCCGTGGGCTTCCGCGACGGCGCGGAGTTGTACGTATTCGTAACCGTCGGAAATTATCGTCGGAACGTCGGCAAAAACAGGTGTTGTGAAAATAATTACGGTTGCGAGCAACGCGAAAAACTTTTTCATTTTCTTCCTCCCGTCTCTTTTGGCAATTTTACGGGGTTTACTCAGGTGCGTCAAGGGGCGCGCCAAGCGCGCGGTGGGTGCCGGGGACGGCATGTCGGCGGCGACATATTCCCTCGAAGCCGGAAGCGGTTTCCTTGCCCGTAAAAAATCGCCCGTAATATGGCGATTCCTGTTGAAGCATGAATTTTTTTGTGATACCCTTCTGACGTGGTTAGCAGTTCCGAAATGGTGCGCCTCCGAAATTACAGCTTACAGTGTATGTAAAGCCTGTAACGAGGAGGTGAAAAGTTATGGGTTTGATTCAATTCCTTGGCAGAGTCGTGTTGTCTGTTGTCCTATCTATCGTCGCGAACATGATAGACCGCTACGTGCAAAGCCGTAAAAAAGGAAAAGAGCCCGGCTCTCCAAAGTAGGACTCTTCTTCCACAAACCGAGGAGGGTGTTCACGCCCTTCTCTATTTTATTATATTATGTCGGGAGTATAAACGATTCATACACGCTTGTAAACAAAAAATGTGTCAAAATTTCTTTCACCGCCGCGAAATAATCCGCCGGATTGTCCACATCCGTCGCGTGTCCCGCGTTCTCTATCCAATACAAGCCCTTTTGCGGAGCGTTGATTCTTTCAAAATAATCGGCTGCCAAGGTGCTTGGAGTTTGCCAATCGTCTCTGCCGAGGATATAAAATATCGGAACGGCATAATCCGTTGAATCCCAAATGCTGAGGTCGGTCATCCACTTTGTCAGCCGAATGTTTCTTTTCGGAGCCGACATCATTAAAAGCAAGTCGCTGAGTTTGAAAAACGGACTCTTGAACATAGTCTTCAATAATTTTCCGGGCTTTAAAGTAAGCCCGTGTTTTGTTTTCAGCATGAAGAACTTAACACCGACGGAAACGTATTCTTTGCTGTCGGATTTCAGGTATGGATAATCCTTCATTGCCAACAGCTTTTTCGCGTCTTTTTTATTTCCTTTGCTTTCAATGCAACTTTTTAGCTTTTCGTATGAAATTTTCATCTCGCGGCGTTCGTCGATAACATGACCCGTGCCGATGTAGCAGATAATGTCTTTCGGGTATTTAAGGGCAAATTGAGTCCCTAAAACAGTCCCCCATGATTGTCCCATTAAAACAACCCTGTCTGTTTTGTACTTGTCTTTTACATAGGCAATTGTTTGCCGAAGATCTTCAATCAGAGTTTCGATTGTCAAGTCCTCCTGATTCGCATTGTTTTTTTTCTGCGTTCTTCCCGCGCCTCGTTGGTCGTAATAAACAAAATTGCAAAAATCCAAAAACGGACTGAAAACATGCGTGAAGTTGACCGAGGACGAGCCCGGACCTCCGTGCAGATGGACAATGACTTCCTTTTGCGGTGACGGAAAGTGCAGGAAATATTGACTGATGCCGTTTATTTCCACAAATTCTTCCGTAAATTCTCTGATTTTCCCCATAATTTGTTCCCCCTTTATTTTATATCAAGCAACTTTATTACGGCTTGCGCCAAAATTTTCATCATGCTTTCTGCGGTTGCGGATTCATTTTTCGGCAAGCCGATACGCGCCAATTCCGCCGCACTGTCCGGGTCGATAATCGCCTTTTTAACGCCATCGCTTGCGGCAATGATAAGAAACAAAATTTGTCCCGTCGGCAAAACGCATTTGAAGCCGTCGATAAATTCACCTAACCTTGCGAGAATCTCAAGCCCCTCATCGCTCGGAGTGATTTTCGCAAGTATTTTTCGCCCCCTTTCGGGGTCATTTAAATAAATAGCTTGCAATTCAAACACCAATTTTCCGAACTTGCGATAAATATTGTCGATGAGCTTCCCGCGCAAAACGAAAAAATCCATGATGATTTCCTGCGGAGCCTTGCCGCTTCCAAAGATTTTTTCAACCTCGTGTTTTACCGAAAATTCATCATATGCCCGATTCAAAATTTCGGCAAAAATCTCGTCTATACTCGAAAAATAATTATAAATCCCGCCTGTGCTGATCCCGCACTCCTTCACCACATCACGTAATGTGACCGAATACGCAGGCTTTACCTCACACACACGAACAGCCGCGTCTACGATTTCCGCTTTTTTTGCGGCAAAATACTCTTTTTTTACTCTCGGCATACATACCCCCTCTGATGCAAAAAATGAACATCGCGTCATTATTATAATTTATTTTGACGCGTGCGTCAATATAAAAAAGCGCGCCAAGCGCGCGGTGGGTGCCGGGGGCATGTGTCGGCGGCGACACATTCCCTCGAAGCCGTGTGCAATTTCCTTGCCAAAAAAAAGAGTCGGCGAGTGTCACTCG
>WRGX01000179.1 GCA_009786975.1 Defluviitaleaceae bacterium
GCCGCGACCTAGAGGGTCGCAAGGTTTTTCGCGACGAAGCAATGCGGCAAAAAGACAAGTCCAAATGGAAATGTTATTGTCGGGCAGTTCCTTAGTAGCCGAAAAGTTTAATGAAGTCATGAAATTAATTGTCGCAATATAAACATAGGGCGCGTTATTTCAACCCTTCACAGTACACATCCTAATACTCAACCTCATCCCATATCCGCCAAGCGCAATACGAGCCGAAAATGTCGCCGGCTTCGAGGCCGCCGTAACGGTGGGTTATCAGCTCGGATACGGTGACGAGCTTAAAGCCTTGTTCAATCAGGCTTGGGATTACGCGTTCCATTGCTTGAACCGTGGTGGGATGGATGTCGTGGAGGACGATTACGGAGCCGTCTTCGATTTGGCTCATTATGCGGCGGTAGATTATGTCGGGGTCGCGGTCGCGCCAGTCCAGGGGGTCGAGGGTCCATTTTACTATGCCGTAGCCCAGGTCGGTTGAAATTTCCACGACGCGGTCATCGGTTGAGCCGAAGGGCGGGCGGTATATTGGGGGCGAGAAGCCTGTTATTGCGGCGATGGCGGTGCTTGCCGAGGTTATTTCGTCGATTACTTGGCTGTCGGTTTGTTGCGTCAGGTGCGGGTGGGTATGGGAGTGGTTGGCGATTTCGTTGCCTGAATTTGCCGCGCGCTCTACGATGCTTCGATGGGTTTCCACGCGGTTGCCGACTACGAAGAATGTTGCTTGGGCTTCGTATTGTTCTAAAATATCCAAGATGCCTTCGGTGTGGGTTGAGGGGCCATCGTCGAAGGTCAGGGCAACCATCGGCGGGGATTCTTCCGGCAATTCTTCAGTCAACTCTTCAACCAAGGCCGCCGACAAAACGGAGCCCTCCGCGTATCCGAACGGCATCAGATACAGCGGGGTTTCGTCGTCGGGAAGACGGAGAACCGCCGAAACCATTTCGTCAACAAACGCGCCGACGGCAACGGTTCCAAGCCCCAACGCCTCGGCTTGCAGATACATATTTTGCGCGGAATGCCCGACTTCCATGTGTGTGTACATTATGCCGCGCTCGCCGTAGCGAGGAAGCATTCGGTCGAAAACGGCGGCGTATGCCACAATTGCGGGGGCGTTTCGCACTGCGGTTTGATTTAGTGCGGCGGCGGCAAGCATGATTCGCATGTCCCCCTCGACTACCTGCACAATTTTATGCTTTGGGGAAATATAGCGGTAAACGCCCGGCTCAATGCCCTCGACGTTGCCGATTACTACATAGATTTCCAGCGGAAACAGCGCGCCTGCCGAGGGCGTTGTGCGCAAGCCGCCGCGCGGTGAACCCGGGCGCGGCTCGGTTATGCCGTACACCGACCATAAAATTTGCGAAAGCTGTTCCTGCGAAATTGCGCGGTCTTCGAAATTTCGGCGGGAGCGTCGCTGCTGTATCGCTTGCTCGACGCTCATTTCGCCGTCGAGATTCGGCGCGGGCAAAATGTGTGTCGGGCCTTCGATTTGTTCCTGTTGGGTTATCAGGGTCCCGACGTTGCTGTCGGCGATTGTCGATAAATTTTCGGATAAATTCTCTGAAAAATTTTCAAGCGCGCCGCCGCACGCCGAAAAAATAACGGCGAGTAAAATCGCCGTTAAAATGAAGCATCTTGTTCTCATATTTCCTCCGTCTCCGCGTAATCGCTCGTCAGCATCGGCTCGAATTTGTCGTGAACGGCTTGCGTTGCCTTGGCGATATTGCGCTCGTCGATTAGAACGGTGATTTTTATTTCGCTTGTTGAAATTGTTTCTATGTTTACGCCGACTTCGTACAACGCCTCAAACATTTTCGCGGCGACGCCCGTGTTTGTTGCCATTCCCGAGCCTACAATCGAAAGTTTCGCCAAATTTTCGTCGGTATTAAGCGTGGCGAATCCGATTTTTTCTTTGTGCGACTCGAGTATTCCTATGGCGATTTTCAAGTCCTGTTTGTGAATCGTAAAGCAATAATCGCGCTTGTCGCCTTCGCCGACGGAAAGCAAAATTACGTCCACGTTTATTTTTTCTTTCGCAAGCGGCATGAAAATGCTTGCCGCCACGCCGGGGCGGTCGGGGAGCCCTGTTACGCTCACCCTAGCCACGTTTCTGTCAATTGCGATGCCGCTTACCGATAATTGTTCCACTCCCGCATCCTCCTTAATCAGCGTGCCGGGTACGTCGTTCACGCTGGAACGAAGCACCAAATTTACATCAAATCGTTTTGCCATTTCAACGGCACGGTTGTGCAAAACACCCGCGCCCGAAGCGGCAAGCTCCAACATATCGTCATAACTTATTATATCCAATTTTTTCGCCGTGCGCACAATGCGCGGGTCGGCGGTATAAATTCCGTCAACATCGGTGTAGATTTCGCAAAGTTCCGCCTCCAAAATCGCTGCAAGCGCGACAGCCGTTGTGTCCGACGCGCCGCGCCCGAGGGTTGTCATATCGCCGTGGCGATTTATGCCCTGAAACCCGGCAACAACGACGATGTTGCCCTTGTCAAGCTCCTTTTTCAGGCGTTCCGTGCGGATTCTTTTTATCTGCGCGTTAAAATGAACCGACGTTGCCTCGATGCCGATTTGCATGGCGTTTAGCGAAATCGCGGGGTGTCCGAGGCTTTGCAACGCCATTGTCATAAGCGCGGCGGACTGCTGTTCGCCGGTAACGAGAAGCATATCAAGCTCGCGGCGATTCGGTTCGTCGCAGATGCCCCCGGCTTTTTCTAGCAATTTGTCCGTCGTATGCCCCTGCGCGGAAACGACGACTACAACGCCTTTGCCTGCGTTTTTCGCCTTAACGACGATGTTCGCCACGTGCATAATGCGCTCGGCATTCGCAACAGACGTTCCGCCATATTTTTGTACAACAATTTTTGCCATTTTATTTATCCCTTCAAATGCAGAAAACAACTTGAGAAAGTTATCATGGGCTAACCCTTGTAATTTTTTTTGCCCTCTTTATAGGCATCAACGACTTTTGCGGCGTTTGTCGGCATTGTTACTTTTGGCTTGATTCCGGCGTTGTGCGAGGGGGGGAGCTCTGTGCTTCGTCGCTCGTCCATGAGCTTGTTGTTTTCGTCCTCGGCGACGCGAATTTTTACGTCGAGGCTCATTACCTCGCGAATTTTGTCCTGCATTATTTTGACCTGCGGCTTGTAAAGATGCTGTTGAACCTCGAGTTCCGCGCCTATGTCCGCAAGCATTTTTTCGAACATCTCGTCGCAGTCGCGAACGATTTGTATTGCCGCCTGCTTTTCGTCGTTCATGCCGAAAACCATTTCGCGAACTTTTTCAAGCGGTAATTCGCTTTCGATTACGGTTCGCTGATTTTCGCAAATCGCCGCGATACTTTCAAGCGCGGCCGCCTTGCGCTTCAAACCGTCTGTCATAATATTCAGATGCGTGAGCATTGTTGTTTCCATATTTTTGCCATTCGCTGAACACATAAATTTCTAACGAAATTCGTCGCCCGCGTCCCTTTCTTCGATTTTCACCCTAATCCCCCCGCGGCACAAGAATCACCGTGTCTTTGTCGTAAAACCGCGCCATTGCGGTGTTTGTCCAGAAGGTTGGGTCGGGGGTTATGTCAAGCGCGTGAAACAATACGTGCGGCGTAACGCTAAACACAGGCAGTTCGGCTTCGCGGATTTCGGGGTTTTGCAAAATCTCAAGCCTTGCCGAAAATTCTTCGTGATAAACCCGCGCTTCCCCCGAAACAAGCGACCTTGTCGCGCTTATGCTTATCATCCCGTCCGCGTCCGTAAAACCGACATAAACGCATGATGCAACAAAACAAATCGCAAGAATCACCGATACAGCGGGCTTTTCAAGCCACGCGTACCTTTTTCTTACGGCGGAAGTATCCTTGCGCTTAACGTACTGCGCAAAGCTGCCGATGCAGTAAACAAGCGAAAACAGCAGGAAAAATTGAAACGCAAAAAAATTAATATTCACAACCCGCGCCGGCCCGAACGATGACCACGAAAAAAGATTCGGCGTAAAGGTGCTTACATAGACTCCGTACATTAAAGCAACAGCCACGGGCGGAAGCCGAAACGAAAAGTTGCTTGCCTTCGTGATTTTATAAATAAGCGGTATCATGCATAAAAACGCCAAAAATACCGCGCCGGGAACAACCAGTTCGATAAACCGGAATCCGTAATAAAACGACGTAAAAACCGCCGATACGGGGTTCATTCTTTCAAAATATTCCTGCCGGACATCGTTGCCGGGCGAAATCACCGCGATTGTTAACGCGGCAACGAGCGCGACGGTTCCAATCGCGGGAATAAGCCAGCCCCGCCGCCTGATAACGGCGCAATACACCGCAATCAACGCCATTACAACCGCCGAAGTTAACGCCGTAACAAAATTACTCCCGCCAACCAAAAAAGCAAGCAGGGGAACCGCAATCGCATAAATTTTTTTAGCCTTTTCCGCCTGAATCGCAAGCAAAGTTATGGCGAACAACACAAGGGAAAGCGAATGAAAACCCGTGTAATACATCGCGGAATTGTACCAAAAGAATCCCTCAACCGGACAAAACACAAATTGCATCGCGACAAACGTGAACAAGACGGCAATTATCCCAAAAGCATACTTGTCCGCGCCCAAACAGTTCATAAAAACAACCTTCAAAAAGAATATCATCGCGGCAACAAAGCCCAAAATCACACCCGCAATCCCAAACATATACAAATTTTCGCCAAAAACCGCCGGGTGTAACGTCATCAAAAAAACCGCGACAAACGAACCCTGCCACGTATTGTACACATATCTCGTCCCCGTCACTGCCGCAGAAAGCACCTGCGGGAGCGACCCCGTTTCGCGCCACACATGAACGGTATGATTGCCGTACGAAAAGTCGTCCGCAGAGGGATGTCCAAAACGCGCTATGTAAACAAGCGGTATCAACGACACCACAAAAATAACCGCCACAAGCCAAAACACCCGCTTGCGGTTAAATACATGCTTTTCGAAAAACTCGCGACTCATGCTAAAACCATATCACGTCGGAACGCGAGTCGCAAGCCCTTTGTGGGAAAAATCCCTGCGTCCTGCTACAGTGCGCGGTGGACACCGGGGACACATGTCGGAGGCGACGCGCTCCCTCGAAGCCGGGAGCAGTTTCCCAGTCCAAAAAAAAGAGTCGGCGAGTGACACTCGCCGACTCTTTTTTTATACGCCGGGAAACTGCTCCCGGCTTCGAGTGTCCACTGCGGCGAATGCGAAGATTTGCACAAGCCCCGTCATTAATATAAAATACGCGCAATAAATACGAAAAGGACTGACCGCCGTGCCGTTTCTGCCGGTTTTTGCGCACGAGATACAAAGCCCCGATTTTGTGCTTGTTACGGGGGACGCGTATGTTGACCATCCCTCGTTCGGGGCGGCGATTATTTCGCGGGTGCTTGTTTCGCGCGGCTTTTCGGTTGCGATTTTGGCACAGCCGGATTGGCGGACAACAGCGGATTTTACGCGGTTTGGGCAGCCGCGTTTGGGCTTTTTGGTTACGGGCGGAAATATTGATTCGATGGTGAATCATTACACCGTCGCGCTACATAAAAGGAAGCGGGACGCGTACTCGCCGGGCGGCGCAACCGGGCTTAGGCCGAATCGCGCAAGCATTGTTTACTCGAATAAAATCCGCGAGGCATACAAGGATGCGCCGATTATTTTGGGCGGGATTGAGGCGAGTTTGCGGCGGCTTGCGCATTACGACTTTTGGGATAACGCGGTGCGGCGGTCGATTTTGCTTGACGCGGCGGCGGATTTGATTGTTTACGGCATGGGGGAGCGGGCGATTGTTGAAATTGCGGAGGCATTGGACAGCGGAATTTCCATAAAGGACTTGACCTTTATACCCGGCACGGTTTTCAAAACGCGGGATATTTCATTTGTGGAAAAACCGCTTGTCCTGCCGAATTTTAAGGCGATAAACGAACCGACGGCGGCGGGAAAAAAAGCATTTGCGCAGAGTTTTATTCGGCAATACACCTCTCAAGGAAAAATACTTGCGGAGGAGTATCCGAATATTTTTGTTGTGCAAAACATCCCCGCCGCGCCGCTTTCGCAAAGCGAGCTTGACGCAGTTTATGCGTTGCCGTTTATGCGCGAGGCGCACGTGATGTACGAAAACGGCGTACCTGCAATCGAGGAGGTAAAGTTCAGCATAACCGCCACTCGCGGGTGTTTTGGCGGGTGCCATTTTTGCGCGCTTAATTTTCATCAAGGCAAAAATGTGCAGTCGCGGTCGCATAAATCCGTGCTTCGCGAGGCGGAAAGTTTTACGCACGACGCGGAATTTAAGGGCTATATCCACGATGTCGGCGGCCCTACGGCAAATTTTTACAATCAGGGACACGTTCCGTGTGCGAAACATTCTCGCGAAGGACGCGGGCAAAGTGCGCCCGCAATTGCCGAAAACTGTCAACGAAACTGCCTTGTCCCCGCCCCATGCCCGAATCTCCGCGCCGACCATTCCGATTACCTCCGACTTTTGCGAGACTTGCGCGAAATCCCCGGCGTAAAAAAGGTCTTTATCCGCTCGGGAATTCGCTACGATTACCTGATGCACGACCCGCGCGCCAACGAATTTTTGCGCGATATGTGCGAACATCACATAAGCGGCCGCCTGAAAGTCGCGCCGGAACACGTTTCGCCAAAAGTCCTTCACGCGATGAACAAACCGTCGCTTGAAACCTATGAAAAATTCACCAAAAAATTCGCCGTCGCGAACCGCGAAACGGGCAAGCAACAATTCGATGTGCCGTACCTGATGTCAAGCCATCCCGGCTCCACCCTCGACGACGCAATCGCGCTTGCGGAATATCTGCATCGCGAAAACATGCGCCCCGAACAAGTGCAAGATTTTTACCCCACACCCGGCACACTTTCGACCTGTATGTACTACACAGAACTAGACCCGCGCACGGGAAAACGCATATTTGTACCAAAAAGCGCGCATCAAAAAGCAACGCAACGCGCCCTGATTCAGTACCGCAACCCCGCCAACCGCGAAATCGTAAAAAACGCGCTAATCCGCGCAGGTCGCAAGGATTTAATCGGCTTCCACCCCCGCGCACTGATTCGCCCGGACAAGCGCGCAATGAGAGGGTAAGGAAACGTAAGAAAATTGACTCAACACGAAATAACCCTAAGCTCACGTATCGGTTCGTTTATTTTATGCCGTGCTGTGTGCAATTCTATTTCCGTTGCAAAAAAAGAGTCTCCGATATGTTCCTTAAAAATTTCGGGGGCTTTTTCTATTTTGCTGCTTTCGTTTTGTATGCAAAAATACGTTCCGCCGGGGAGCGTTTTTGTATCTGGCAAATCAATTTTCTTCGGCACATCGACGAAATAATAACACGCGACTTCGCTTGGCGAGGATTCGTGCAAAATGCCGAACTCCGACTCCTCCCAATCCCTTTCGTCGCCCGGCAATTTCGAAATGCTCTGCAAAATTTTAATTTGGTCTGATACGCTTACGTTTTTTTCGCAAGGGATAGCATAAATTTTTTTCTCCGGAATTTCCTTCATATAAATTTGCCCGATTTGATGCTTTTCCGCCAAATCCATTTGATGCATGATAATATCAATGTGCCGGAGTCCTTTTTCCAGCACCTCCAATTTTTTTTCGGCAACCCTGCGCCCCTCCTGCAAAAAACTTCGCAAATCCGTCGTTCCGTCAGGCTCGACAAACTGCGTTATTTTCGCAAGGGGAATGCCGATTTCGATACTGAACTGTATCAATCCGATAAGGCGTACTTGGTCGATAGTGTAGTATCTGTACTGCGAATCGGGGTCGATGTGCGCGGGTTTCAGGACGTTGATTCGGTCGTAATATCGCAAGGATTTTATACTCGTGTCGGTGAGCTTGGACACCTCGCCGATGGACAATAAGTTATTTTTCCGAATCATGGAAAGTTTTCCTCTTTTCAAAAATTGAGGGCGTGTCGCGCAGTGGCAACACGCCCGACTTGACTCTCCCATTAAGGTATACATTACAATCGCCTTTGTCAACGTGAGGAGCCACGAAATGTCGGAGTTTTTGCGGTACTTAAAGCCATATAGCGGGATGATTTTTGGGGTAGTTTTTTTTCTTGCCGCCGAGGCAATTGTCGCGCTTATGTTGCCCGGGCTTATGGCGGATATTGTTAACGATGGGGTTTTGCCGGGGCATCTTTCCGTTATTTGGCGGAACGGCGCGGCTATGCTTGGGCTTACGCTTTTATCGATGCTTGTCGCGCTGGTGGCGGGGTTTTTTACGGCGCGAACCGCTGTTGGTGTTTCGAATGATATGCGTGAAGCCGTTTATGAAAAAGTTTTGAAATTTTCGGACGCAGAGATAAATCGATTCAATACGTCGTCGCTTATTACGCGCACGACGAATGATATTATGCAGGTGCAAAATACTTTAATGATGGCGATTCGCCAGTTTATTTACGCGCCGATTATCGCCGTGGGCGGCGTAATTCGCGCGCTTGAGCGCAGTACGGACTTAGCGTGGATAGTCGTTGCCGCTACGGCGGTTATGCTTGGACTTATGGGCGTGCTGTTTTTTATCGCGCTTCCTAAATATAAGGCGTGGCAGGAACTTATCGACCGCATAAATCTCGTTTCCCGCGAGAATTTAAGCGGTATTTTGGTTGTTCGCGCGTTTTCTACGCAGGCTTTTGAAAAAAAGCGATTCGAGGTTGCCAATCAAAACTTGGCTTCTACCGAACGATTTGTCAATCAGACCTTTGCGTTTATGACGCCCGTGATTATGCTTGTGCTTAACGCGACGACCGCGCTTATTGTTTGGGTCGGGGCGGGTCAGGTTTCGGCTTTTCGCGCCGATATCGGCGATATTTTTGCGTTTTTGCAGTACGGGATGTTGATAATATTTGCATTTTTGATGATTTCAGTGATGTTTATTTTTGTTCCCCGCGCGGTGGTCAGCATGAAGCGTATAGATGAAGTTTTGCAAACCGAGGGCAGCATTATTTACAACGAAAACCCCGTGCCGTTTCCGGAAAATTTTACGGGTACGGTTGAGTTTCGCGATGTTTCATTTAAATATCCCGACGCTCAAGAGGATGACGACGATGTGCTGAAAAACATCAGCTTCACAGCCCGGCCGGGTCAAACAACCGCGATTATCGGGGCGACGGGGTCGGGAAAATCGACGATTTTTAAGCTGATTCTGCGCTTTTTTGACGTGTCGGGTGGCGGGATATTTATCGACGGTTTGGATATTCGCGACGTACACAAGGAGGAATTGCACCACAAAATCGGCTATGTTGCGCAAAAGGCCTCGCTTTTTTCGGGGACGATTCGCTCGAATTTGCTTTATGCCGACAAGGACGCGACCGAGGAGCGCGTAGAAAGATCCGTTGAAATCTCACAGTCCAGGGCGTTTATCGACGGCAAGCCCGAGGGTTACGAATCGAACGTTGCGCAAAGCGGCTCGAATTTTTCCGGCGGGCAACGGCAGCGGCTTTCGATTGCGCGCGCCCTTGTAAAAGACGCGCCGATTCACATGTTCGACGATAGTTTTTCCGCGCTTGACGTAAAAACCGACGCCCTTTTGCGCGCCGCGCTTAAAAATAAAATGGGCGACAAAACCACGATTGTTATCGCGCAACGCGTTTCATCAATCATCGACGCCGACCAAATTTTGGTGCTTGACCACGGCGAAATCGCGGGCATCGGCACCCATAAGGATTTAATGAAGACCTGCGAAGTGTACAGGGAAATCGCGGCGTCACAGCTTTCGGAAGAGGAGATTCATTGCCCAACATGACTGCAAAATCCGATAGATGTTGACCGGCATCACCTTCCGCAAACGTGGCCGCCAACGTTGTGTTTTATGCAAAAAAACCGCTGTTTTAGCTTAGGGCGTAGTGGCTACACGCCCTAACTGGTTTTTTTCGAATCAATTTTTGATGCGATTTTGGGATGAATTGTTGCGGCAAATTTTCTTTGGCCAAGTCCGTGGTGGGGTTTTTGAAAACGTGCTTCGAGGTCATGATAACCTGCTTCGAGGCAAAGGGGGCGCGCTTCCTCATTGCCATAAAACCGCTACAAAAAAATCGAGTCGGCGAGTGTCACTCGCCGACTCGATTTTTTCTGCCAACAGGAATCTGCTCCCGGCTTCGAGGAAACGCGTCGACTCCGACACATGCCCGTGGTGGCGCGGGAAACGTTCGCTTCACTCACTGCGCCCGTGGTGTCCACTGCGCGCTTGGCGCGCCTTGACACAAAAAAAATCTTCCCGCATAATAATTCCACTTTCACCCAAGGGAGGCATAGCATGAACAAATGGATTATTGTAACAATTATCGCGGTAACAATTGCGGTTATCGTTGCCGTTGTTTTCGCCGCGAAGGACAGAATTGACAGCGACAGTTTGCTGGACATTTTAGACGAGGATTAATTGCACCCGTTTATTGATTTTTTCGGTTTGGATATTCCGACATATACCGTGCTTTTTATAGCGGCGATTGCGGCGGCGTGGTTTCTGTGCGCGGCTTTGGCGAGGAAATCGCCCGCAAGGCGTGACGTGAAACTTACATTTATAATAGGCGCGAGCGGCGGTTTAATCGGCGCGGCTTTGCTTCGGCCCGTTATGCACAGCGTGCGGATTGCGTTTTCGTGGGCGGAATATCGGCACATGAGCTTCTTCGAGCTGGCGAATTACGCCACCGGGGAAATCGTATTTTACGGCGGACTTTTGGGCGGACTGGTTGCCGTTGTTTTTTATTGCCGAAAATTCCAAATAGACCTTGTGCAGATTTTTGATATTTTCGCGCCCGCCCTTGCCCTTGCGCACGCAATCGGCAGGTTGGGCTGTTTTTTTGCGGGGTGTTGTTTTGGGATGGTGGTTGACGAAAGCCATTCGCTTTATCCGCTTGCCGTGATTTATCCCGAAGATGCCTTCATCCGGACGATTCGCGACGGCGCGCCGCGTTTGCCGACGCAACTTTTCGAAACCGTGTTTTTGCTCACGTTGTGTGCAATCATGGTTTTTTTATTTTTGCGCACAAAAAAACCGGGATTGTCCTCCGCGATATATTTTTTCGCGTATCCCGTTTGGAGATTTTTTTTGGAATTTTTCCGCGCGGATGCAGGGCGCGGGCATTATGGGCTGTTTACGACGTCGCAATATATTTCAATAGGGCTGGTGATTTTCGCGATTTTTTATGTAAGGAGAATCTGCATCCGGTTTAGGGAGAATGATGCCGTTCCCACTCTCAAAAATTGAAATTCTCCCGCGGCGACCGTGGTGTTGACCGTGGTGTTCATTACGCGCTTGGCGTGCTAATCAAAAAGAGTCGGTGGAGGGCGCGGGTGCAAATCAAATAGAATAATTTTTGCTCGCGTTCCGTTCGCGCCTCTCGATACGACGGGCAAATTACCGCGTCAAATTCAAGCCCCTTGGCAAACGCCGCCGCCATAACCATTACCCCCGCCGAAAAATTTTGTGCTTCCTGATTGATAAATTTCAGCGGGCGCGGGGTGTTGCCCTTGGGGAAGATTTTTTTGAATTCGGCGAAAAAGGCGCGGGCTTCGGCGATTGTCGGGAGCAAAATGCCGACTGTGTTGAAATCGTCGGGGAGGGTTGCCAAAATTTCCAGCGCGGAAGCCGCGGGCGTCGCGCTTTTTTTGATTTCGGGCGGCTCGCCGTGGCGCAGAAAAACGCCCTCGGCAGGGGCACGTGAAGCGTGCCCGCCCCCTTCGGGGGAATGCGTCGCGCCCGACACGTGTTTCCGGTTGCGCGCTAAAATGCCCGTCGCAAGCTCCATAATTTCAAAGGTGGATCGATAACTTTTCGTAAGCGCGAATGCCTCCGCTTTTGGATACAGCGATTTCAGCACGTCGGTTTCGGTGATATTAAGCTCGGGATACAAGGCTTGGTTTACGTCGGCGAGAATTGTAAAATTGCTTGCGGGATAAAGTTTGCGCAAAATCCGATGCTGCAACAGGCTTAAATCCTGCGCTTCGTCGATTAAAATATGCTTAACCGTTTTTTCTGCGGGGATTCGCCCCGTAAGCAAATCAATGTAAAAAAGCACAAGCGCGTCCTCGAAATAAATTTTATCCATACGAAGCGCGTCGCGGTCTTTACGAGAAAATTTTTCGTAAATTTTCGCGGCACGCGGGAACGAACGGTTGCGAATATCCGCAATCACGATATTTTTTTCCTCCTCGAATTTCGCGCGAATAATCCCGTCGGGAAAATTATCGTCATAGAGATTGTTAAAAAAGTCGGTAATTTTGCGGTTATACGCGGTAAAATACTCGGCAAAAACCTGATTTACATAGGACAAAACCCGCTCGGTTTTAAGCGCGAGATTTCCGTGCGCCGTGCGGTCCCGATACAGCGATTTCAGGCGCGCCGCGTCGCACAGTTTATCGTTTAAAAACACAACGTCCTCGAACGTCGGCTCGTATGAGGCAATCCGTTGCTCCAGCGCGTCGATGAACTCCGCCGAAAACTTTCGCTTAATCGCCTCGCCGCGCGCGTCGAGATTCTCAATCATCTCGCTCCAACTGCGCATATGCCTGTTTTTCGTTTCAAGCAACGTGGCAAAATCGAGGGTTTGCACGTCCTCCTCGCCAAGTTCGGGAATAATCCCCGCGATATACGACGAAAAAACCGCGCCGGGCGAGAAAATACGCACCTTTGCGGAGTTCAACGAATTGCGGTGGCGGTATAAAAGGTACGCAAGCCGATGCAGGCCCACGGATGTTTTTCCGCTGCCCGCCGGCCCGTACACTAAAATATCGCCCGATTCTGCACGAATCGCGCGATTTTGGTCGGCTTGAATGGTGTTGATAATGGTCTTGATGTGCGCCTCGGATGTTTTGGACAGTTCTAGGCGCAAAATGTCGTCCTCGATTGCGATATCGTTGTCGAAAAGGTAGACAAGTTCGCCCTTTTCGATTTGATACTGCCGTTTAAGCGAAATTTCCCCGGAAATACGCGCGCCCGTGTTTGGAACGGAAAATTCGGCCGCACCTGTGCCAAAATCGTAGTACAGGCTTGAAATCGGCGCGCGCCAGTCGTAGACGTGAAAAACATGCTGTTTCTCATCGAAAAGCGAATGCCGCCCGATGTAAATTTCCTCGCGCTCGCATCCCTCCTCGATAAAATCAATCCGCGCAAAGTACGGTGAATCCAGCATTTTGCCCAGTTTTTTTATCTCCTCGCTTGCCTTGACATATTGCTGTTCGTGCCGCGCGACTTCCTCGGCGAAAATTGTCAGGTCGGCGACGTCATCAAAATCGCGCAGAACAATTCGCGCCTCGCGCCACATTTCTTTTCGCACTTCAAGTACGCCCGTGCGTTTTTCCGCCAAACCTTCGCCGAGCGTCGCCATTTTCGCAAGTATGTTTTCTGTCACGAATGCTAATTTTTCGCTTTCCATCAAAAAAAACCTCCGCCAGAGGCGACCTCCAAAAACCCTTAATGCGAATTTAGGGTTTTTAGAGGTCGCCCGGATAATGTTCGCCTTAATTTATAACATATCCGACGGAGGTTTTCACTTTTTTTCAGGCGACAAAAATCGCGGTTATTTTAGGGGTGTTAAACAGGCCCTTAGGGCTTTTTTAACTGATTACTGATTTCGTCGCGGAGTTTGATAAGCTCGAAAGATGAGCCTTTCTCGTTGATTTCATGAATGGCTATGTCAAGCCTGCCAAGAGTTGACAAAAGATAGGCTTCAAATTGCTTGTCTATCATGCCGTGAACAGGTGCCATTAAATCACCTCGTTTTTTATACGCCGAGAAACTGTTCCCGGCTTCGAGAGAATGCGTCGCTGCCGACATGTGTCCCCGGTGCCCACTGCGCGCTTGGCGCGCTACTCTGCTCGTAAAGCCTCCAGTTCCAGCTTTCGTGCCGCGACGACTTTTTGTTGTACGTCGGAGGGGGCTTCGTCGTAGCGTTCAAATTCCATTGTGAAACTGCCGCGCCCTTGGGTCATGGAGCGGAGGTCGATGGCGTATTTTAACATTTCGCTGTGCGGGGCTTCGGCAATAATTTCCGTTTTTTTGCCGACGGATTCTTGGCCCTGCAAGCGACCGCGGCGTTTGTTCATGTCGCCCATAATCGCGCCGACGTAGCTTTCGGGAACGGTTACGGCAACGCGCATAATCGGCTCGAGAATCGCGGGCTTGGCTTGCATGAATCCGTCGCGGAATGCGGCTTGTGCCGCCATTTTAAACGCGAGTTCCGACGAGTCAACGGCGTGATATTTTCCGTCGTAAAGCGTCGCCTTCACGCCGACAACGGGGTACGCCGCAACGGGGCCGGCTTTTACGCTTTCGCTTAGCCCTTTCTCGACGGCGGGGAAATACTGCTTCGGAACGTTTCCGCCGACAACGGTTTCTTCAAATACAAACGGCTTGGTTTCGTCGCCCGACGGCTCAAATTTCATGTCAACGACACCGTACTGCCCGCCGCCGCCGGATTGTTTTACATATTTGCCCTTCACGTCGCTGCGGCCTTTTATCGTTTCGCGATACGGCACAAGCGGCGTTTTCAGGTCGACTTCCATTTTATAGCGCGTTTTCAGGCGGTTCGACAAAACATCGAGCTGGCCGTCGCCTACGGCATAAAGTACGGTTTGCTTGGTTTCTTTGTTTACGACAAATTTTATCGTCTTGTCCTCGGAAACGAGTTTTCTTATTGCTTCGGAAAGTTTGTCTTCGTCGCCTTTGCCTTTGGCGGAAACTGCCATTGCAAGCAAGGATTCGGGGAATTCGATAGGCTTGCATTTGAACGGCGCGGCTTTTGTGGCGAGGGTGTCTTGTGTATTCGCGTCGGAAAGTTTTGCGATTACGCCGATATCGCCGGCGCGAACTTCGGATACGTCGATTTTATCCTTGCCGCGCATAATGAACAAATGCCCGACTTTGCCGGGTGCTTCGCGGTTGGAGTTGAAAATCGCCAAATCTTTTTTGATTGTGCCGGAGTACACGCGGAACAGGCTGAGCTGCCCGACATGCGGGTCCGAAATCGTTTTGAAAACGAAGGCGCAGACGGGGCCGGCGGGGTCGCATTTAAGCACGGTTTCCGTGCCGTTTTTGTCCACGGTAATTTCCGGGCACAGTTCGGCGGTGGAGGGCAGGTCAAGCACTATCATGTCCATGAGGGTGCTTACGCCGACTGCCTTGGACGCAATGCCGCAAAGTACGGGGGTAAGGCTTCCGGTGCCGACGGCAAGTTTCATTCCTTTCGAAAGCTCGTCCGGCGTAAGTTCGTCGGTTTCAAGAAATTTTTCCATAAGCTCCTCGTCGCTTTCGGCTATGGCGTCCATCAGGTCGTGGTGGTGTTTTTTGTAAATGTCCGCCATATCCGACGGGACTTCGCATTGGGTTCCGTCGAATTTATACGCCTTGCCTGTAAGGGTTTTCACATAGCCCGCGAGCTGACCGTTTTCCTTAAACGGCAATTGCAACGGCGTTACCCCGTTTCCGAAGCGGCTTTTCATATCGGCGACAACGCTGAAAAAATCCGCGTGTTCGTCGTCCATTCCGTTTATAAAAATAATCCGCGCCTTGTTTTGGGAATTTTCCCACGCAAGCTCGGTTCCGACTTCAATTCCCGACTTCGCGTCGGCAACAATAAGCACTGCGTCGGCGACGTAAAGAGCCTCCTTCGCCGCGCCCACGAAGTCAAAATAACCGGGGGTGTCCATGAAGTTTATCTTGGTATTGTTCCATTCAATCGGAATCATCGACGCGCTTACCGATACCCCGCGGCGAATTTCCTCCGCGTCGTAATCGCTTACCGTGTTTCCGTCCTCGGTGCGTCCCATGCGCGACGTGACTTTTGTCACATTAAGCGCGGCTTCCATGAGAGTCGTTTTTCCGCACCCGCTGTGCCCCATAACTGCGATGTTTCTGATTTCATTGGCAGAATAAACCTTCATTTTTTTCCCTCCGATTTTATGTGAAATTCTCTTGTGAAATTCTCTAAAACTCATTATAGTGCCAATCGTTTGCGGGGGCAAGAAAAATTTATCTCGCGCATTGGACACCACGGGCGCAGTGAGCGAAGCGAACGTTTCCCGCGCCACCGGGGACATGTGTTGGCGGCGGCGCATTCCTTCGAAGCCGGGAGCAAGCCGGGAGCAAGCCGGGAGCAATTTCCCGGTCCGAAAAAAACGAGTCGGCGAGTGACACTC
>WRGX01000180.1 GCA_009786975.1 Defluviitaleaceae bacterium
GCGCATTCCCTCGAAGCCGGAAGCAGTTTCCCAGCCCATAAAAAAAGAGTCGGCGAGTGTCACTCGCCGACTCTTTTTTATCCGCCGGGTAACTGCTCCCGGCTTCGAGGGAATGCGCCGCCGCCGACACATGTCCCCGGTGCCCACTGCGCGCTTGGCGCGCTTTTTGCAAAATACTCGCGCGCGTGTCATAATGTTTACGGGTGAAAATTGTGAAAAATCGAAAATTGGTTCGCTCGTTTATCATAACGATTGCAATTTTAAACTTGGTCGCGGTTGTCGGGGTCATTGTTTTTATTGGTTGCACTCGTTTTTTTGATGCGCCGCCGGCGGTGCCTTCGCATGTTGAAATTGCGCGGCCGGGCGCGGAATACGAAGGCTCGGAGCCGGAAATTATTGCTGTGATGGAGCGCAGGCCGTTGTTTTATACATTTTTGATTTTTGGGCTGGACAGTGGAAATAATGCCGATGCTGTTATTGTTGCGTCGCTGGATTTGACAAACAATAAGGTGTATGCAATAAGTATTCCGCGCGATACGCTTATTGATGCGGAACGTCGCTTGCGAAAGCCGGTGGCGGCGTATTCGTTCGGGCGCAGAGACGGAGCCGGACACGACGGCGGAGTTGCGCAAATGAATGCCGATATGCAAACACTTTTCGGGTTCGTTCCGGATTTTTATGTGAAGTTGAATTATCGCGCATTTGTGCAAATGATTGACAGTGTTGGCGGCGTTGAAATAAACGTTCCGTTTCATATGCGATACGACGACCCAACCGATAATTTGCGCATAAACATCCCCGCGGGCTTGCAAGTCCTTGACGGCGAACGCGCCCTGCAATTCGCGCGTTTTCGCATGGCGAATCCCGGTCACCGCGCAATAACGGACTACCAGCGAATGGAAAACCAGCAACAAATTATGCTTGCGCTGTTTGACGAACTGTTGTCGCCGCAAACAATCACCCGCGTGCCGGAATTAATTGAAATTTACCGGGAAAACGTTGCCACAAACCTTACAAACCGCGAGATGCTTTGGTTTGCGGGGCAATTAAAATATTTGCGCGACGCCGAATTTTCTGCGTACACCTTGCCCACAACCGGAACAAGCGGCCGCCCAAGCTGGTACGAACTGCCCGACGCGGCGGGGATTTTGGAGCTTGTTAACCGCACGGTAAATCCGTTTACGTATGAGATTACGGAAGAAATGGTAAGTATTTTGGAGGGCTGATTTTGCAAAATTTGAGCCGCATGAAGGAACTCGCGACTCTGCTTAATGTCGCGAATCGCGCGTATTACCAAGAAGACCGCGAAATAATTTCCAACCTGGAATACGATAATTTGTACGACGAGCTTGTACGACTCGAAGCCGAAACGGGCGTACAGCTTGCAGGAAGCCCGACGCGCAAGGTGGGCTATGAAGTCGTGAGCGGGCTGAAAAAAGCCGCGCACGATACGCCACTGCTTTCCCTCGACAAAACGAAAAGTCCCGAAACCCTTGTTGCTTTCCTTGGCGAAAACGAGGGCCTGTTGTCGTGGAAATTGGACGGGCTGACCATTATTTTGCGCTACGAAAACGGCGAGCTTGTGCGGGCGTTGACGCGCGGAAACGGGCATATCGGCGAGGATGTCACGCATAATGCACGGGTTTTCACAAACGTGCCGCTTGTTGTGCCGTACAAAGGCGCGTTTGATTTGCGCGGCGAGGCCGTTATTTCAATCGCGGACTTTGATGAAATCAACGAAACAGGCGAGTATAAAAACCCGCGAAATTTATGCAGCGGTGCGGTGCGGCAGTTAAACAGCGAGTCCGCGGCGCAGCGGCGGGTTAAATTTTTTGCATTCGCGCTCACGGCGCGCAGTGAACCTTTTCCGCGCCGCCGAGAACACGTTACGAATGCGACACATCTCCTCGAAGCCGGAGGCGACATTTTGTTTGAAAAAAAATCCGAACAGCTTGCGTGGATTGCGTCGCAGGGGTTTGAGCTTGCGGAGTTTGAAAAGGTTACGGCGGAAAACGTTGTGGACGCTGTGGCGGGGTTTAGGGCGAAAATAGCGGACGCACCGCTTATGTCGGACGGGCTTGTGCTTACGTATGACGACATTTTGTTTAGCGCGTCCCTTGGCACAACGTCGAAATTTCCGCGCGACAGTTTGGCTTTTAAATGGGCGGACGAAATTGCGGAGACAACGCTTTTAGATGTCGAATGGAACACGTCGCGTACGGGGCTTGTAAATCCCGTGGCGATTTTCGAGCCTGTGGAAATCGAGGGAACCGTCGTTAGCCGCGCGAGCCTGCACAATGTCAGCATTTTACGCGGGCTGGGGCTGCGAAAAGGCGACCGAATCAGCGTGTACAAAGCGAATATGATTATTCCGCAAGTGGCGGAGAATTTGAGCGCGGCAGAACGTGAAGAGAATGAAAAAACAGGAAAAATTGAGGGAATGAGCGTGGAAGATGAACAATTTGCGAGGAATCGTGCCGGACTGAACCGACGCGGGAATCCGGTTGAAATCCCCCTACTCTGCCCGGAATGCAACGGCGCGACGGAAATTATCGGCGACCCCGAGACCCTTTATTGCACAAGCCCAAACTGCCCGGCACAACTCGTTCGCGGTCTGTCACACTTCGTAAGCCGAGACGCACTAAACATCGCGGGATTAAGCGAGCAAACTTTGGAAAAATTTGCATCGCGCGGCTTCGTCACGGATTTTATTGATTTATTCTCCCTCGAAAAACACAAAGAAGAAATCCTGCAAATGGAAGGTTTTGGCGAAAAATCATACGAAAATCTAATCCTAAGCATCGAGGCCGCGCGGGACGTCAATCTGCCGAATTTCATCTACGCTTTGGGCATTCGCCACGTCGGACTCGCAAACGCAAAACTGCTTTGCACACATTTTTCCCACGAACTCGCCAAGAGCGCGTCGGACACCGAGGACGCGTGCCCTGCGCGACACGCTCCCTCAAAACCGGACGCAACTTCCTGTGTGGCAAAAAAAATCGCCGACGCGGCAGCAAGCGACGATTTTTTGCAAACACTATCCGAAATAAAAGGCTTCGGCGAAGCAATTTCATACAGCTTGCACGAATATTTTTCGAACGAAAAAAACTACCAAAGGTTCACGCGCGCACTAAAAATCCTGCGATTCCCCTCCCCCACCCCCAAAACCCACGAAAATCGCCCGCTCGAAGGCCTGACATTCGTAATAACCGGCGACGTAACCCATTTTAAAAATCGAAAAGAACTGCAAACCCACATCGAAAACGCGGGCGGCCGCGTAACCGGAAGCGTCACAGCCAAGACTTCCTTCCTTATTAATAACGACGCGCAATCCTCATCGTCGAAAAACAAAAAAGCCGCCGAATTAAACGTCCCCGTCATAACCGAAAACGATTTTGTAGAAAAATTTTCAAAATGAGTCGGCGAGTGTCACTCGCCGACTCATTTTTTTCCTTACGTTTTTTTATATTAAAATATGTCAAAAAAACTGTAAACAATGAAAAAAATGTGCTATACTCCCCGCTAAGGGGGAAATCAACGCATGAGTACAGGGGAATTTAACTCAAAAACGCGATTTCTTGCAAGAATGAGTCACGAAATTCGCACGCCGATTACGGCGATTATAGGGATATCCGAAATTGAACTGCAAAACCCCAACATCCCGTCACATATGGAAGAATCTTTTGCAAAAATCCACACCTCGGCAAACGCGCTCCTCGCAATCGTAAACGACGTCTTGGATTTATCAAAAATCGAAACGGGAAAAATGGAACTTTTTTACGAAGAATACGACGTTGCAAGCCTAATCCGCGACGTAACCGGAATGTATCCGCATTTTTCGGGCAACAAAGAGCTGACTTTTCGCCTGAAAATTGCCAAAGACATGCCGTCACGTTTATTTGGCGACGTTTCGCGCATACGGCAAGTGATTAATAATTTGCTGTCCAACGCCCTAAAATACACGGATTCCGGCAAAGTCGAGCTAAACTGGGACTGGGACGGCAAAAACCTCGCGGCAACCGTGCGCGATACAGGAAGCGGCATATCGGCAGAGCAAATAAAAACCCTGAAAAACGGCGATTACGAGCGTTTACACAAGGGGGACGGGCAATTTACGGGCGGGCCCGGGCTCGGGCTTTCAATCGTATACAGCTTGCTCGCTTTAATGGACGCGAAAATTGAAATCATAAGCGAGGTCGGAATAGGCACCGAAATCAACGTTTTTATCCCGCAAAAAACAACGGAAAACTCCCGCGAAATCGGCGAAGAAGTCGCCGAACGCCTGCGGAATGTTAAAGCAGACGCAGTGTCCAAAAAATTCCCCTTCACGCTCGAACCCATGCCCTACGGAAACGTACTTTTAGTGGACGACGTCGAGGCGAATTTGTTTGTCGCAAAAGGGCTTTTGTCGTTTTATGGTTTAAAAGTGGACTCCTGCGCAAGCGGATACGACGCGATTGAAAAAATCCGAGCAGGTAAAAAATACGATTTGATTTTCATGGACTATATGATGCCGGGGCTGAGCGGCATGGAAACAATGCACATGTTGCGCGCAATGGACTACAACGAACCGATTGTCGCGCTGACGGCGAACGCACTTATCGGCAATGCCGAAAAATTCATTTCGGCAGGCTTTGACGGATTTATACCAAAGCCGATTAACACAAAACAATTAAACGACACGCTTACAAAATTCATTCGAAACAAACAGACCCCCGAAGTGCTCAAAGCCGCCAAATTATCCGGCGCAACCGGAAGCCCTCTTTTTACGGGCGACGAACTTTTGGCAAAACTGCGTTTGGATTTTATTCGGCACAGAAAAAACACTATTTTTGAGATAAACACCGCATTAAGCACAGGCGACATAAATCAGGCGCATTTTCTTGTGCACACATTAAAAGGCAGTGCCGCGCTTATCCACGAAACCACGCTTGCAAATGCCGCCGAGGTTTTGGAAAAGATGCTTAACAAAGACGAAATTCCGCCGCAAGACGCACTCGACGAACTCGAAGCCGAATTCATACGCGTAATGGAGCGCGCCAAACAAGCAATGAGCGCGGCGAACACTCCCCGCGCCGCCGTGGACACGAGCAATGAGGGAAACACGCTCTCGAAGCCGAAAACAGCCTCCGCGCTCGCGCTTCTCGACCAACTCGAACCAATGCTTACGCATCGCAAAGCACAATGCATAAACGCTATCGGCGAGTTGCGCGACATTCCCGAAGCGACGGTGTTCGTCCGCCAAATCGAAAATTTTGACTTCGCGGCCGCGCTTGTCACATTGCCCGTTCTGCGGGAAATACTTGATGAGTAGGTGAAACAAAATGACAAACGATATTTTGAACCGATTGCCCTGCATGGCATACCAATGTGCCTACGAACCAAACTTTCCGTTCGCGTATGTAAGCGACGGCTGTGAACCCCTCACGGGCTACACATATGCGGAACTTACCGAAGGCGGATTAATGCACATCGTACACGAAGACGATGTACAAAAAATCGAAAAGCTGTACAACACGACGCTTGCAACGGGTCAATCCCTGGAAGTGTCGTTTTGGATTTCAACAAAATCGGACGGGAAGAAGCGGGTTTTGTCGCGAAGCTACGTGCTTGAAACAAACGAGACCGGCGACCCGTATATAATAGAAGGAATTCTGACCGACATAACAAAGCCGGTTCAAAATGAAGTCGCCCTTATCGAAAACCGAGAAAGCTCCGATTTTTGGGAAAAGCTGGGCTATGGAATTCGCACGCCGATGAACGCGATTTTGGGGCTTTCCGAGCTTGGTCTGCGTTCCGACATTCCCGAAAACGTCCGCGAATACACGCATCAAATTGCAAATTCCGGAAAAAAACTCATGCAAACAATTAACAATGTTTTTGATTACAAAAAGCTCGAACTCGGCGATGTTAAAATCACCCAAACAAAGTATGAGCCCGCCGTTCTCGTCGAAGAACTCAAAACTTTCACCCGCGAGCTGGAAACAGATTTGGAATTCAAGCTGTATGTCGACAAAGAGATACCAAGCGTACTTATCGGCGACGTTGGAAAACTGCGCCAAGTTTTGCAAAATCTCATCTCGAACGCCGTAAAATTCACGGATTCGGGCTATATTTCGCTATCTTTCGAAGGCAAAATTTTGGACGATATATTAAGCCTTGAAATTTCTGTAGATGACACAGGCAGGGGAATCCGCGAAGAGGACAAGGACAGCGTATTCACGCCGTTTGCCCAGCTTGATACAAAAAAGGTTGACGGAATCGGGCTGGGGCTTGCGATTTCAAAAGAATTGGTCGAGATGATGGGCGGAACAATAAATTTTACATCGTCTGCCGGCTCGGGCTCCGTTTTCACGGTAACCGTTCCGCAACATATTTGTGACGAGCCGCAATTCGCCGTCCCGAAAAAATCCCGCATTAATTTCAAGAAGCCAAACTTTATCGCGCCCGACGCGCGCATTCTCGTTGTCGATGACATAAAGGCAAATTTGACCGTTG
The DNA here is from genome assembly GCA_009786975.1 of Defluviitaleaceae bacterium. Lineage (GTDB taxonomy): Bacteria > Bacillota > Clostridia > Lachnospirales > WQUN01 > WQVC01. The sequence goes on from WRGX01000180.1 coordinate 6,499, forward strand.
CCGAAGGGTTTTTGCGTTCATATAAAATCAATGTTGACCTTTGCGAAAGCGGCGCGAAAGCAATCGAAGCCGTGAAATTTCAAAAGTATGATTTGATTTTGATGGACTATTTGATGCCCGAAATGAACGGCGCGGAAGCTGCTGCCGAAATACGAAAAGTGACGAAAAACATCCCGATTATCGCGCAAACCGCAAATTCCGCAAAAATGTCGGAAAGATACTTTCGCGAAAATCTCTTGTGCGATTTCCTGCCAAAACCGATTGACGCAGGCGAATTAAACGAAATTTTGGAGCGTTGGCTTCCGCCGAAAAAGCGCGTCCCCGTTTCCGAAAACGCGCCCGCCGCTCGCCCCTCGCCAAAACTGTCAAAAATGCGAATCATGGGCATCGACATAAAAAAAGGCGTCGCGAAAATGGGCGACAACTCGGATATTTACTTGCGTGTGCTCAAGGAATATTTCGACAGCGGGACGCGGCTTACGAAGGAACTTAGGCTGTGTGCGGAGCGCGGCGATTTGAAAACGTATCACATTTATGCGCACGCGCTGAATTCCATTTCCGAAAACATCGGTGCCATTGAAATCTCGCGCGAGGCCGCGTCGCTTGAAAAAGCCGCCGAACGCGGCGATTTGTCCTTCGTCGCGATAAACAATTCGATTTTCACGGGCAAGCTGGTCACCCTTTTAAATAATATCCACGCCGCAATAAAGGATGAACAAATTGCCGCGCCGCGCGTAATCGAAGGCGACGAGGGCAAGCGCAAAATCCTGCTTATCGACGACACACCATCGTACCTTTTGTTCCTAAGCGACATCTTGCAAGACAAATACGAACCCCTCACCTCAATAAACGCCCGCGACGGCATAGAAACCGCGCGCCTGACCAAGCCCGATTTAATCCTGCTCGACCTGTTGATGCCGGGCATTTCCGGCTACGAAGCGTTGGAAATTTTAAAAGCGGACGACGAGCTGAAAAACATCCCCGTAATTTTAATCTCGGGCAAGGACCAAAAAGAAAACGAAGGCAAAGGCCGCGCCCTGGGCGCAGTCGGATATGTAAAAAAACCCTTCGACGCAGACGCCGTTAAGAAGAAAGTGGCGGCTGTGCTGGCGGGTTAAAGATACTGCTTCAGGGTTTTTAGCGATTGCAGTGCCGCAGAATAGTCAAATTCTTCGATTTGTTTGCACAAAACAAAGGCTTGCGGGAGTGCGTTGAGTTTTTCCGCGTAAATCAGACTGTCGACGTTTTGGGATTCTAAAAGCGGCTCAAGGGCGGCAAAAATTTCGGCGATGTAGGCGTTGTCGAAGTTTTTGCCGCTTTTGTTTTGCGGAGTTTCCGCGGATTCGGTTTCGCTGATGCTTGCGAGTACGGCGTTTAGCTTGATTTCGAGAACGGATAAGTGCGCTTCGTGCGGAATTTTTCCGTCGGCAAGCATGTATTCGGCGGATTCCGCAAGCCGTGACAGTTCGTGTTCGCGAATAAGACCCGACACTCCCTTGAGGGAATGCGCCAAAAGGCGAGCTTCGGTGATATCATTAACGGATATGGCTTGGCGTATCTTATCTGCCGCATTTTTTTGATTTTGCAAAAAATTGGCTTTTAGTTTTTTTTGCAATTCCGCGCTGTTTTGGTAATCGTCGATATTTTCCTTGACGCGGTGTTTTGCCGATTCAAGGACCTCGGGCGGCTGTTTATCCCGTACATATCTGTGCAAAATCGTGTTTAAATGCTTGGTTTGAATCGGTTTTGAAATAAAATTATCAAACCCGTTTCGAATAAATTCCTCGGCCTGACCGATAAGCGCGTTTGCCGTCAATGCGACAATCGGGTGCTTGTAGCCGAGTTCTCGGATTTTTTTCAACGCCTGCACCCCGTTCATGCCCGGCATCATATAGTCCATAAAAATAATGTCATAGGTCGCGCCTTGTTTGATTTTTTCAACGGCGTCAAAACCGTTTGTGCATGTTTCGACATTCAAGTCGTAAAATGCCAGTAAACCCGTTGCCACATATATATTCGCCTCGACGTCATCGACAATAAGCACCTTTCCGTAAGGCATCGGCTCGGGAACGAAGGAGAATTTTTTGTTGTTTCCGCGAGAAATTTCCTCGAAATTTTCAAGCCGCGCGGCAATATCTTTTCCCAAAACATCTTGAGTTCCTTTTTGCGGTATACAAACGGTTGCGCTTGTACCCTTGCCGACCTCGCTTTTGACATCGATTCGCGCGCCCATAAGCTGTAACAAATTGCACACAATGGACATTCCGAGTCCCGTGCCGGTAACTAATTTATTTTCGTGCTCGTGAAAACGCATAAACTCACCACGGCTCAGCAAAATTTCAAGCTGCTCGGGCGTCATGCCGAGCCCTGTGTCTTTTACAGACACAACAAGGAAGCCCTCGCGATACCCCCAAGACAGTTCAACCATGCCGGAATCCGTATATTTGAACGCGTTGGACAGCAAATTGCTTACAATTTGTTCGATGCGCATATTGTCGCCCAAAAGACTCGCCGGCAAATTTTCGTCCACGCTCATGCGGAATTTTATATTGCTGTTCGAATAAGTAGTGTGAAGACGGGCGATGGTGCTAATCATGCTTGTCACGCTATATTCTTCCAAAAACAGCTCCATTTTGCCTGCCTCGATTTTTGACAAATCCAGCACGTCGTTTACTATGCTAAGCAATAAGTCCGCCGAGCTGTGGATTTTTGCCAAAGATTCCTCAAGTTGCGAAGGGAGGCCGGGGTTTTGCAGTTCAATTTCGGATATGCCGATAACAGCCGTAATCGGCGTGCGAATTTCGTGACTCATTCTTGCCAAAAAGCGGCTTTTTGCGCGATTACTTTCTTCCGCTATTCTGACGCGTTCGTTTATTTCCTGCTCTCGCAGTCGGTCTTCGAGGGCTTTAATCGGGCGCAAATCGCTTACAAATGCGTATTGCACCGCCTTGCCCTTAAACGTCGAGCACACAATGTTTACATACGTGGGAATCAACTCGCCGTCCGACGCGCGTCCCATCCATTCAAACCCGACCGCGCCTTTTATGCGCGCTTCTTCAATAAATTTTTGAGCCCTTTCCGCGGACAGCATCCCACAGGGCTGATATTCCGGCGCGAATTTAAGGAAATTATCAATGTATTCAGACTCGCGGGAAACCTTAAACCACTCAAGAGCCTGTTTGTTTGATTTTATAAGCCTGTTGTGTTCGTCCCACTGGTTTATTATAAGCGGGGCGGAGTCCAAAATTTGTTGCAGTTTTTCGTGCGCTTCCCGTTCGCGGTCTCGGATTTGCTGCCTGTGCGTTATATCGCGCGTGTATTCTACGATAGCATGTTCTCCGCGGTATTTGACACGTGTATAATGCGTTTCAATTATGATGTGCATTCCGTCTTTTTTTGCGGATGTAAGTTGGGGAAGAAAAGAATAACCGTCGGTAAGGGCCTTGTTGAAGTGATATTTGAGCACCTCTTGAGGGTTTCTGCCGTCGGGTTGGGGGGGATGATTAAGCGTGTATTCAACGTTTAAATACTCGTCCTTTTCGGTATATCCATACATGCACACACACATTTCATTGCAATCAATCGGATTCATATGCTTATCCGAAAGCATTATCGCAACAGGTGCGTCTTCATGCACGAACTCGTTTTTCTGTTCCGTTTTTTCACGAAGCATTTTCTTCCCCTCCCTTTTGTGAATGATATCAAAAAAAGGGAAGATGTGCAAAATCGATGGGGTTATGCGACGGAAAAAAATGAGTCGGCGAGTGTCACTCGCCGACTCATTTTTCCCATACCAAAAAAACGCACTTGTACATATTAAAATTTCGCGATATAATCCATAAAGGCAGACAAAAGGAGAAACGATAAATGTTTTCAATCGGCACGGATATCGGAATTGACCTTGGCACGGCGTCAATTTTGGTTTACATCAAGGGGCAGGGTACGGTGCTTAAAGAGCCGTCCGTTGTTGCCATCGACAAAAATAATGACAAGATTCTTGCGGTCGGCGAGGAAGCGCGAAGTATGCTTGGGCGCACGCCCGGCAATATTATTGCGATTCGGCCAATGCGAGAGGGAGTAATTTCCGATTACCATATCACCGAAAAGATGTTAAAATATTTTATAAACAAAGCCGTGGGGCGACCCCTTATGCGCAAGCCGAGAATTGCCATATGCGTGCCGTCGAACGTAACCGAGGTCGAACGCCGCGCCGTTGAAGATGCCGCGATACAAGCGGGCGCACGGCAAGTTTATATAATCGAGGAACCAATTGCTGCCGCCATCGGTGCGGGTATTGACATTGCGCGTGCATGTGGTAGTATGGTAGTCGATATTGGTGGCGGGACAACTGACGTTGCCGTCATTTCATTGGGCGGGACGGTCGTTTGTCGCTCAATTAAAACGGCGGGCGACCATTTCGATGAAGCAATAATCCGCTACATGCGCAAGAAACACAACATATTAATAGGCGAGCGCAGTGCCGAGGATTTGAAAATGAACATAGGCACGGCGTTTCCGCGCCCGACAATCGCCGATATGGAAGTGCGCGGTCGAAATTTGGTTTCGGGGCTACCGAAAAATATCACGGTAACAAGCGATGAAATGCTGGAAGCTCTGCAAGAATCTGTATCGGCAGTAGTCGAAGCGGTACACACGGTGCTTGAAAAAACGCCGCCGGAACTCGCTTCCGACATCGCCGACCGCGGTATCGTAATGACAGGCGGAGGCAGTCTGTTGTACGGACTCGACAAACTTTTGCGCGACAAAACCGGAATTAATACGATTATCGCCGAAGAAGCCGTCTCCTGCGTGGCAATCGGCACCGGTAAGTACATCGAATACCTCGCGGCGGGTAAAATTACCACGCCGGACAACAGAAATTATTAATAAGTCCATATTAAAATTTAATATAGTGGGGGGCCACACATGATTCGAGGAATTTACACATCAGCATTGGGCATGATTACACACATGCAAAGAATGGACGTCGTGACGCAAAACATGGCAAACGTAAACACAACGGGGTACAAACGCGACCACGTTGTGTCGCACGAGTTTTCCGACATTTTAATGCAGCGCATTAACGACCCCGGTCTGCTCCGCATGTTGGGCGGCATTCCGATTGGCAACGTAAACCCGGGCGTGTTCGTGGACGATATCTTCACGGCGTTTACGCAAGGCGCGTTCCAACAAACCGAAAACACGCTGGATTTGGCAATTGCCGGGCAAGGCTTCTTCGTAGTTAACTTGGAAGGCGAGGAACTTTTCACGCGCGACGGCACGTTCAGTATCGGCAACGGCATGTTGATGACACAAAGCGGCGGTCTCGTGCAAGGACAAAACGGCAATATTACGCTCCCCGACGGCTACATAATCATCAGCGAAGAGGGACGCGTTTATGTAAACGACGAATATATCGACACCCTGCGTTTCGTAAATTTCGACCGCGACGGTCTGCACAGTTTGCGCAAAATGCAGGACAATTTCTTCCGCGCGTCGGAACACACTCCCGAAGTGGGCATCCCCTTCGAAGGCACGGTTTTGCAGGGATATTTGGAAATGTCCAACGTAAACATCGTGCAAGAAATGGTGCAAATGATAACAAATTCACGTGCATACGAAACGAACGCGCGCATGATTACGATTCAAGACGGCACGCTCCAACGCGCCGTGAACGATATAGCAAGAAGATAAACGGAACCTATCTTAAACGGAACCTATCCTAAATAATGAAGGAAGTGGCTTAAAATGATGCGTTCTCTTTGGACATCGGCGTCCGGAATGACGGCACAAATGCTAAAGATTGACACCGTGACAAATAACATCGCAAACGTAAACACAACGGGCTTCAAGCGCGAGCGTATGGAGTTCCAAACCCTCTTATATGAAACCCTGCAACGCGCCGACCTCGACCCCGTAAACATGACGGGTCGCCCGGTAAACCTGCAAGTCGGGCATGGTGTGCGTCCCTCGGCGGTAACGCGCATCTTTTCGCAAGGCTCGATGCAAAGAACCGACCGCCCCATCGACGTTGCGATTCAAGGTTCGGGCTTCTTTGAAATCCGCACAAATATCGACGACGACGTGCTTATGTACACGCGCGACGGCTCGTTCCAGCTAATGCCGGACGGCGACGGCGGGCTAGTTTTGGCAACATCGAACGGCTTCCCCGTTATGAGTGTGGACGGCGATATCATAACAATTTCCGACGAACTCACGATGCACGACCTTATCATAAACCCCGACGGAATGCTTTTCGCAACCTCCGGCGGTCCGGCTGAAGATGCAGGCTTCCAAGACTTAGAATTCCAAATCCGCATAGTACAATTCCCGAACACAAACGGGCTGGAAGCAGTCGGAAACAACCTCTTCATCGAAACAATAGCGTCCGGCGCGCCGCTTTTAGAAGCTGAAGATGAAGTCGGTCGCGTAAGCCAACTGACACAAAATTACCTTGAAATGTCAAACGTGTCCATCGCGGAGGAAATGATTGGGCTAATCACCGCGCAACGCGCCTTTGACACAAACTCACGCGGAATCACAACCTCAAACGAAATGTTGCAAACTGCAACCCAGCTCGTAAGATAATTGCTCATTGACAGGAGGTGCCATAAGATGGAAATTGGAGGACTCCTTTCCTCAGCGATTGAATCCCGCGCGGCGATAATGCAGGTGCAAAATCGCGAAGACGAATTTTTACGCTTCCAAGAGGTGCTTGAACGCTTTTGGGAAAGTTCGAACGAATTATCCGAAGCGGCAGAATCCCACGAGCGCGCGCAAATTCGCAAAGCAGCGGAAATGTTCGAATCCTACTTCTTAAACATGATGTTCCGCAACATGCGCAGTGTCGATTTCGACGCCGACGGCTTTATCCCGCGCGGAAACGCCGAGCGCGTTTTTACGGAAATGCTCGACGAAACAATCGCCGACAAAGCCGCCACCCAAGGCGGATTCGGTCTGGCCGACATGCTCTACGCGCAAATGACCCAACAATTCAACACACCAAGACGCAGCGACTAAATAAAACACGCCAACAAAGGGCCGACAAGCCCCTGTTGGCGTGTTTTGAATTATCTAATTGATGGCAGGAAAGGTGGTGAGCGCGTGGGCATGACAAATGAACAATTTGACACATATAAGACGTCCCTGCTTCGAAATTTGGAAAGAGCGCAGAAGGAAATATCGGAAAAAAATGTAACCAGCGAAACTTTAGAAATAGTTGTGCAGGATTTGAAAAGCGATTTAAAAAAACCATGACAAAGAAGTAAAAAAAAGAGAGGAGATTTAAAATGTCAGGAAAAAGCAAACGGATTTTAGCATGGATTCTTGCGGCAGCAATGGTGCTTGCCATTATGCCTACGGCAATGGTGGCCGAAGAGGTAAATTATGAAGATGAATACTACTATGATGAAAACGGATACTACTCCGTTTACCGCGAGCGGTGTGAAAACTGCGAAGCTGACGAGTATGACGAAATTTGTGAAGATTGCGCAGTTTACGAAGATGACGCGACTTGCGAATGCTGTGAAGCATACGATTACGATGAGCTTTGTGAAAATTGCGAAGCCGCAATTTACGAAGGCGATGACGAAAATGAGCTTGCCTTGATTTTTCCCTCCGCCGAAATGTTTTCTTATGTTGTGCCATTTTCGACCGCTTTTACGTGGGAGCAACTTGTAAGCATGGGCTTAATCAGCTTGGAACCTCAACATGCCGGCACGGTTGCTTCTTTTGATGTTGCACCCACAGGCGTAACAATGTCCGGCAGAACCCAAAATCACGAGGGTTTTGGTATAGATATCGTGGGTCTTAGGAATTTATCCGCTACCCCCACCAACGCACCTATAGTAATAACCGGCTCGGTCGTACATGCCGGCGGGTGGGGACCGCGTTTCGATGTATGGGACGGGGGTGCATGGAATGGTCCTTTGAATGCTGAAGGTTCCGAAACATCCGTTACTATTCCGGCAGACAGCCCTTTTTCCGCAGGTACGGAGCACCGATTCGTGATAAACGCAGGCGAACCCGCACCCAGCTTCACCATAACAAGCATAACCGTAGCCGGCGCAGAAATACTGCAACTGAACGGCGGCGGCGACACCGGTCCGACTCTACTTGGTGCCAGAGGATTCTTTACACCCGCGGCGGCGGCGAATGTAGTTTTCCATATGTCCGGCACGGGCGGCGCAGGAGTATTGAGCGCGTATAACGATGCGACGATTTCTACGGCAACCGGCGGATATTCCGTTTCCGTTTACGAAAACAACTGGTCCGGCTTTAGAATCGATGTTGCCGCGACGGGTGCGTCTGTCGGGGATGTTTTGCAAGTGCGCGGGCGCGGCACACATGCGGGCGGAAATTATTTTTACTGGGGATATGAAGGCGCAAGACCTTGGGACGGCACGACATTTGATACATCCGACAACATTACCGGCTTTAATTTCAGCCGCGTACTCCAAAGCACAGACGATATTATTATTGCCGCCAATCTGACAGGCGACGGTGCAAATGCACCCGGCTTCTTCTTCAGCGTTGACGATTTGTTGGTTTTGACACCGACGGGAGAAATGTGTGACGTTTGCAGTGCTCCCATAGAAAATTGCACATGCGAAGCCCCACCGCCTACCGAAGTACCTGCTCCCGTATTTCCCACACCTCCTGCGGGTACGGTGGTATGGAGGCTTTCAACGGACAGCTATGTCCAAGGGCTTGCCAATAACGCTGTCACCGAATTAATTGACACGCCGAGGTTAAACCGCTCGGGAAGCCCCACCACAGCAATTTCTGCAAACTCCGGACAGCCAAATTCTATAATCGTCCGCGACAGAGTCAACGACTGGGACGGTATAGACGTTATTTTGCCGGATTTGCAAGCGGGAAGTGTTTATCAAGTTGTTGTACACGGTCGCTCATTGGTCGCGCCGGCCGGTGCGACTTTGATGCTTCAAGGTATGCCGGGGCATTCGTGGATGAATAATACCGCAATATCAACGTATTCCGTTTTCACACGAACATCCACCACCCTTACAAGTGCTTCCGATTTTGACGCCATAAGAATAACCACCAACGATGTCGGAGCCGCGATGTCGTTTATAATCGACGAAATTTTCATCGTTCGAATGGGCGCAGGTCAAGCTGCCGGATGGCAAGCAGTTATTGATTCACCGCTTACAGGTACGAGAAGCGCGTCGGCTTCCGTCTCGACCAACCCCGCCGGCATTTTGGTAAGCGACAGAGGCACAGGTCAGCACGACCACAACCACGGCTTAACCCTAAACCTTGCAGGATTGCGTGCATTGGTGGGCAACCCTAACGCGGAAATTCGCATTACGGGCATATTGCTTGGCGCGGCCGCGAATGCCGGGACTTCGGTTGTGGACGATGATCGCGCTATGGTTATGCAATCCTCCGCAAACAGCGCAAATGCTGAGGTTGACACATCCGACGGCAGTTTTGAAATGATTATTACAACCGCAACGGCAAACTCTCGTCCGAGTTGGGCTGAAGGCGGAGAAGGCTTCCCGATGCTTGGCTCGCCGAATTTGGGCGCGGCCGGCGGTGCGCACGGCAGCTACATTGTTACCGGAATTTATATCGACGGCATATGTATTTTGACGCTTATCGACGTTGGCGGCGGCGGCGAACAGCTTCCCAACGGCGGCGGCGGAAACGGTGGCGGCGATATCGTCGTCGGCGGCGCAGTTGGCGCGGGAACCGGCGGTCACGCGGTTTCGAATCCCGGTCTGCCCCCTCTCGGCCCGAGCACGCGTGTTGCGCAAGTTGCACAGGCAGACCCGCAACCCGCAGACGATGACGACAATGACGTTGCCCCCCCGCCCGCACCGGGTGATTTGCACCTTACTTTGCAGGTGGACCAAACATTTATAACATGCCGCATTACGGGCGAAAGAATTTTTATGGACGTTACGCCGACGATTGTTGACGGTCGGACGTTGGTTCCCGTTCGCTTTATCGCATATGCGCTTGGTGCAACGGTTAATTGGAACGACGCAACCCGAACGGTTTCGCTTGCACATGACGGCAACAATTTGAGCTTCGCAATCGGCGAAACCGCACCCGGCATGGATGTTCCCGCACAAATTATCGACGGTCGCACAATGGTTCCGCTCCGCTTTATCAGCGAATTTTTCGGCGCAACGGTAGAATGGTGCACTTATACAAGAACCGTAATTATCACAAAATAGTTTTTGTGCCCCCAATTTACGGAGATTTAGGAATTGCCCACCAATAAACTTTACACATTCCTTGTCTTTTTGCCGAAAGTCTGCGTCACGAAAAACCTTGCGTGCCTCCAGCACGCGGC
>WRGX01000181.1 GCA_009786975.1 Defluviitaleaceae bacterium
CCGTCGATATCTGTGCGGAAAAAGGCATCGTTGTGTTCAACACGCCCGGCGCGAATGCGAACGGCGTAAAGGAAATCGTGATTGCGGGAATGCTTCTTGCCTCGCGCGATATCGTTGGCGGAATCAACTGGGTTCAAGGGCTTGAGGGCGAAACCGGCGTCGCAAAAACAGTTGAAAAAGGCAAAGCCGAATTCGTCGGACCGGAAATTTCGGGCAAAACGCTCGGCGTTGTCGGACTCGGCGCAATTGGCGTTCTTGTCGCAAACGCGTGCCGCTCGCTCGGCATGAACGTTATCGGCTACGACCCGTTTGTTTCCGTCGAATCAGCATGGAACCTCTCGCGCGGCGTAAAAAAAGCCCCCGACCTCGACTCACTTTTGGCAGAGTGCGACTACATCTCTTTGCACGTTCCCGTAAACAAGGACACGAAGGGCATGTTCAACGCAGAAATGTTTGCAAAGTGCAAAAAAGGCGTGCGAATCGTAAACTCCGCCCGCGCCGAGCTTGTTGACGACGACGCGCTTTTGGCGGCAATCGACGACGGCACGGTTTTCTGCTACGTAACCGATTTCCCGAACGAAAAAATGCTGGGTCACAAGCGCATTGTTCCCATACCGCATTTGGGCGCGTCAACCCCTGAATCCGAGGATAATTGCGCAACAATGGCGGCGTCACAGCTTCGCGAATATCTCCTTTGCGGCAACATAAAGAATTCCGTAAATTTTCCTGATTGCGAACTGCCCTACGTCGGCAAAAAGCGCATTTGCATAATCCACCGAAATCTCCCCAACGTAATCAGCCCCGTAACAACAATGATTGCCGACCGCACAAGCAATATCGCAAACCTTCTGATGAAATGCAAGGGCGATTATTCATACGCAATCTTGGACATAGACTGCCCCGATTTGGGCAATATCGCGGATGAAATCGCAAAACTGGACAACATAATAAGCGTAAGGGTGATATAATATGGCAACAGTACGTCCATTCAAAGCCGTGCGGCCGAAGTGTGACCTTGCGGCGGTCGTTGCCGCCCTTCCATACGACGTAATGAATACGGAGGAAGCCCGTCAAATGGCGACGGGCAATCCGTATTCTTTTTTGCGCGTAGACAAGGCGGAAATCGACCTCCCCCCCGAAACCGACCAATACGACCCGGCAGTTTACGCTCGCGCAAAAGAAAATTTGCAAAAATTAATGCGTGAGGCAATGCAACAAGACGATGTTCCAAATCTCTACATTTACCGCTTAACGGGTTACGGTCAATGCCAAACCGGCCTGGCCGCCTGTGTTTCCGCCGATGAATACGAGCGCGGACTAATAAAACGCCACGAATTCACCCGCCCCGACAAAGAAGCCGACCGCGTACGCCACGTCGAAGCAACCGAGGCGCACACGGGACCGATTTTTTTGGCGTATCGCGACCCGCAAAGCGCGAATTCCCCAAAAGAAATCATGGCGAAATATGTAAAAAACGCGCCGGAATACGATTTCACCGCCGAGGACGGCGTTCGGCATGAACTCTGGGTTGTACACGATACGGCGACGATAAACGCGCTCGTCGCGGCGTTCGAAAAAATTCCCGCGCTGTACATCGCCGACGGGCATCACCGTAACGCCACCGCTGCAATCGTTGCAAAAAAACGTAACGAATTGACGCGTACGTCCACAGGCGCAAACGCCGACCCCAACGCCGAACACAACTTTTACCTGGCCGTAATTTTTCCCCACGACGAACTCGCCATCTTAGACTACAACCGCGTAGTACAAGACCTAAACGGTCTTTCGCTCGACGAATTCCTGCAAAAACTCACCCTCGAATGGAACGTAGAAAAATCCGCCGCCCCCGTCAAACCCTCACAAAAATTCGAAGTAGGAATGTACACAAAGGGACAGTGGCATCGCATGACGAAAAAAAATCCCCCATCCTCCGCCGACCCAATAGAAAACCTGGACTGCTCCGTCCTGCAAAACACCCTTCTCGCGCCAATCCTCGGCATAACCGACCCTCGCGCCGACAAGCGCATCGACTTCGTCGGTGGAATACGCGGTCTCGAAGGCCTCGAAGCCCGCGTAAACAGCGGCGAAATGACCGTCGCCTTCGCCCTTCACCCCACCTCAATGGACGAGTTAATGTCCGTAGCCGACGCAAATCAAATCATGCCACCGAAATCGACTTGGTTCGAGCCGAAGTTGCGGAGCGGACTGTTAGTGCATTTGTTTTAATTCCCGATTAAGTATATAATGCGAAAAATAGCTGATGTGTATAGAAGACTAAAAAGCGTACACACAAACATCGGGCGGTGTTTTTTTTGCAAAAAGACCCAAAAATGAAATTGTCTCTAAGGTCAGTTTTTGTGATAAGTTTATTCGTCCTAATAGGTTTATTTGCGTCCTTTTTTGTTGCAAGCAGAATTGTTCAAGACGGACAGCTCGGGTTAGCAATTTCGGCGGTAAATTTTGTTACCGTGGCGATTATTGTTGCCTTTATTTATTTGTTTGTAATTCGCAAATTGCTTAACGAAATTTCAGCGGCGCACGAAAAAAAAACAAATTCGCTTGTTGTCGAGCGTTCCCAGCTTTTAATCAATACAACGCCCATGACGGTTATTCTTTACGACACAAATCATCAGCCCGTCGGTTGCAACGACAATGCGGTGAAAATGTTCGGTTTTTCGAAAAAAAGTGACTTTTTGGACGGATTTTTTTCCTTCGCGCCGGAGATTCAACCCGACGGAACGACATCTGTGGAAATCGTAAAATACCACCTGACAAAGGCGTTTACCGACGGATATTCATATACTGATGAGTACATTTGCACCCGCGCAGACGGTACGCCATTCATTGTGGAGTCAACTTTTATGCGCATTCCTCACAATGAGGGTTTTGCCGTGCTTGAATACACGCGCGATATTTCCGAGGAAAAGCGAGCAGAGCAAGAAAAACGTGAGCTTGAGCTAAAACTTCACGAGCAGGAATTGCATGAAAAAGCCGTGGAGGAGCTTAGGCGCGTCGAAATTGCCGAGGCGTCGAACCGCGCGAAAAGTGATTTTTTGGCGCGCATGAGCCACGAAATCCGTACGCCGATTTCGTCCGTACTGGGCATTTCGGAAATCGAGCTTCGAAAATCCGGCTTGCCGCTTAATATGAAAGAATCCTTTGTAAAAATTAACAGCTCTGCAAACATGCTTTTGGGAATAGTAAACGATATATTGGATTTATCGAAAATCGAAGCGGGCAAAATGAAGCTGATTTCAAAGGAATACGACGTCGCAAGCACGATAAATGACATCGCCCGCCTTAACATGGACTATCTCGATACGAAAAATTTGGACTTCCGACTGATTGTTGACCCAAATTTGCCCTCGCATCTTATCGGAGATGTACTGCGCGTCGAGCAAATTTTAAATAATCTGCTGTCAAATGCTTTTAAATATACCGAGCATGGATTTGTAGAATTATCGTGGCAATCGCGCCCGCATGAAACAAAAGACGACCATATCATGCTTGAAATCACCGTAACCGACACAGGCTTCGGAATGACAAAAAGCCAGCTCTATATCCTGCAAAGCAGCGAATACACGCGCTTTCATGAACACGAAAATCGAAACATCGATGGCACGGGTCTTGGTCTTTCCATTGTATATAATTTGTTGCGGCTCATGGACGGTCACGTCAAAATCGAAAGCGAAGTCGGTAAGGGAACAAAAATCGCGATACACATTCCGCAAAAAAGATGTGCAAATGAAAACGCAATCGGCAAAGAAACCGCCGAATCCCTGCAAAATTTTGAAAAATTTTCGTTGTTTTCTACTGAAACATTCTCGTTCGAGCCTGAGTCCATGCCCTACGGAAGCGTGCTTATTGTTGACGACGTTGACGCAAACCTGTATGTTGCCGAGGGGCTTATGTCGTTTTACGATTTGAAAATCGAAACGTCATCAAGCGGATACGAGGCAATTGAGCGCGTAAAACGCGGCGAAAATTTTGACATAATATTCATGGACCATATGATGCCGGGGCTTAACGGCATGGAAACCATGAAAATCCTGCGCGACAAGGGGTACGACGCGCCGATTGTCGCCCTGACGGCGAACGCAATAATCGGTCAAGCCGAAGAATTTGTTAAAAGCGGCTTTGACGATTTCATTTCAAAACCCATTCAAACCAAGCATCTCAACGCGACTTTACAAAAATTTATCAAGGACAGACATACGCCGGATGAAATCGCCGCCGCCCGGTCTGCACCAAAAAATCCTACGCAGGACATGAACGCGCTGGCGGAAAAATTGCGGCACGATTTTGTAAAAAACCACGCGAACGGGTTCGAAAAAATAAAAAACGCCATAGACGCAGGCGATATCGACGACGCGATTCTTGCGGCGCATACGCTTAAAGGTGTCGCGGGGCTTATTTGCGAACAAGCCCTCGCGCGGTCGGTCGGTCGCGTCGAGCAGGTTTTATCGAGGAAAGAAACGCCCTCGACGAAGCTCATGGATACGATTCAAAATGAAATGATGCGCGTACTTGGTGAAATCGGTGAAATTTCTGTTATGCTCGAAGATGATGCAGACGGCGCACCACCGGACAATAACGCGGCACTCATGCTTTTACAAGAGCTCGAGCCGCTTTTAGCCTCGCAAGACACCGAATGCATGAATTTTAATCTCCACAAAATTCCCAACGCCGAAAAACTGCGGGAGCAAATTGAAAATTTCGACTTTGCCGACGCGCTGGAAACTTTGCAGATATTGAAGGCCGAAATTGAAAGGGGGATAAAATGAACAGCGTATTAATAGTAGACGACGAGGCCATGAACATAACCGCGCTAATGCATATTTTGAACCGCGATTACAAGGTTTATGCCGAACGCGACGGCGCGAACTGCCTGAGAACGGTGAAAAATTTAAAGCCGGATTTAATTTTGCTTGACGTAATGATGCCCGAGGTTGACGGTTTTGAAGTCATTCGTCGGCTTAAAGGTGATGAGGAAACGAAGGATATCCCCGTTATTTTCGTGACGGCAAAAGTCGGCTCGGATGACGAAGTACAGGGGTTTTCTTTGGGTGCGGTTGACTATATTTACAAACCGTACAACCCACCCGTAATCGAAATGCGCGTTCGGCACCAAATTAACCTTTTAAATTTCACCCGCCGCGAGCGTGAGGTTATGGAGGCGCAAAAACTTATGTTTGAATCTATCCCGCTTCCGTTTAATTTGTGGACTGCGGATTATAAGGTTATCGATTGCAATCGTGCCATGGTCGATTTTTTGCAGGCACCGAACAAGGAAACCGCCCTTGCGCATTTTTACGATTTTTCCGTGGAAACCCAGCCCTGCGGGACGCCGTCCGCCGAAAAAATTATGCACATCATCGATGAAGTATTGGATACGAAAAAAATTATTCGGCATCGGTGGAATCACTTGGTCGGCGGAACGATTATTCCTGTCGAGGTTTCGGCAACCCTCGTTCAGATGCGCGGTCAATTTTTTTGCGCGTGTTACGCGGTCGATTTGCGTCCGATTGAAGCTGCGCTTGAGGCAGAAGAAAATAATTTGGCCAAGAGTCGCTTCCTTGCCCGCATGAGCCACGAAATTCGTACGCCGATTACAGCCGTTATGGGTATCACGGAAATTCAGCTTCGAAACAGAATTGTGCCGTATCAAACCGAAGAGGCACTTGTGCAAATCTACAGTTCGTCCAAAACGCTCTTAAATATCGTTAACGATATTTTGGATTTTTCAAAAATAGAATCGGGCAACATGCCTATTATTAATACCGAATACGATGTCGCAAGCCTTGTTGGCGACGCGGCGCAGTTGCATCTTATTTATTCCGAGCGCAAAAACGTTTCCTTTGTAATGGACATTGACCCAAATTTACCGGTAAAGCTGGTCGGCGATAATTTGCGCATCAGGCAAATTATAAACAATTTGCTTACAAATGCCTTCAAGTACACCGAGTCCGGCGAAATACTGTTTTCGCTGTCATTCGAGGACGGGCTTGTTATAAAAATAAGCGACACCGGGTTTGGAATGACGACTCAACAAATCGAAGAAATCGGAAGCGAATATGTTCGATTTCATGAGCAGGATAAGCCCTTTGTCGGCGGAACCGGGCTTGGGCTTCCCATCGTTTACAGCCTTGCGAAAATGATGAACGCGAAAATCGAGCTTAAAAGCAAACCGGGCGTAGGTACCTGTGCCAGTGTTCGCGTGCCGCAAAGGGCGTCGGGAACGGACGTTATCGGCCCGGAGCTTGCCTCGAGTTTGAAAAATTTCGAATCGCAACAATGGTTCGTTACGAAGGAACTCGAATTCGAACCCGAAGCGATGCCTTACGGAAAAGTCCTCGTTGTTGACGATGTTGACACGAATTTATATGTAGCCGAGGCGATGCTTGAGTCGTTCGGGCTAAGCGTCGAGCTTTGCGAGCGCGGGCAGGAAGCTATTGACAAAATCACGCAAGGCAACGAATACGATGTGATTTTTATGGACCACATGATGCCCGGAATGGATGGCATTGAAACAACAAATGCTTTGCGGCGCATGGGATATACGTTGCCGATTGTTGCGCTTACGGCAAACGCCGTGAAGGGGCAAGCCGAGATGTTTTTGAATAACGGATTTTCGGGATTTATGTCCAAGCCTATTGATATTAATTTGTTGAGTTCGTACCTTGTGCGGTTTGTGAAGAATAAGCATGAGGCATAAATTGAATAAAACCCCCTGTTGCGGTGAATCCTAATTTCATCACGCATACAGGGAGTTTTTTTTATGGACGTTTATATGCCGAATCAGGAAAACGAGGAAAACAACGAACAGAACGAGCAAAAGCCGCAAAATCCGCCGCCGCAGGCTGAAATTATGCCGCCGCCGAAACCAAACCCGCGCGGCGTAATTCAATTTCTGACGATAATCGGACAAATTGAAGGGCATGTTTTGCTGCCTCCGACGAATAAGGCCACAAAATATGAACACGTTATTCCGCAACTTGTAACCTGCGCGGAAAGCACGGAAGTGGACGGATTGCTTGTTTTGCTTAATACAATGGGTGGCGATGTCGAGGCGGGGCTTGCGCTTGCCGAGCTTATTGCGCATTTGGGAAAGCCGTCGGTGTCGCTTGTTCTTGGCGGCGGGCATTCCATTGGCGTGCCGCTTGCGGTTTCCGCACAATTTTCTTTCATCGCGCCGTCGGCAACCATGACAATTCATCCCGTTCGCATGAACGGCACCCTTGTCGGCGCGCCGCAAACCTATGAATATTTCAACAAAACCCAAGAGCGCGTGCAGGATTTTATTACGGAGCATTCAAGAATTTCCCACGACCGCCTAAACGGTCTGATGATGGACACGCAAACCATGGCGCAAGATGTCGGCACAATTTTAATTGGCGAAGAAGCCGTTCGAGAAGGAATAATCGACGCAACGGGCGGGCTTCACGACGCGATGGAGAAACTTTACGAGCTTATTGGAAAAGACCCGGCGTAGGAAACTCACATCGGAACCGCCGCGACCGGAGCGCGCCAAGCGCGCAGAGGGCACCGGGGACATGTGTCGGCTGCGACGCATTCCCTCGAAGCCGGAAGCAGTTTCCCGTTTTATAAAAAACGAGTCGGCGAGTGACACTCGCCGACTCGTTTTTATACGCCGGGTAACTGCTCCCGGCTTCGAGGGAATGTGTCGCCGGTGTCCAATGCGCGCTTGGCGCGCTTTTTTACAGACTCGGTGGGGCGTATATTACCGGAAAAAATACTCCGCAAGCGCGACCCCACTGTCGAAATACCTTCCGCGCGCGCCGCAGTCTTCGGAAAATGCCTTCGTCTCATCGGCGGGGGCATTTTTTTCGCTGTCGAAAAGGATAAACGGTACGGGTTCGGCGGAATGTGTGCGGGTTTCGACGGGTGTTCTGTGGTCGGGTACGATTAGAATGCGGTAGGGCTTGCCGCAGGTTTCTAAATAATCTCGGACGGTTTTGAAAACGCGGCGGTCGATGTATTCGAGGGAGAGGAGTTTTCCGTCCAAATCGCCGCTGTGCGAGCATTCGTCCGGGGCTTCGACGTGCAGGAAAACGAAATTTTTGCCGGACTCAAAGGCGTCGATTGCGAATTGCGCCTTGCCCTCGTAGTTTGTGTGAAGCGTTCCGGTCGCGCCGGGAACGGAGGGGCAATCGAAGCCCGCACAACCGCCGATACCCTTGAGCAAATTGACGGCGGTAATCATAGTGCCGCGCACTCCGAATTTTTCTTCATGGTTGCCAAGCGACATTTTTTTGCCCTGCCCCCAAAACCAAATCGAATTTGCGGGCGGTTTGCCGTTTTTCATGCGTTCGAGATTCAGCGGGTGATTTTTAAGAAGCTCGAAACTTTTGCGCATGAGTTCGCAGAGTTTGGCGTCGCCGGGCAAATAATCCGCGATTTTTTTCCCCAAAATATCATGGGGCGGCGTTGTTTTCAAATCGTCACCCATATTTTTTGCAACCAAAAGACAGCGATAACTCACGCCGGGATAAAATCTTAAACCGTCGCCGCCGAGCTTTTCCGCGATAAATTGCATGAGAATTTCCGCGTCTTCGTCCTGAATTTCGCCCGCGCTGTGGTCGAGAATCGTCGAGCCGTCGTCGGAAAGTGTGACAAAGTTCGTACGAATCGCAAGCTCATCGTCGCCGACTTCAACGCCCATTGCGGCGGCCTCAAGCGGCGCGCGCCCCGTCAAACAAGCGGCGGGGTCATAGCCCAAAACCGCCAAATTCGCCACATCGCTGCCCGGCTCCATTCCATCGGGAACCGTTTTCACAAGCCCAACCTCACAAAATTTCGCAAGCGCGTTAATATGCGGAATTTTCGCCGCATCAAGCGGCGTTTTGTTGCCCAAAGCGGGGATTTTCCAATCACCGCACCCGTCGGGGACGAGAATAAAAAAGTTCATGCCATCATTCCTTTTGAAAAAATATTTTTGGTTACAGGGCGTGTTCCCACTTAGGAAATGTCACGCCCTAAATAAAAAATCAGCCGACGTTCGTCTTCGATTGCCCGAACAAGACGCACTTCTACGCTTGCGCCGATGCGCAACACTTTGCCCGATTTTTCGCCCTTGCGTCGCTTCGCTTCATATAAATTCTGCTCCTTGTCAAATTTGTAGCGGTGCCGCTCGAGATTTGACACGGGAACAAGCCCTTCCGCCGTGTTTTTCAGCACAACAAACACTCCCCACGACGTAATCCCCGACACAATCGCCTCAAATGTTTGCCCCTCTTTATCCGACATGAATTGCACTTTTTTCAGCTCCGTAACCTCGCGCTCAAGGACTTCCGCGACACGCTCGGTGCGGGAACACTGCAGACAGATGCCTGCCAGATTTTCCAAATCCTCGGGGGAAGCTGCGGGTTGGGTGAGTTTTTTTATGGGCAAGGAAACTTCCCCCGGCTTCGAGAGAATGTGCCGCCCCTGACACGTGTCCTCGGTGTCCACTGCGTGCTTGGCGCGCTTTTTTATTATTCGATGCACTTGCAGGTCGGCGTAGCGTCGAATTGGTGAGGTGAAGTGGCAATAGGCTTCGGAGGCCAGGCCGAAGTGGGTTGGGTTTGTGTGGGTGTAGGCGGCTTGGGGGAGGGCGCGCAGGATTGCGGTGGAAACGGTGTAGGCGGCGGGGGTGGATTTTGCGGTTTCCAATAGGATTTGCAGGGCGGAGGCATTGATTTTTCTCGGCGATTTCGGAATTTTGCCGCTTTTCGAGGGGAGCTGCGCGGCCAAGGCCGTTAGTTTTTCTGCGCTTGGTTCCTCGTGGGTGCGGTAGACGAAGGGCGTTTTCTGTGCGTAATAATGCGACGCAATCGTTTCGTTGCACAAAATCATAAATTCCTCGATTATGCCTGTGGCATTGTTTCGGTCATATGGCTCAATCGCGATTACATGGCCGTTTTCATCTACGCGGATTTTTGCTTCGGGCAGGTCAAATTCCAGCGCGCCGCGTTTTTCGCGCTTGTTGCGTAAAATTTCGCGCAACTCGTCCATGAAATTTATTGACGCGTCGTCTCCGACGTCTATAATTTCCTGCACTTCATTATAGGTGTAGCGGCGTTTGCTTTGGATTACGGACGGAGTAATTTTGTAATCGGTGACATCGCCGTTCGCATCAACGTTCATTATGCAGGAAATCGTGAGCCTGTCCACGCCCGGAAACAGCGAGCAAATTCCGCTTGAAATCGCGTGCGGAAGCATCGGAATTACGCGGTCGGCAAGATAAATGCTTGTCCCACGCGAAAACGCCGCCGCGTCTATCGCGGTTTCGGCGCGAACATAGTGCGAAACATCCGCGATATGCACGCCGAGGCGAAAGCATCCGTCGGTGGTTTTTTCAAATGAAATCGCGTCGTCGATGTCCTTTGTGTCATCGCCGTCGATTGTGAAAATGTTTTCGGCGCGAAGGTCGAGACGACCGTTCAAATCGTTAGCGTGTATTTCCTGCGGAATTTGAGCGATTTCCTCCGCGACTTCCTCGGAAAATTCACACGGCACACCGGCTTGATGCACAAGGGTCAAGACATCAACGCCGGGGTCGTTTATATGCCCCAGAATTTCCGTAACAAAACAAGGCTCGAGCCGCACTTCGGGGCGAGCGCGCTTGTTTATTGAAAAAACAACGCGATGCCCGCCGGCAAGCCCAAACCGTGCAATCGACTTCATTGGAACCTCAAAAATATAAGGGACTTTCTTCTCAATGGGCCGAACAAACCCTTTTTTCCCATCCAAAAAAAACGTACCAATCATTGGCGCGCGCCGTATAATTTCAACAATTCTGCCGGAAAGTCGCTGTTCATCCGTCGTTTTTCGGCTTCCGCCCTCTGTTTTTTTTATCCTCACACTAACTTCGTCGCCGTTTAATGCGCCATTTGTTGCGTGCGGCGGAACAAAAATGTCTTCGCCGTTTTCGCGCAAAACAAAGCCGAAGCCCCGTTCGTTGCCGATAAACTTGCCTGAAATCTGATTTTTTTTCGACATATAAATTAAAAACCCCGTTTGACAATAGTGTATGTCTTGCTTATAAGTGGATTATAGTATGAAAAGGGAAATCGGGGAACCTGTTAAAATTTCGGACACATTGTTTGGGGACTGTTTAATATCTTCGCACGAAAAAAATGAGTCGGCGAGTGTCACTCGCCGACTCGTTTTTTTATATGCGGGGCAACTCAAACGTGACACACGGTTGTCGTGTTGGACATGCTATACTAAGAAAAAATTCTTTCAGGAGGAATCAAATCATGGATTTAAAAATGTTGGAAAAAGCAAATCAGATTCTTAAAAAAACCTCAAATGTTCATTTGGGTGTCGTCAACGAAAAAGGCTGTCCCGTGGTTATGGTAATGTCGCTTATTAATCCCGAATGTATTTCGGAAATTTACTTATCTACGACGCTTGATTCAAACAAAGCCAAGAGTTTGCAAAAAAACAACAAGGCAAGCGTTTGCATAAGCACAACCACCTACAATATAACCCTCACAGGCGAAGCAGAAATTTTAACCGACCAAGAAACCAAGAGCAAATGCTGGCAAAACTGGTTTGTCGAGGTGTATCCCGACGGCGAAACCGACCCGAATTATTGCATAATAAAATTTACCGCAAAACATGCGTCACTGTGTATCGACCACGAGGTTACGGTATTTGAGATGAGCAAAGCATGATTCAAAATTACGACGATTTCATAAAAACTTTGCTGTCCGCAGGGTTTTCCATGGGCGGTGCCAACAGCGAAGGAATTTACACCATTCTGCCGTGGAACTGGAACGAGCCGCCGCCGTATGAAACTCCTGTTCGCTGGTATACAGGCGACCCCGTTACCGACCCGTGCGAATGGATTAATCGCGTTTTGACCGAACGCGACGATGTCACATACGGCAAATTGTTTTTCAAAAAAAGCGGCTTTCTCACAAAAGAGTGGTTCCCGTATTTTTTGGCTGTGCGGCGCGGCGACGCGAGCTTCGAAGACGCTTACGAAGACGGAACCGTCAGTCATTTCGCCAAGCGCATTTACGACGTAATTTCTGCCCACGAATCACTCCCCGTTGAAGACGTAAAGCAGATGGGCGGCTTTTCGCGGGAAGATAAATTCGGCTTTGACAAGGCTTTGACCGAATTGCAAATGAAATTTTTTATTTCAAATTGCGGCAGACGATACAAGGTCTCGAAAAAAGGCGAAGAATACGGCATGGCATCAACGCTGTTTTGTACAACGGAGCGGTTTTGGGGCGAAGAAATTTTTGAGCAAGCCGCGAGCATTGACGTCGAAGACGCAAAAAACAGGATATCGGCGCAGGTTTTAAAAATCAATCCGGAAGCTCAAGAGAAGAAAATTGTTAAGTTTATACAGAATTAGGACAAAGTTAGGACAAAATGTTGACACGGAGAAGTCAAAACGGTAGAATGTTAAAAAATGCCAATATAACCGTTAGGGCGTGTTGCCACTACGCCCAACTTCAAAGGGAGACAAATGTATGAGCGTTATAACAATAACAAAAAGTAACTTCGAAGCGGAAGTAGTACAATCCGACCGTCCCGTCCTTTTGGATTTTTGGGCGCAATGGTGCGGGCCTTGTGCGGCTGTTGCGCCGATTCTGGACGAAATTGCGCAAGAAAATGCCCACGTTAAAGTGGGCAAAATAAATGTGGATGAAGAACCCGAACTTACCGCCGCTTTTGGCGCGATGAGCATTCCGCTTCTCGTTGTCGTAAAAGACGGTGCCGTTGTGAATCAAGTTACCGGAGCGATTCCAAAAGTGGCGGTGTTGAGGCTTTTGGGGCTAAACGATTATTAAAACACTGCGCGTGTCGTTGTCCCATTCTATTTCCGTTCCGAAAAACTCGCCGATAAATCGCAATGGAACCATTGTTCGGCCGCCGATTGACTGCGCGGGAACGTCCATGCCTTCGACCGTTTCGCCCAAGCCAAAGGACAGGGTTTGCTCGCCCAGGGTAAGAACAACCGTTTCGGTTTCGGCAAGCCAGTCAACTTCGGCACCCAAGGCGTATGCCAAAAATCGTACGGGCAGCATGGTGCGGCCGTCGATATTTGCGGGGCGTACGTCCATTGTTTCGATTACGGAATTATCCGCCATATCGACGATATCATACGATTCCATTTGCACAACAAGCACTCGCGCGTCCGTATCGATGTCAATCGGGGGTAGGGTAGGGGGCTCTTGCGTCTCTTGCGGTTGCGCCGTCTCGCCGCGCTCCCACGGAGGCGTCGCGTCCGTCCACCAATCTTGCTCCCACCAGTTCGGATAATCCGGCCAAAGCGGAACAACTGTGCCGCCCCTTGCCGGCGCCCACTGGTTCGCCCGCGGCCACATATTCGCGCCCGTAAGCATCTGCGGCATGGTTTGCGTAAGCATCATTAATTGGCGAACGGAAACAAATTCATAGCCGCGCTCTTGCATTTCGGGGATGAATAATTCCAACGAATCGACCGTTCTTTGGCGAGAGCCGCCGCAGTCGTGCAGTAAAATAATTCCGCCTTCGGGCGAGGTTGTATCTAAAATGAAGTCCGCGATATCTTGCGGCGAGCGGGCGTCCTGCCAGTCATTTGTATCCATGCCGGAATCAACAAAGGCCAAATTTAACTCGCGGTCGAGACCCAGCAAGATGTCATTTTCGCCGCCCCATTGGAAAAACGGTGCGCGGAATGAAAACGGCCAATATCCCGTTGCGTCGAAGATGGCTTGCGACGTGCGGGTCAGGTCATCAAAAGCGGCTTCCGCCGTTGTTATTGTGCCGGTTCCCATGTCTTGCCCGAAACTGGAATGATTCCAGCTGTGATTTTCAACGTCGTGACCCTCGCTAATCATTCTGCGAACAATGGGCAAGGTGCTTTCGTTGAATTTTACAGGGTTTACATAGAACGAAGCGGTTGCGCCGAGGCGCGCCAATTCGTCCAGAATTTGTACTGTGTAATTTGTGTTTGGGCCGTCGTCGAATGTTAGGGCGATAAAGCGCGTTCCCGCCGGGAAATCGAGGCGTTCGTTGGGGCGTTCGGGTAACTCGACCGGTTCGGGCGGCGGCGCGTCTGCGTCAATTCCTACGCGGAAGGTTACTCGTACGATGTCGCCTTCGTTTATTTCGCCCAAAAGCGCGCTCGGGCCTGCCGACGACCATTGGTCAACGGGAACTTCGCCGATTATATCCGGCACCGAAAACAGGCGGATATCATAGCCCGGGACGGAATTTATCATTTGCGAAGGCCCGAACGTAATGTTGCCAAAATACGTTCCGGGCGTTTCATTCCAAAACGAGCCGCCGGAAACAAACTGACGTGCGCCGATTTTCGTCACGCCGTTGATTTCGATGGATTCAAGGCTGACGGGTAAGGCGGTTTCGGTCGGGCTTAGCGGGCTTAGGAAAAATACACATGTGTTTCCGCCCACCCAAAATATATCGTCGCGCGGCCAAGGCGGCAGTTCGAGCGTATGAAGACCCTCGCGCGTGACGTCGAATTCCACAAACGGGCCGTAGATGTGGTTAAATCCGGAGTCCCAGTTAGCGTTATCCGGCGACGCGCTGAACATTCGCGCGAAACCGAGGCCTCGGTTGCTTTCGTCGATGTCGTCCGACGCGAGTGCGACGGGCGGGAAAATGGCGACGGTTAGTAAAATTGCTGAAATCAATGCTAAAAATCTTTTCGCTTTCATATAAAACATCCCCTTTTTGATGGGAAACCGCATTCGGCTTCGGATTCTGCAAAAATGCGTCGCCGCGGATGCTTGTTTCCGGTTATTATTGCGCCTTTGGCGCGCCCGCCAGTGCGAGCATTAAAATTAAATTGCCCTGTCCCCAAATCGTGCTTTCCTGAATCATAAAATCTTCGCCGTTGTCGAAAAATACGGCTTCCGATGTGTTGAATTTGTCGAGCGGGCCGCCTCGCGGCGTTTCGAAATGCCCCGACAATCCGTCGTGCATCGCCTTTTTGCCGGGGCCTTCGGACAGCGCGCCGGTTACGTATTTCCCAAGGCGGAACGAAATCCAACTGTAAATATTTTTTACGGGATTGGGCAACGCTTCGGAGGCAAGCATCGCCAGCCCCCAGTTGTTGCGTCCGAAGGTGTAGTCGAGGACGCGCAAAAACGGCGCGGGCTGTGTCCTTTCGCCGCTTAAACGCCGCGCGAAAACGAGGTTGTTTGCCATGCCAATCCAAACGGGCAAGGAACCCCATGTGTATTCGCCGCCGGGGAGGCTCCAGACATTTTCGCAGTTGTAGAGGGCCGCCTCGTCGAGCAGGCGTTTTTTTGCGTCAACGTCGCCCGCTTCTGCGAGGCGGTGATTTGCTTGCCCGTTTAACAGGCTCCATGACACGCTGCTTACGGGCGGCGGGGCGTAGGCCTTTCCGTCGTCGAGATATTTTTGCTCTTTCGTCAAGCGGTATAATTCTGCGGCGGCAAGGGCCATGTTATCGACGTCGGTTTCGTCGTAGTAAAAATCATTCACGTGGTCGCGCTCGAAGGCGGAGGTTTGTGTGTCGTTTTGGCGGGCGCGGGCGTAAATTGCTTTCGCTTTGCTTGCGTAAAGCGCGGCGGCCTCGCGGTCGGTTTCGGCAAAAACATGCGCGCCCAACGCCAACGCCGCCGCCGTAACCCCCATGTGTACACGAGACAACGCGCATAACGCGGGTCGCTTGCCGTCCAGAACTTCCGTTTCGGGCAGGGGGCGGCTTACGATATGGTCTTTTCCGTCTCCGACTTGGACAACGAAAGTGTTTTCGTCGGGGAAGGTTTTGGCTAAATAATCCAGCCCGTACTTCGCTTCGCCCAAAATTTGCTCCTTGGCGAAAAGCGCGGGATTTTCTTCATAAGCGCGCAACAAATGCCACACCATATTTGCCTCGGTAAGCGTAAATTTAATGCAATCCCCCGCGTCGTAATGCCCGCCGTGCATATCGACGGTTCTGCGCGGGACGGCCTCTTTCCACGCGCCCTGCCGCCAATCCCCGCTAACTTCATACACAATCGCCGCCGCATCCCCCGGATGCGACGCGCCGCTTACATCCGTCGCGCATCCGCTTCGCATTCTGCGCAAATGCCCGATTGCCTGCGCCGCAAACAACTCGTACGGATTTTCGTTGACAATAATTTTCTGCGCCTCGGCATTTTCAAGCTCCAAGGAATAAATCCCCTGCTCGGTTGCCGCGCTAAAGTCGATTGTGTAATAAAATTCCTGTGCAACGTGAAAGTCGTCCCCCCTTCCGGGCGAAGAAAGCTCGCCGCTTAAAATGGTTTTGCCGTCCTTTTTGAGGCCCCACGCCGCCCCCGAAATATCCGTTTCGGAAAGCACAATCGCTTTTTTTTCACGATTCGGTGTGTAGCCCGCTTGATTTGCTCTGATCCATGATTTCATATTTTTTTGCCATTCGCTGATGCGCACCAATTTTTGATGAAAATTGGCCGCCCGCGTTCCTCTCGCTGAATTTTCACATTTTTGTAATTCGCTGAACGCATAAATCGCCGCTAAAAATTGGCCGCCCGCGTTCCCCAACCATTGTACATCGACCGAGCGTTTACTTCAATCAAAATCGCTCAAAATCGTTGGTTTGAAAAAATTTCAAAACAGTATCATAAAAAAGCGCGCCAAGCGCGCATTGGACACCACGGGCGCAGTGAGCGAAGCGAACGTTTCCCGCGCCACCGGGGATACATGTCGGCGGCGGCACATTCCCTCGAAGCCGAGAGCAATTACCTAATGTATAAAAAAAGAGTCGGCGAGTGTCACTCGCCGACTCTTTTTTTTCTCGAAGCCGGGAGCCGTTTCCCGGAGCAAAAAAAAGCCCGGAACAAAATGTTCCGGGCAGTGTTGGTCATCTTGCGGTTACATACTTACGGTAGCGTTACCGCTGCCGGTGAGGTTACTCCGGCAGGTAAAATATACGCCGAAGTTACGCCGTAAACAGTTGGTCTCG